>CAMOGQ010000073.1 GCA_946614165.1 uncultured Lachnospiraceae bacterium
ATTTACAGGGACGGGAATGACTTTATCGTTTACAAAAACAAGGCCGACGGGCAGAGGGCCATCCGTTATCAGGGACCGGATGAAGCCCATGCTGTAAGAGAACTCTTTCTGAAGCTGATGGCTGAATGCCGTCTGCGGGGAATCTCTCCTGACGGAAGGAAACAGGAAAAGACTTGGTTGAAGGTGCCGGAAAAAACTTCGGGAAGTATGAAGCCGTCCGGAAAAGTAAGCCGGGAAGCCCTCGCCTTTATAGTTTTTGTGGCAATATTCATTCTCATTTATAGTATTTCGGCCTATTCCCAGAAATTTGAAGGCCCGGACGAATACTACTACAGCGGCTCCGGATCCAGCTGGGACGACGAAGATGATTTTCCCGATTACTACTATGAAGATGATGATGTAGATTATTATTATATAGGCGGAGATGATGAGGATTCGGACTGGGGCGGCAGCTCTGAGGATACAGACACCTGGGCGGATTCTTTTGATTCTTCGGACAGCGGAGATGACTGGGACTCGGACTGGGGCAGCAGCTTTGATGATTCAGACACCTGGGATAATTCTTTTGACTCCTGGGACAGCGGGGATACAGACTGGGATTCGGACTGGTAAGCTGAACTGAAAGACCTCTCTTTGTCTGTGACTTAGTTTTCATCCGGCAAAAACAGCAGCTCCGTTTTCCCGATACGGCAGTGTTCACGCTAAAAAAGGCAGACCGGCAGTCTGCCTTTTTTAAGTGTCATGACAGAAAGCATAAGGAGACCTGCACACAGTGTGGTCTCTCTGTAGTACTGCAGGCTGCGTCTGTCATTAAACCTCGTCTTCTTTCCTGCACTCTGTCCAGACTTTCTTTGCCTGGACGGCGGCTGCCAGAGCCATGGTGCCCACTACTGCTTCCACTGCCGCGGTGGGGAACCCTGCCGCCGCTATGATGACAGACATACCGTCCACCAGGGCATGGATCAGGATGGCCATGGGGTAGAGATAGAACTTTCCTTTTTCTTTGACGGCGAACCAGACAAGGACGGAAAGGGAAATGTGCAGGGCAATGGCAAAAAGCCTCTCTATGCCGCCCATCAAAAAATCCAGGGGCTGGGTCTCGATCAGGGTCTGTATACTGGCTTCCACCTGAGAGAGGGCCTCTCCGGTCAGACTCCCTGTCAGAACCGCCGTATTTCCGCTGTTGATCAGCTCCGTCCAGATCAGGTTGTTGATCATGGTCATGCCCACCAGAAGGACAGATTCAAGGCCCCCGTGTCCCGCCCCGTACATGAGGGCGTTGGCGTCTTTGTCCATCCTCTTCCTGAGGAGGGTCTTAAAGGCAAACAGCCTTCCGGTCTCTTCGAAAAGACCGGCGGCCAGTCCTCCGTAAACGGCATAGAGCAGGGTATTTCCCTGGATCAGGGCGCCGGCCGGGGAAGAAAGCACGGCCTGGTGCATGAGAGATTCCAGGACCAGGGCAAAGACGAACATGATCAGGCAGCCCACGAAGAAAGGAAGGATATCCGCCTTTTTTCTGACTCTGAAATAGACCAGAAGGAGGAAGGGCACCACCGTGGCGATGGAGCAGGAAATCACCATAAAGATCACTGACAGGGAGGAAATTTGTGCGTTCATTTGGAAGCTCCTTTCAGAAATGAACAGGATGGTATGTATCTTGGGCCTGATAGAAATGTCATGTATGCTTCAGGGCCGCAGCCCTGCAATTTATATTTTCTTTCTGCGGTTCAGGACCAGGTCTTCCATACCTCCGGCTGATAGCCGGCGGTGGCCTGCCTCCCGTTGCGGACGATGGGGATCTTCAAGACTGACTGGTTCTCCAGGACCTTCTGTGCCCTGTCCTCTTCGGCGATCCAGGTAATGAGGGCCAGCAGGTCCCTGTCTTTACAGCCCTGATCGATCATGGCATCCAGGCCGCCCAGGGCCTTCTTCACCGATTCGAACTCTCCTTTTGAGAGTCCCTTCTCCTTCATGTCCACGAACTGATAGTGGATGCCCCGCTCCTTGAAAAAGCGCTCCGCCTTTCTGGTATCCTGGCTCTTCTTTGTTCCGAAAATCTGAATATTCACAGTACCGCCTCTCTTCCGCGATTCATAATACATTTACTGATCAGGTGCATTTTACCGGCATCACGGCAAAACGGTTTTTATTTCGCCTTATACCAGAAGTCGATCGGATCACCATTGATATCCTTCTCCTGTTCCAACTGGGGGTTTTCCAGAGGAACCTGCGCATAGATATTATAAAACGAGGTATCTTTCATATCTGTTCCTTTATCCAGCGCTTCTGACAAAAACCCGATCTTTCTGCCATTGTTCCGGATCAGAAGGTTGATTCCCTGAGATGAAGCATGTCTGTCAGTCAGCATAAGCTCTGTGACTGCATTCAGTTTCTCTGTTCTGCCTCCGTACGCAAGCACAGTGATCCCGTTTTCCTTCCAGTAACAGCCCTTTCTCTGTATTCCCGGAAGGGCATTCATCAGTCTCCATAAGCCAAATACAACAGCTGCCATGATCAGGGTGTTTGCGGTATAGTATGCCGCGCCTTCTATCGGGGTCAACAGATCCGGCACAAACAGAATGAATGGGGCTGCAGGCACAAGCATCCAGGCCAGTATAAATTTCAGCTGTCTGTATCGGAACTCTCTTTTCTGCATCAGTATCTTCTCCGTCAGAATTCCCGATTATGTTCTTTTTGAAGTATATCCAGCGTATGATGGGAAGCCCCGATCAGGTCCTGCCTTTCGCAGATGGTGAAATGATACTCCATCCACTTTTCAAAGGTTTCGTCGTCCATGGCATCGATACACTCCCGCATATAATTTGCCGCACCGTCTGCGGCCACAAGCCTGATCCTTCTGACAGGCACCGCCGCATCCAGTTCCGCGATCTCTTCCGTTCTCACCATATCGAAGAGATCTTTGGGCTCACTGATGCAATGCCAGTCATCGGTCAGCATGTTCTGGTCCATCACCTGGCGCAGATGGTTCAGACCGAATACGTACTGAATCACGGTCGGTTCATTCATGCAGTAAGCTGCCAGGATAAAGCCGCCCGGCTTTGTCACACGCACCGCTTCAGAAAGAGCTTTCAGCTTCTCCTCCTTGGTGTAAAGGTGATACATGGGGCCAAGCAGCATGGTCAGATTGAAAGAATTGTCAGAAAACAGGGAAAGATCCAGAGCATTTCCCTGCACTGCTATGACAGGTTCCGTTCCGTCCAGTTTGGATCTGAGTATTTCCAGATTGTGTTCGATCAGCTCGACCGCAGTAACACGAAGCCCCTGCTTTGCCAGCGTTACACTGTAGCGTCCCGTGCCGGCACCGACTTCAAGGATGTCCGGATCCGGAATGCCTTCCAGACATTTTTTTATATATTTCATTGTGGTCAGATATTCCACCTGCCCGTGACGGGAAAGAAGGCGGCCGTCTTCGTCATATCTGCTGTAGTATTCTTCAAGATGATTCATATATATGCTCTCCGGCACTATGGCAGCGAACGTTGCTCCTTTTATTCTTCCTTACTCTCCTTCTCCCTTTCCGGATCCTCATATGTCAGCTCCAGGTACTTTGCGGGCACCTGGGGGATCTGCCATACGCCGTTGGCGGAAAGGCGGAAGGTATATCCGTCTCTGGCCATCTGTCCGGCATGGACAATGA
This sequence comes from uncultured Lachnospiraceae bacterium, assembly GCA_946614165.1. Classification (GTDB taxonomy): domain Bacteria; phylum Bacillota; class Clostridia; order Lachnospirales; family Lachnospiraceae; genus CAG-791. The sequence goes on from CAMOGQ010000073.1 coordinate 3,659, forward strand.
AGATGACGGGGTCTCCGTGGCGCTTTCCCACCTTCCGGGCGGTTTCTGTATCCCCGGACAGATGGACGAAAAGCCGGCTTCCGGGAAGGAGTCCCTTTGCCAGGATGGAGGACTGGGACTTCCTGCCTGTTCCGTGGTAAAGGATCTCGGGCGGATCTTTCTCTTCCATATCCACATCTACGTGCACCGAATGCCCCTGGTTGGCCCGGATCCGCATCCCGTGCTGATCAAAAGAATAGCGCTGCTTCTCATCTGTCCTGACGATCTCTTCCAGCATCTCCCGGCTGAATACCGGATATTTCCCCTGGATTCCCCGGATCAGTTCCCTGACGCCGGCCCATCCATGAGGATCCAGCGTAAGGCCTATGACGTCGGGCCTGTGCCTGAGGATCAGGCTCATATATTTGCTGATCTTCGTAAGATTTTTCTGTCTGTCCATAGATCTGTCCTCCCTGTTTTCCAAAAGGTATAGCTCTTTCCATTTTAGAAAACTTCCGGGGAAATGCATAGAAACCACAGGTATAAGGCAAACCTATGACTATGCCTTTGTATCTGCCTTTTCCTGCTCTGTAGTCTGTTCTCCCTCATTCTCTCTTACCCTGTAGAGGTAGGACCTGCCTTTTTTGCCGATCCTCTCGGCCACCCCCAGTTCTGTCAGCATAAGAAGGATGGTGGAGGACATATCTCCCCTGATGCCGGCACAGGCGGCAAAGGTTTTGGAATCAAAGGGCTCCGGCAAATCCGGGGGCAGAAAGATCATGTAGTCCTCTGGCCTCTCCAAAAGGATCTCGGAAACGATGGAGACCGGGACCCGGTCATAGCGGTGGGAGCCTCTTTTTTTATCCCTGGACCAGCCGTCCTGCAGACGGTATTCCTCCATATCCAGAAGGATCAAGTCTATGGACAGATGGGGGTCTGTCAGAAAGGGCCGGATCTTGTAAAGTTCCCTGAAAGCCTGGTAAAAGCTTCCCTTCCTGGTAGATTTGTTTCTGACCGTCAGTTCTCCCGTTTCCGGGTCGATCCAGGTGACCCATTTGCGGTAGGGAATGGGATAGACGATCTTTACGGGATAGAGGGGAAGAAAGCTTGTCAGCTTGTCCCGCATGGCATTCATGTTGGCGGTCTGGATCTCTATGATCCTATGATCCTCAGTCAGGATATCCGCGATATAACTCCCGACGGGGATCTCCTGTCTGTCCGGATCAGGCTCCTCTGTGCACTTCAAAACGGCATGCAGAGTCTTCTCCTTCTGCATGCCGATTCCGTGTCTTTCACGTGCTTCAAATGTAATGATGGTATCTCTGGCTGCCCTGAACCGTTTCTCCTTTTCGCGGTCCTCAAAAGCCGGCAGCAGCTCGTATTTTGCGTTTTTCGTCATGACACTGCCAGGCGGCTGTCCTTTCCTCAGAGTTTCTTCTTCAGATGGGCCCGGATGTAGGCAAAGGTCTTTTCCTCTCCCTCCTCGGCCAGCATGGTCAGGAGCTTCTCCAGAAGAGCTCTGGTCTGAGGATGCATCATGATAGAGGCCTTGCCTCCCTGATAGTACCTCAGGGGAGAGGCGTCCGTATAGGCCTCTCCCTGGTAGACTTTTGAAGCGGCGATCCTGTCCATGAGCATCTCCACCACATAGCGGCCGGGCATCTTGACCGGGATCAGGATCTTCTCGTCCTCTCCCTCGGGCCGCATGTTGTAGTCGATCCAGTACTCATAATGATGACGGTTCCTTCCCTTGTGGTGGAGCCAGGAGGAGGAATAGCCTATGGTCTCCCTCTCCGCGTTGTTGGGACTTCTGGTCCCCTGGAAGTAGCGGGCCCCCACCATGAACTCGGTGGGAGAAAACTTGGACAGGTCATGAAGGATGCCCTGACGGTAGAGGCCTACCTTGAAGCAGCCCTCCGCCACCAGGTTCTTGTGCCTTGTAATGGTCAGGAAATGACCTCTGGCATTGCTGAAATTAGGCGCGGGTTCTTTTTTCATGAGTAATTTATCATCCCCTTAACGGTAGGGATTGTTCTTTGCGACGTTGTAGCGGTATATACGGTTCTTCATTCTGGGGCTCAGGAGAGCGGCCTTTTCCTTGACACTGGTCTCTCCCTTTTTGTAGATCTGTTTTCCGGCCCAGGGCAGAGTCAGGCATTTGGCAGGACGGGTCTCCAGGGTCCGGCCCGGAATGCCCACCCAGTATACGTCCAGGATGCGGATGGATCTGGGAGCGAGGGTCACGGACTTCTGATCTTTTAAGAGGGCCCTGTAGTCATTAAAGGAGGAAGGGCTCGCCGTATCCATGACCAGGTTCCACTTATAGCCCTTGGGCAGCCTGGGGAGGCCCAGGGTGACCTTATCCCAGTAGGTATTGATGGCCAGGTACTGCAGGTGCAGGCATACGCTCTCCTCTGCATAATTCTCGCAGAAAAGGATGCCGACGGAGTGGTCGAAATTCTGGAAGGAAGGCATCCAGGCCTCTTTGCCGTGGAAGGAAAGATCCGGGAATCCGAAGCCTTTGTTGTCCTGCATGCGGAAGGGCCTGTCCATGCGGAAGACCTTGTGATCTTTCCGGTAGCGGATGATCTTTTTCGTGAAATCCAGGATCTCCAGGGAATCGGGGTCCTTGTTCCAGCTGACCCAGCCCGTGGGATTGTCCTGGTTATAGGGGTTGTTGTTGCCGCCCCGGGAGTTGGAAAACTCATCGCCCTCCGAAAGGAAAGGGGTTCCCTGGGCCAGGAAGAGCAGGGTCAGGAAGTTCTTGATCTGCTGCTGCCTGAGGAGCCTGACGTCCAGACGGGTGGTGGGGCCTTCATGGCCGCAGTTCCAGCTCAGGTTCTCGTCTGTCCCGTCTCTGTTTCCCTCTCCGTTGTCTTCGTTGTGCTTTTCGTTGTAGGATACCAGATCCCGCAGGGTAAAGCCCTCGTAGGAAGCCACATAGCGAATCCGGCCGCCGCTTTCCTCCACGTGAAGGAAAGCACCTGTCATATCCCGCAGCGTATAGTCGTCGCTCTTTACAAAGCGCCTTGCCAGGTTCTGGAAATCGTCCCTGTACTCGGCAAGGTTGGAAACGGAGCTGATGCCATTGTCCGGATTTTCCGGATCCGGCCGCAGGATATCGTCATAGGGGAAGCCGTAGTAGATCAGGGCGGTATCCGAAAGCACAGGATCCGCCGCAAAGCTGGCAATGGAAGGAACATTTCCCTTCAGGTGGAAGCCGTCCACCCGGTAGTGGGTCACATAGAACCTGGCCGCGTCGATCTGGGTCTGGACCGGGACCGAGCTGTCAAAGTACAGCTGCAGAAAGACTTCCAGACCTGCATCGTGCAGGGCCTTGACAAGGCAGGCAAACTCCTTCTGGGCGTCCTTGGTGGCGGCTAAAGATCTGGAAGGCGCAAAGTAATAGCCTTTGCCGTAGCCCCAGTAATTGACATTCTTCGCGTCCGGATTCTTCATGACGGGCATGCCGAATTCGTTGGTGGGATAGGCGGCCAGGGCCTCCTCCACGCGGCTGATCCTGCCCCGGCTCCTGGAGTCGGAGGGATACCTTTCGGCCATCCTGTCGGCAGGGGAAAGCTGCCTGGCGGGAGGACAGATCTCATAGACGGGGAGAAGCTCCACCGACGTGACCCCCAGGTCCTTCAGATAGGGGATCTTTTCCATAAGGCCCGCAAAGGTCCCGGCATGGTCCGTCTCCGATGAGGGGTCTGCGGTAAAGCCTTTGGCATGCAGGCAGTAGATGATCCTGTCCTTCCAGGCAAGATTTTTCTTTGCCCCGTATTCGGGAAGGGCGTCCTCCGGCCCGTAAAAGAAGCGGCAGGCCCTGACCGGCCCCTCTTTGGTGATTATATCGATCATCCCCCTGGCACAGGGGTCCGCAAAGGTATGGTCATCCCTGTAATACAGATAGCACCATTCTTTTGCATAAAAGTCCTTCAGGGTCACGGAATAGAGAGAACCGATACGGAATTCGTCCGTGAAGGGAAACACTGTCTTTTCAAGATCAGGCAGATGATAGAGGATCAGACCGCATTCACTGCAGCCTCTGAAAACGACGCTGAAAGTAACGCTGCTCTTAAACACGGTGACGCCGGGCGTCAGCGCGCAGGCAGCCTGGGCATGAAATGTATTGGTCATAAAAACAACCTCCCTGAACCTGATGAAATGTGGGGTTCTGTTTCTGGCTCTCTATAAATATAGCATAAATCCATTTCATGCACTAGATAAGACTGGCCTCTTTGATTTAAAGCGGCGAAGCAAAGAAAAAAGATAAGTAGGACAGCGGGAAAGGGGAGTAAGTCAGACAGGGAAATATGGATCCTTCAGCGTCCCGCATGCATTTTCAGGTTCAGGACTTCCTGACCCCCAGGGGAAGAAGAAAACGGGAAGGTCTCTCCCGGCTTTCCCCGCTGCCGGTCACATAGGAAAGACAGAGCCTTTCCCTGGCCCTGGTCATGGCCACATAGAAAAGGCGCCTCTCCTCTTCTATGTCGCTGTCTGCGATACTTCTGCGGCCGGGCAGGATCCCCTCGTTGAGGTCCGGCAGAAAGACCGTATCGAATTCCAGGCCCTTGGAGGCATGCATGGTCATGACGGCCACTTCCCTGTCCTCTTCGTGCCTGTCCATGGACGCCTCCCGGATGCCTTTTTCCAGCATGGCCGGCACCTCTTCCGCGCTCTGCAGTCCCGATACCTCTTTGCTTGCCTTATTCATAAGGGCCTCCAGCCTTTCTCTGTCCTTTTCCGGATACTGGTCCAGCAGCCAGCTTTTATATTCCATGGTCTCCAGCAGATAGCGGATCCCTATGGCGGGCCGGACTCTGGAAAGGATCCGCAGGTCCTCCAGGAGCCTTTCCATGCGGCGGGAGGGAATGCCGCCCCTTCCGGCCCCCGCATAAAGCTGGTCCGCCGTCAGCTTTTCGCTGCGGAAGGATTCTCTGGAAAGATAGCGCATGGGACGGTTCATGATACGGAACAGATCTCCCCTGTCTCCCTGGCCCTTTCCCAGCCGCAGGGCAAAGCGGAAGTAGGCAGCGATGTCTCCCCAGACCATGGCAAAGAAAGGATCCCTGTCCAGGAGAGCATCGGACCCGCAGAGTCTGTCCAGGGCCCCCGAAAAGGCCCTGACCTGGGCGTGGTTCCTGCAGATGACCGCCGTATTCCTTCTTTCGTCAGGAGCCATGGACAGGATCCTCTGGCCGATTTCCCGGTACTGGGCATCCGTATTTTCGAAAGCCCTGACGGAAAAAGAACCAGCTTCCGCCCTTCCGGACCGGATCTTTTTGGGGAATCTGATCCGGTTCTCCCGGATCACTTTTCCGGCGGCCGCAACAATGGTCTTTCCGGATCTGAAATTCACCGACAGAAAAATGGTCCTGCAGGCGGGGAAATCCGTCCGGAACCACTTCATGCAGGCCGGATTGGACCCTCTGAAGCCGTAGATGGACTAGTCATCGTCTCCCACGGTATAAAGGTTTCCGCTTTTTGCGCCCAGAAGGCGGATGACGGAATACTGGCCCGGATTGATGTCCTGGAATTCGTCCACCAGGATATGGGAAAAGCGCTCCTGCCAGGCGGCAAGTGCTCTTTTGTCGGTCCTGAACAGATGCAGACAGTCCGAGATCATGTCGTCGTAGTCCAGCATGTTGTTTTCCTTCAGGAAACGGTTATAGTCCCTTAGGATCCTGGGAAGGAGTTCGGGGCATGGAAAAGAAAGGGACGCGGTAAAATTCCGCCCCGCCGCGCTTTTGTATCTTGAGATCTCCGAAGAGAGCATGTCCAGGCTGGGTCTCTCCCCCTCTTTGTCGTAATATTCCCGGATCAGCTGCTGCAGATAGGTGTTTCTGGACGCGGCATCCGCCACTTTTACGGGTCTTGGAGATGAAAGTCTGAGGATATGGTAGAAAACAGAATGGAAGGTCCCGAAGGTAACGTCCGGGTAAGCGGAAGAAGTGCGCTCCTGAAAGCGTGTCTGCATTTCCAGGGCGGCCGCTTTGGAAAAGGTCAGTACAAGAATGGAGGAAGGAGAAATGTGAAGGGATTCGATCAGATATGTGATGTGCTCGACCAGAACAAAGGTCTTGCCGGAACCGGGCCCCGCTATGATCTGGCAGGGCCCGGAGGCAAAACGGATGGCTTCCGACTGGTCTTCGGAAGGAATTCTTTTTTCGGGAGATGTCAACTTTCGGCTTTCAGCTTTTCGATGGCTGCCCTTACTCTGGCAAGGGATTCCTCTTTGCCCAGGATCTCCATGATCTCGGAGGCGCCGGCGGGTGTGACGGCTTTGCCGGACACAGCGGTCCTGACGGGCCAGAGGGCGGTATTGATCTTGATTCCCTTCTCGGCGGAGTAAGACTTGAGCATGTCGAAGAGGGCATCGTTGGTGAAGTCTTCCTGGGCTTCCAGAAGCGGAAGTTCCTCCTCCAGGATCTTCAGAGCGATCTCGGGATTGGTCTTACTCTTTTTATGTGTATACATGGAAACGTCGTAGTCCGGGACCTTCTCGAAGAAGTCCACCATGTCCGGGATATCCGGCCAGATCTCGATCCTGGTGTGGCAGAGCTCTGCGATATGTTTCAGGTCCAGATCCTTTGTGATGGCCTCCTTCAGGTACTTCTCGGCTCCCTGATAGAAAGTCTCGGCGTCCATGGCCTTTAAGTACTCGCCGTTCATCCAGCGGAGCTTGGTATAGTCGAAGACAGCGGGGGATCTGCCGATCCTCTTATAGTCGAATTCTTTTACCAGCTGCTCCAGGGAGAAGATCTCCTCGTTGCTGTCGGGAGACCAGCCCAGAAGGGCGATGAAGTTGACCACGGCCTCGGGCAGGAAGCCCTGCTCGATCAGATCCTCGTAGGAGGAATGGCCGCTTCTCTTGGACAGCTTCTTCTTGTCCTCGCCCATGATCAGAGGGCAGTGGATGTAGGCAGGGACTTCCCAGCCGAAGGCCTCGTAGAGGCGGTTGTACTTGGGAGTGGAGGAAATATATTCGTTTCCTCTGACCACGTGGGTAATGCCCATAAGGTGGTCGTCCACCACGTTGGCGAAGTTATAGGTGGGATAGCCGTCGGACTTGATCAGGATCATGTCGTCCAGTTCCTTGTTCTCCACCTCGATGTCTCCGTAGAGCTCGTCGTGGAAGGTGGTAGTGCCCTCCTGGGGGTTGTTCTGACGGATGACGTGGGGAACGCCCGCGGCCAGCTTTTCTTCCACTTCCTCTTTGGACAGGTGGAGGCAGTGCTTGTCATAGACACTGATCTCCTTGCCGTCCACCACCTGGGTCAGAGAAGCAAGCCTTTCCGCGTCACAGAAACAGTAATATGCCTCGCCCTTTTCAATGAGCTCCTTCGCGTATCTGTCATAGATGCCGGCCTTTACGCGCTCGCTCTGGACATAGGGGCCTACGCCGCCGTCCTTGTCGGGGCTCTCGTCCGGGATCAGGCCTGTGTCAGCCAGTGTACGGTTGATGATGTCAACGGCACCTTCCACCTGGCGGACCTGGTCCGTATCCTCGATGCGGAGAAGGAAATCTCCTCCCTCGTGCTTGGCGATCAGATAGGCATACAGGGCCGTACGAAGGTTGCCTACATGCATTCTGCCTGTGGGGCTGGGTGCATATCTGGTTCTGATTTTCATAATCTTCCTTTCTGCCGCATAAAAGGCGCGGCATATACAAGTATTAAAGGCTGCAGGGCAGTTTTCTGCTTCTGCAGTATTTTTTATCTGGTGCCGGTGGAGCCGAAGCCTCCCCGGTCCTCTCCTCCCAGGTGATCCGTTTCCTCAAAGATCAGGATGGGCTGCTTTTTCATGATCCGGAACTGGCAGATCCTGTCTCCGGTCCGGATCTGTGTATCTCTGACAGCCAAAACGGCCATCTTCCATTCGTCGTTGTCCCCGCTGTAGGAATTGTCGATGATCCCCATGTGGTTGGTCTGCAGGATCCCGAAGTTCTTAAAGGTGGAGGACCTGGGAACGATATGGGCCTCGTACCCCTCGGGCAGCTTCATGGCAACACCCAGGGGGATCAGGGCGGATTCTCCCTTTTTCAGGGAAATGTCCGCGGCGGACCTCAGGTCGATCCAGTCGGACTTATCCTCTATGGGGCGGAGCTTTTCGATCCTGTCGCTCAGGTAACGGATGCGGATGGTCTCTGACATAGTATACCTCATATAAACGCCCTCAGTACCTTTCCGGGCGTTTTTCTTCTTATTTTTTCATGCTGTCCGCGGCTTTCGTGGCCAGTTTGTCGCACCTTTCGTTCTCCGGGTGGCCGGCGTGGCCCTTTACCCAGTGGAAGGTCAGTTCATGGCCTTTTGCCGCCTCCAGCATCCGCTCCCAGAGCTCTCTGTTCTTTACGGGTTCTTTGGACGCGGTCTTCCAGCCGTTTTTCTTCCAGTTGCGGATCCAACCCTTCTCGAAGGCGTTAACCACGTACTGGGAGTCAGTATAAAGATCGATCTGACAGGGACGGCGCAGGGCCTCCAGGGCCGCTATGACCCCCATCATCTCCATGCGGTTGTTGGTGGTCTTTTCATACCCTTGCGACAGCTCCTTTTCATGGACTGCTCCTTTGGAGTCCACGTACCGGAGGATGGCTCCGTAGCCGCCGGGGCCGTCCGGGTTTCCCCTGGCCGACCCGTCCGTAAAGATGGTCACTTTCTGCATGGTCACCTCCAGGTCCCTGTTTCCAGGAAGGTCTGGGCCCTTTCGTTGGCCCTTTCCACGATCTCTTCGTCGTAGCCTATGGATTCCAGAAGCCTGATGGCGTTCCTGGTATCCGAAGGACCGTCAAGGAGCTGGTAGCTGAAGACCACTTCCTTATTCACGATCTCTTCCCTGAAATGATAGTTGTCGAAGCTTTCCTTTAAAAGCTCTGTCAGTTCGATATCATGGGTAGCCGCAAAGCAGAAGATCTCTTTTCCGGAAAGGCTCTTTAAGATCTCTGTGGAGGCCGCGATCCTCTCCACGGTATTGGTGCCCCGAAGGACCTCGTCGATAAAGCAGAGAATGGGCGTATCTCCCCCTTCTCCCGCAGCGTCCAGGATCCTCTTCAGGGACCGGATCTCCACGATAAAGTAGGACTCTCCCCCCTGCAGGTTGTCCCTGAGGGCCATGGAGGAATAGATTCTGAAATACCGGGTCCGGCAGGAAGACGCGGGCACGGTGCTGATGGTCTGGCCAAGAAGGGCGCAGAGGGCCGAAGCCTTTAAGAAGGTGGACTTGCCCGAAGCATTGGAGCCGGTCAGAAGGACCGGCCGCTCCGCCCGGATGCTGTTGGTCACGGGGTCGCGAAGAAGCGGATGATAGAGGTCCTCTGCCAGAAATCCCACCGGCCCCTCCGTGCTTAATTCCGGCGTGCAGGCATGGGGCAGGCTCTTTCTGAAGGAAGCGATGGCGACGCAGGCGTCCAGCCTTCCCAGGATGGTGATCATCCTGTCGATTTCCGCCGATTTTCCTGTGACTTCCTTCATCATGCTTCCCAGCTTGATCAGGTCCAGATGCAGGGCCATCTTGATATAGTCCATCAGAAGATCCATGGGATTTCCGGAACCGGTATAGTCGCTCATGGACACAAGGCCCGAGCCCCTGCGGAAGCCGGAAAAGCCCTTCAGAATCCGGGTCAGTTGGCCGATCTCCTCTTCAAAGCCGGGGCAGTCGATCTTTCCGATCTCGTCTCCTGTCTTCATGATGCGGAGCAGGTATTTGACTGTGATCAGGTAGGGCTCGATCCTGGATTTTTCCCTGTAATAGGTCACGATATTGAGGCAGAAGACGCCTAAAAGAAGCATAAGGCCCGCCTGCACGTGCAGGAACATGACCCCCAGGGCCGCAAAGGGAAGGGCGGCAGCCAGCAGATGGGTCCAAGCCTGAGAAGCCTTCACTTCGTCGAAGAAATCCAGATATTCGTAGATGGAAAAGCGTCCCGTATGGCCAAGGCCCGAAAGGATGGTCTGAAGCCGGAGCCTGGCCTCCTCGTTATTGTCCGGGAAGGCAAGCTGGTCCTGGCTGAAATGGATGCCGGAGGGGTCCATGGCAGGGGTCCTGAGGACATAGTAAAGATACTCTTCTCCCGCGGAGGACCTGGTGATGTCCATGGCATGGTAGACATCGTCCATGTCCAGGTCGTTCCAGGTGATGTCGTCGATCTGGAAGGGCGTTTTATGGCGCAGGTAGTACTGTCTGACCTCCTCATAGCGCTCGGGAGCCATGACCTTTTCGGAGGTCTTTCCGTAAGAGGCTTTCAGCTGGGCCAGGAGCTTTCTTTTCCGCTTCCTGCCGTCCGCGATCCCCGACCATAAAAGGGCGGCGGCCAGAGCGGCCACAAAGGCAATGATCACATATCCGTCCATAGGCTTTAATCCATGACCTTTTCTACGATGTGATCCCTGTCCTTATAGATATGGAAGGCGGGCACGCAGCCCCTGACCATGGAGACAGGGTAAACGTTGGTATGTCTGCCGATCACGGTGCCGGGGTTTAAGACGCTGTTGCAGCCGATATCGGCATAGTCTCCCAGCATGGCCCCGATCTTGCGGCGGCCGGTCTCCATGTTCTCCTCTCCCGCGTGGATCACCACTTCCTTATTGTCAGCCTTGACGTTGGAGGTGATGGATCCCGCGCCCATATGGGCGTGGACGCCCAGGACAGAGTCGCCCACATAGTTGTAGTGGGGGACCTGGACCAGGTCGAAGAGGACCACGTTCTTAAGCTCCGTAGAGTTGCCCACCACGGCTTTCTTTCCCACGATGGCGGAGCCTCTGATAAAGGCGCACTGGCGGATCTCCGCTTCCTCATCGATGATGCAGGGGCCTCCAATGTAGGCGGAATCAAAGATCTTCGCGCTCTTTGCCACCCATACGTTTTCTCCCCGCTTTTCGAACCTGTCCGCGGGAAGGGTATTTCCCAGCTTTACGATAAAGTCGGAAATGTCTCCCAGCACCTCCCAGGGATATTCCCTGCCTGCAAAAAGGTCTTTCGCGATGGTCTGGGACAGATCATACATGTTTTCGATACGGTAGTCCTGCATTCTCATGATTCTTCTCCTTTTGCGGCTCCTTCCGTCTGGGCGGAAGCCGTCTTCTTTCTTCTTCCCCTGCCGGTCCCTTTCCGGGCGCCGGAGGAAGGAGCCCTTCCGGCCTTTTTCTCCGGATAGAAAGCGGCGGTCTCCCTGTACCTCTGTGCCAGGAGGGGCCTGTAGTCACTTTCCTTGACAAAGTTGGTCCGTCTTACGATAAAGTCGCTCAGCTTTGCCATGTATTCCTGCTCGGATACGGTCCCTTCGGTGACTCTGGTCAGTCCCATCTCCCAGCTGGCAGTCAGCTTGGGATCCAGAAGGGGCCTTACGGAACAGTCCACTGTATCATAGATCATCTCTCCCATCTGGGTGGGGGTGATGATCTGGGTCTTCTTGTTGAGGGCCAGATAGGCGTTGGTGAATAACTTTTTCAGGATCTCGGCCCTGGTGGCGCTGGTCCCTATGCCGCTTCCCTTGATCTGCTCCCGCAGCTCCTCTTCCTCGATCAGCTGGCCGGCGTTTTCCATGGCCAGGATGATGGAACCGGAATTGTAGCGCTTGGGAGGGGAGGTCTCACCCCTGCGGATCTGCAGATCCCGAAGGGTAAGGACCATGTTCTTTTTAAGAAGGGCAGCCGTTTCCGGCGACAGGCCCAGGTCCTCCTTTTCCTGGTCCTCTTCCTCTTCCCCGGCCTCCTTCTTTTTAAAGAAGGAATACTCCATGACCTCCAGATAGCCTTTTTCCTTACAGGACCGGACCTGGGCCGTGAACTCCTCTGTTTTCAGGGAGATGGTCAGGGTGATCCTGTCAAAGACGGCGGGTGGATAAAAGATGGCCAGAAAGCGGCGCACGATCAGCTCGTAGACCTTCTGGGTGGTGGGGGAAAGGGAGGGAAGGGCCGACAGACCGTCGCCTGTGGGTATGATGGCGTAGTGGTCCGTGATGGCCTTGTCGTTGGTATAGCGGGTCTTCCCGATCTTCTTGTAGGAGCCCGTCTCCAGGATCTGCTTTAAATAGGGCAGATACATGGGCAGGCGGGAGAGGCCCTTCAGGTTCTTCCCGATCTCCGCCGCCACGGCGGAGGAAAGGACTCTGGCGTCCGTTCTGGGATAGGTGGTCAGTTTCTTCTCGTAGAGCTCCTGGGCGGCCTGGAGGGTCTGGTCGGGAGAGATCTTGAAAAAGCGGGAGCAGTCATTCTGCAGCTCCGCCAGGTTGTAGAGAAGGGGCGGGTTCTTGGTCTCCTTCTTGTGGGTGATGGAGG
>CAMOGQ010000074.1 GCA_946614165.1 uncultured Lachnospiraceae bacterium
AGGAATGGAAAGAAATTCCCAGGTGTCGGATCTTTCCTTCTTCCTTCCATTTTTTTGCATGGTCAAACAGATGGGTCGTCTTAACGATGCCTCCCTTTCCGTCATACCCGTCGTAATATACGTTCTGAATGTTGTGGAGCAGGTAGTAATCGATATAGTCTACGCCCAGATTATCCAGCTGACTCTGGAAAATATCTTCGATCTTCTCTTCCGGTATCAGCATAAAGGTAGGAAACTTTGTGGCAACGGTAAAGCTTTCCCTTGGATGCCGCTCCACCAGGGCTTTCCGGGTCGCTTCTTCGCTTTTTCCGTTGTGATAAACAAAGCTTGTGTCGAAGTATGTATAGCCCGCATCCAGGAAGGCGTCCACCATTCTGCAGAGCTGTTCATAATCAAAGTCTGTGGGTCCGGATATGACCGGAAGTCTCATCATGCCAAATCCAAGGTTTTTCATGCTGCGTCCTCCTCGCAAATCAGTGTCTTACGGATGCTTTAAGCTGAAGCGTTTTATAAGGGCCTCCCTTTCTGTCTGCAGCAAGGGATTTTCTGTCCTTTTCTGCAGTCTTTTAAGATACCGGGATCTTTTTTATTTTAACATTATTACAGGCGGAATACTTATGAAAATGTCATCCAATCCGTGAGATTTTGTTAGGACTGGATTTTCGCGGATCAAAACTTGAAACCGGCAGAAAACTCTTTACGATAAAAACGGAACAGAAGGTTCTGCGGCGAACCCCCTGTTCCGTTTTAAGGCTGCTTTTTCAGTTCATATATTGCAGGTCTTCCTGGTCTGGCACTTAATAAACAGAAACTATCTTCTGCGGAAAGCCTTGCCTTATCCGCAGATCATTTTTCTTTCTTTGCAAAAAAGGCTACGGCAATGGCACCGGGGCCCGAATAGGTACCGATCGTGGATCCTACATAGGCTGTCTGAAGCTTGTCTTCGTGGCCGGCATAGAGATGCGCGGAATCCTTGACATATTTCTGAAGATAGCTTTCATCGATGCCGGAGAAAGCCAGACATACCGGACGGGAGAAATCGATGCCGCCGGTCTCTTCGATGAACTGTGACAGCATGTTGCCGGATTTTTTGGAACCTCTGGCTTTGCCCAGAACTTTTACCACACCGTCTTCAATGGTCAGCACGGGCTTGAGGGAAAGGATGTTTCCTATGGCCGCAGCCGCAGGTGAGATACGTCCTCCCAGCTTCAGGTACTCCAGGGTATCGAAGACAGCCAGGACGTGGGCCTCTTTCAGTTCCTCCCGGATCGTTTCCACAAGGCTTTCATAGGAAAGGCCCTGGTCGCGAAGCTGTGCCGCTCTCTGGACGATGATGTATTCCGAGATGCAGAACTGCCGGGTATCTATCACGGTGACATTTTCCTCATAGTTTCCGGCTGCCAGGCAGGCACTCTGATAGGATCCAGAAACGCCTGATGAAAGACAGAAGCAGATGACCTTATCGCCGTCCGCGACAGCCTTTTTAAATTCCTCTTCATATCTGTAGGGCGTGATCTGGCTGGTCTTTGGAAGCTCATCCGTTTCCACCAGCTTTTCATAAAATTCCCTGGGAGTAATGGTCACGCCGTCAAGATACTCCTCTTCGTGGAACCTGACCGTAAGAGGCATGATCGTAACGCCCCATTCTCTCGCCTTTTCCTGAGATATATCGCTTGCCGAATCTGCAATGATTCTGATTCCCATGTAATGTTTTCCTTTCAATAAAAATAATATATATGATAACAGGTTTAAAATATCGCTTTAACGGTTACTCATTATATCCGTTATCCCGGAAAAATCAACTCTGCATCTGTTAAGTGCTGTCTGACCGGCGAAGAAGGGCCGCATTCGGCAGCTTTTCCATTCATCAGCGGAAAGGATCATGCGCACTGCTTTTTCTCAGTTCTTCCTTCCCCCGCATGGTCCTTTTTGCCTGGATGCATTTATTCTGTTTCTTACGTTTTATAATTCCGTCTCCGGACATCCGTACTTTATAAAAGCTTCCGTCGTTTTTGTCCATATCTGTATGATAAAATAAATATAAGACAATAAGTCCGTACAAAGCCGGACCGAACAACAGATATGCTGAAAGGAGGTTTATATGCGACTGGAAAAACTGCTCTCACCGGGAAAGATCGGAACTATGGAACTTAAGAACCGCTTTGTGGTTCCTCCTATGGGTACTAATTTCGCCACCTACAATGGGGAAGTCACAGAGGACATGATCGCCTATTACAGGCGGAGAGCCAGAGGCGGTTTCGGTCTGATCATCATCGAAGTAACTGCCATTGACCGCAAAGGCAAGGCCATCGTAAACGAAGTCGGTCTCTGGGACGATTCCCAGATCCCCATGTTCTCAAAGCTGATGGATGCCATCCACGAAGAAGGCGCAAAAGTCGTCGTCCAGCTGCACCATGCGGGACGTCAGAGCGTACCTCCCTATATCTTCAACGAGATGCCGGAGGCTCCCTCCAAAGTTGCCTGCCCCATGCTGAATTTCGTTCCCGAAGCCATGACCACGGAACGCGTATGGGAAGTCATCGATGAATTCGGAGACGCCGCAGTCCGGGCAAAGAAGGCCGGAGCGGACGGCGTGGAGGTCCACGGAGCCCACGGATATCTGGTCGCTCAGTTTATGTCTCCCCACGCCAACAAACGCACCGATGAATTCGGAGGAGATTTCTTCGGACGCATGAAGTTCCCGGAGGAAATCTTTAAGAACATCCGCAGCAAGGTGGGCAGCGATTATCCTCTTCTCTTCCGCTTCGGCCATGACGAAAAGGTCAACGGCGGAAGGACCCTGGAGGAATCCGTCATGGTGGGCCGCATGGCGGAAAACTGCGGCGTAGACGCCCTGGATATTTCCATCATGACTTACGCTTCCCTGCCCTACATGAGCGCACCGCCTGCCATGCCCCACGGCTTCAACCAGTTCCCTACAAAAGTAATCAAAGAAGCGGTCGGCATTCCCGTCATTTCTGTAGGCCGCTACGAACCTGCCATCGCGGAAAGCGCCCTGTTGAACGGCTGTGCCGACTTTATTTCCTTCGGACGTGAATCCATCGCCGATCCGGACCTGCCTTCCAAGGTCCAGGCCGAGGACTATCAGGCCATTTTCCCCTGCATCGGCTGCACCCAGTCCTGTCTTGGCTATCTCAACGTCGGCGGGACCATTCGCTGCCTGGTCAATCCCCTTTCGGGGCTGGAAGGCAGGGTTGAATTAAAGAAAACACAGCATCCCAAAAAGGTCCTGGTGGCAGGCGCCGGTCCTGCGGGTCTTGTGGCATCCTTCCTGGCTGCCCGTGCCGGCCATCAGGTCATTCTGGCCGAAAAGAACGGGGAGATCGGAGGACAGTTCCGTCTTGCCTCCATTCCTCCCACAAAGCAGGATATCGCAACGGCTCTTCGCTCCTACCTCTGCCACTGCCGCAGGGAAGGCGTGGACCTCAGGCTGAATACCCCTGTGACCATGGATCTTATCCGGGATCTTGATCCCGATACCGTGATCCTGGCTACCGGCGGCACGCCTCTGCACATTCCTCTTGAAGGAATTGACGGTGAGAATGTAATGGATGCCGTCGATATCCTGGACGGGAAAGTCAGTCCCGGAAACCGCATCCTTATGATCGGAGGCGGTATGACCGGTGTCGAGACGGCAGATTTCCTGGCTGAACATAACAAGGCCGTTACCATCGTGGAAATGCGTCCGGACATTGCCCTTGATGAAGCCAGTGCTCCCCGCTTCTTCCTGATCCCCCGCCTGAAAGAGCACGGTGTGGACTGGATCACGGACGCAAAAGTCAAAAAGATCCTTGCGGACGGCGCAGTCTATGAGAAAGGCGGCAGCGAATACAGCTTAAGCGGCTACGATACCATTGTTCTGGCTCTTGGCGTACAGTCATGCAATCCTCTGGAAGAGCCCGTGCGTGCCCTGGGCAAAGAAGTATACGTGATCGGCGATGCGGCAAAGCCTGCTCCTGCCAACAAGGCAACGGAGGCAGCCCTGGAGGCCGTGCTCAGGCTTGGATAAGTATTCCCTTTTAACGGCTCATCCCGCCCAAATGACATACCAGACAGGCTCCCGGCCTGTCCGGTATGTTTCATGGTCATGCTCTTCCACGTCATACACAGTTCTGCAGCCAGGTAAGACGGCAGACTGATCCTTTTCATGTATAATTCGAAAAATAATCGTTTTAGAATGCTGTTTTATGCGTTTATCTGTATTTGGTATGTATTAATGATGAAAATCTGCTATACTTACTCACTGATGCAACAAAAGACATTCTGATTCTTACTATTCTATTAAAAGGACTTTTCTTTTACGGAGGTGTTTTTTATGAAACGGATAATCAGTAAGAAAATGATCTGCCTTATTGCTGCCTCTCTCCTCCTTTCCGGCTGCAGCAGCCCCGGAAAGGATGCTCCCCAGTCCCAGTCATCCGGGAATGCGGGTGAGACGCAGACCCAGTCGGTCCCGGGTCAGACAGATACAGATGTCCCCACGGAAGACATTCTGGCAGGCGTCCCAGTCTATGCTCCCGGACCTTACGGAAAACTCTCTCTGATCCTGCCCGGGGACTGGGTATATCAGCCCTATGCGGCCGGCTCCGAAAATTCCAATTCAGGGTCCTACGGCATGTGGATTAGGCCGGCAGACCAGGAAACGGGCTATATCGACATCTGCTATATGCAGATGTTCGGTGTCTGCGGAACAGGTCTTAAGCAGGAAAGCATGACCCTGGCCGGAGATACGGCTTCCGTAGGTACCTATGACGATCATTCCATGTGGGATTTTATCGCCTTCAAGGGCATCAACGAAGGCATCTCGGCCCAGAACGTTATGGCAGACTCCTGGCCCATGAAGGATCAGGAGAAAATCATGAGCATTCTGGATTCCCTTAAGCTCGACCCGGATGAGACAGAGGGCGCCGTCTCCTATTTCAAAAATGATTCGGAAGTACCCGAAATCGGTCTCACCGCAGAAGGTCATGACGTTACCTCTTCCGGTATGACCATCCGGTTTACTGTCTGGGATCCCGGCCTTTCCGCCGGAGACCTGCAGTTCTCATCGAAATTTGAACTGGAGAAGCTGGAAGGCAACGCGTGGAGCCCTGTTCCTGTCATCGTCGAAGGAGACTATGCTTTTACGCAGGAAGCGCATATCATCTCCAAGAATCCGGATTTTTCAGGAACGGACTGTCAGTTGAACTGGGAGTGGCTTTACGGAAAACTTTCCCCCGGAGATTACAGGATCCGCATGAACGTTATGGACTTCCGCGGAACCGGCGATTACACCGAGTATCCCGTATATGTATATTTCCGCAACGGCGGAGAAACATCTGAATCGCAGCATAAGGCCGGGGAATGGCTGTCCCCTGTCGATTAATATTTCATCCGGACAGGCAGGGCTTTACGCCCGTCCTGTCCATTTAAGGGAGGTATTCAAATGGAGTTCAAATGGGAAAATGATTTTAAGATCAAGGTCAGCATATCCGGCGGCGCCGCTGTCATTTCTGCCAACCGTCAGGGCCTTCTTTCTCTGGCCAATCACCTGAAGGCACTGGCAGACGAAAAGCCGGGCAGTCATTTTCATCTGGATGAATGGAACTGTCTGGAAAGCGGGTCATCGGATCTGATCGTCGCTCACCTGTAATCGGAATCCTTAAATTTCTCTGACACCGGAGATCTCTCTCCTCCCGCTTCTTCAGGGTTAGACTCAGATATGGAGAATGTTTTATGAATTACAGAGTAATCGATAAGGACACCTATTACAGAAAGGGCGTATTCTGTCATTTTTCCCAGGACTGCAAATGTTCCGTTTCCATGACGTCCAGGATCGACGTCACGGACCTGGCTGCCTTTTCCCGAAAGACAGGTACAAAGTTCTATCTGAACTTTCTGTACCTTCTGACAAAGGTCCTGAATTCCAGGGACGACTACCGTATGGGCTATCTGTGGCAGACGGACCAGCTGATCTGCTACGATGTGATAAATCCCATCCAGTATGTATTCCATGAGGATACCGAGACCTTTACTCTGGTCTACACCAGATATGATGAAGACTACAGGACCTTTTATGCAGGTGCCCTGAAGGATCTGGAGAGGGGAAAGAATACCAGAGAATACGGTCTGGATGCCGAAAACCATCCCAACTGGTTCGACGCCTCCTTTATTTCCTGGCTCTCCTACGATTCCATGAATATCGAGCTTCCCGACGGCTATCTCTACTTCTCTCCCATCATAAACTGGGGAAAGTACCGCAACGAAAACGGAAGGCTGATGATGCCGGTCACGGTTAGGATGAACCATGCCTCAGCCGACGGATATCTGATCGCAAAGGTCTATTTCCTTCTGGAAAAGGAAATGGAGGCCTTCACTGCCGGATACTGACTCCCGCACAATCGTTC
Organism: uncultured Lachnospiraceae bacterium; assembly: GCA_946614165.1. Lineage (GTDB taxonomy): Bacteria > Bacillota > Clostridia > Lachnospirales > Lachnospiraceae > CAG-791. The sequence goes on from CAMOGQ010000074.1 coordinate 6,408, forward strand.
ATACCTGTCATAAATGATCAATATAAAGACCCGGACGAAATGCCTGACGGCACATCGTCCGCGTCTTATGCTTCAGATCAGATTTACAGTCATGCCGCAGAGGAAGGAAAATCCCATCACGAACTAGTGTAAAGGGAAAACCACTTCCATCCCATTGCGGTCTTCAGCGATCCCGGATTCATGATCCTGACATAAAGCTTTCATGTCTTCATCGGAGCAGGAAGAAGGAAGGGCAGAGCTTTCAGACGGGGGTCCTTTTACAGGCGTGGAGCCGCAGGCTCTGCCGTACATGATATTATAATGATTTTCTCTCCCTGCCGGAAATAATATAAATATGACCGGCGAGAATGCTATACAGGATGTCTGTCACTTCCTCCGGCGTCTTATGGATATCATGGATGATCCATTAAAAAATCTTTATCAGCCAGGGAGGTATAAGCTTGGAAGCAGCAGAACGCAGAAAACTAACCGACATGGAAAGAATCGCAAACAACAGAGCTATTGCGGAATCATATTTTCATGCCTATGACAAAAAGGCCGTAAAGGACGGCGCGGTTTATGACACATGGCACTACGCCCCTCATGCCGAATACTGGTCTCCCTATTTCGGAGGAAACATGATCGACCTGCAGACTAATTCCATTTCCGTTGAGGACTCCGCAACGATGGAGGCTCTCTCCTATTCCGTGGAATTCAGAGACTGGAAGCCCATCGATTTCGAATGCTTCCCCGGCATTGAAGGCGTGGCCTGGAAGACCCACTTCGGCGGTTATCGTAAATCCGACGGTGTATTTATGGATTTCTTTGCCTACAGCTTCATCCGCTCCAATGAATACGGTGAGATCACCCACTGGGAGACGCATGTGAACACTGCCTACAATGATTTTCTGGATGCAGCCATCGGAGAACACGGCCCCTACGACGATGCAGATAAATATATGGCTGCAGTCATGAAAAAGCTTGGATCCGCGGGAATCGATCTGGCAGCCCTCATGCATAAGGAAAGACGGATCTGACAGCAGCAGGGACGGACCGGGCACATACAGAGAGCATGATCGTACGCCGGAACCCTGTTTCTTACAGGGCTGCTGTTCTAAAAATGTCAGATGAAGAAAAGAGCCCTCAAAACAAATACCGGGGACACTGATCAGCACGAACTGGTCAGTGTCCCCGGTATCTTTTATGCTCCTGATCTGAAAATGTCTGAAGGCCGGTCTTTGAAAGACAGGATCAGAATTCTTCAATGGCAGGCTGTGCAGGCTTTTTAAAGGTAACGATAAAGGCGCCTCTGATCTGTGAGCTGGTGGCCATATAATCGTAAGTGGCAAGCTCCCACCCTTCAGCTGCTCTTGCATTGATCAGCAGATCCAGTTCTTCAAGGTCCTGTTCGTTTGCCTTGTCGGACCAGAACTTTGTTCCTACCCAGAGAATTTCCGATTTATAAGTATACATGGCAACCTCCTGCTTTACGTAAATTTAAATAATGTTTTGTTCTTTTTTCAGGTGCCGGCATTTTCCGCAGGCTTCCCTGCTGCAGTATCCATTATATTTTCCAGAGGCTTTTCTGTAAATATTCCTCTTTGTTAAGTGCTTATTCCCAGGCAAATCCAAGCCGGGCCAGCTCCTGCTGGGTTTTTGACAGATCGAAGCGGGTATTAAATCCGTTCTGTTTCATCCGGTAGTATACCGACAAAATAGCGGTGTCCCTGTCAGAGCTGAGTAAAGAAAGCCTCCGGGCAAACTCTTCGTCGCTTACGATCTTCGCATGGGTCAGCTTATCCAGATGCGAGACATGAGGATTCATGATATGCCAGATATGCCCTGTGCCGTCCTCTTTTATCAGAAGGGCAGCGGCTCTGGCCGCCAGATCCACCGGCGTCCTGTCGAAGGGAACGTCCCCCATGCTCTCGGGGAATATTCCCATCTTCTGAAAGGCTCTCAGCTGAGCAGCCATTCCGTTCTCTTCCGGATTGATCTGGAAAGTGCCGTCGGAGGCCCTGGGAGACAAATTGCCGATTCGGAAAATTGTGGAGGGAAGGCCTTCTCCCCGGGCCAGAAGGACCTGCTCCTCGGCCTGATATTTGGTCTGTATATAGGGATTGAGGCCGATCTCCTGACCTATGTCCAGAACGTCCTCTGTCAGAGTAAGATCCGTACGGAAGCCGGATACCGCGTAGGAGGAAATATGGAAGAGGGAGGCACTGCTGTTTCTGCAGAATCGTATGACTTCCCTCGTTCCTTCTACGTTGACTTTACGGGAAGCTTCCTCATCGCCCACGTGGCTTACCAGGGCCGCTGCATGGACCACGGAATTTACCCGTCTGCAGAGACTCTCGTAAAGGGAAGCCTCCAGTCCCAAATCCTTCTTTGTTATATCTCCCGTGACTACTTCCATATCCGGGTTCTCACCGGAAAAACCGTAATAGCCCAGCGCCCTGTCCAGTGTCTTCCGGTCTCTGACAAGGCAGATGACCTTCCTTCCCTGTCCGGTCAGCTCGTTCAGCAGATGGACTCCCAGAAAACCGCTGGCACCGGTCAGCAGCACTGTCTGTCCGGGTTTTACGGGGGAAGGCGTATTGGCGGAGATAAAACGGTTTATTCCCGGGATTTTGAGCGCGTTTTCGGAAGACTTTCCACCCTTCCTGCCCGTAAGTCGCTCTTCCAGCCTCCGGACCGTCTTTGATGCATAGACCGCTTCCGGATCACAGTCCAGAAGAATGGCAAGGCTGATGGTGGACAGGCTGTCCAGCCCAAGCTCATACAGGTTGTCGTCGATGCCGATCTGCCTTATACCCGGCATCACCTGCATGACCTTTTTAAGGATCTCTGTCTGAAAAGGGTTCTGAGCGGAAACATGGGCCGTTTCGCGGCGTTCCCCTTCCAGCTCCTTCATCACTTCCTTCCGTCTGATCTTCAGAGAGGTGGTCATGGGGAAGGGCTTTTCCCTGAAGCGCACGTCAAGTATCTTCTCATATCCGGGAAGGCGCGCGTTCATGGCGTCGATGGTTCCTATCACAGCCTCTCTTTTCTCCGGGCTGTCCTCTTTCAGAAACAGTATGGCCGTCAGATGATCGTCTACATTTGCCACCATGGCGGCGGCAACGCCGCCTATCATGGAAAGCCTGCTCTCCCAGACCTCCGGATAAATCTTCTCTCCGTTCTGGGTCTTGATCATATTATCCTTGCGGCCATGTATGATCACATAGCCCTCGTCTGTGATTTCGGCCAGATCTCCTGTGTGGAACCATCCGTTTTCCATGACCCTTGCCGTCAGTTCAGGAGCCTTGTAATAGCCCTGCATGATCATGGGACCCTTCAGACACAGTTCTCCGTCTTCCAGCTTCATCTCCATTCCGTCTACATAGGGAGCGCCCGCTTCCAGAGGCCGGATGGAGGCATCGCAGTTGGCCAGGCAGCCTCCGGCGGATTCAGTAAGACCGTAGCCCACAAAAATGGTTATTCCGGCCAGGCCTAGGGTTTCGATGACTTCTTTGCTGGCGGAGGCCCCGCCTATGGTGATGCGCCGCAGTCTTCCTCCCAGCATCTTCTTTACTTCGTCTATGGTATGCGTCTTCAGACCCTGGGCGATGAAGGCCGCCAGCATATTTGCCAGAGCTGGGACCGCCACCACGATGGTAATACCGAACCGGGTCAGGTTGGGAATCAGATTTGCCATAGAGTCGTTTACGCAGATCGTCGCTCCCAGGTATAAATACTTCATCTGTCCCACGAAGATCTCGAAACAGTGATGGATCGGAAGGAGGGAAAGCAGCCTGTCACCGGGGACGCAGAGAGGGACCGGGCCCGTTACATCCGCAAGGATGGCACGCTGAGTGATCATGGCGGCCTTCAGGCCGTCTCCGGACGTACCCGAGGTGAACATCAGGGATGACAGAGCGTCCGGATCAGGTTCCGGAAGATGCGGAGGGAATTCCCAGAGAGGATCCGCTTTGTATTCCTCCAGCCACAGAACTTCTTTCACAGCCCTGCAGCCGGAAACGACAGGCTCTCTCAGAGCTTCATAACGTCTGGACAAAAAGACCACTGTAACATCGGCAAAGTCCAGCCGCTCCACCAGCTCCGGGGCGCTCAGCTTGGTATCCATCGGAACGGAAATGCAGGAGCTGTTCATGATGCCGTAATAGGCGGCGATCCAGGGATAGGACATGTCCCCGATCAGCGCGATCTTACATCCTGCTCCGTATGCCTGGTACAGCCTCAGGGCAATACCAAAGGAATCGGCCCGCAGTGACGCAAAGGACTTTGATTGGATGGTACTGCCTTCCATCCACATGTAGGCGTCCGCATGGCCGAATTTTTCTGCCATGTAATCCAGAAATTCCCGTAATGTGTTCATAGTCGTTTCTCTCCTTCAGGGTTGATGCATTTTCTTCTCCGGAATAAGCCGCTTTAGACGGCTTTTTGTTTTTCCCTAAACGGATTATAGCACACAGAAAGGAGAGCAGGCAGACAGACTGATCAGGTATTTCCAGGATCTGTCTTTTAACCTTCCTTCAGGGCCTGTAGTCCTCCACATCGAATTTCCTGTCTTTATAGTAATAGTCTCTGTCCTCTTCCGTGATATAGCGGATGACTCTGCAGGGATTGCCTGCGGCTATGGCATTGTCGGGAATGTCCTTTGTCACGACGCTGCCTCCTCCGATCACCACATTGTTTCCTATGGTCACGCCCGGCATGATGCAGGTATTTCCTCCCAGCCAGACATTGTCTCCGATGGTGACGTCAATGCCGTATTCGTAGCCGGTGTTTCTGGATTCGGGATGAAGGGGATGCCCTGCCGTGTAGATGGCCACATTGGGGGCGATCTGGGCATTGTCACCGATCCTTACCTTTCCCACATCCAGAATGATCAGGTTGTAGTTGGCAAAGAAATTCTCTCCCACCTCAATGTTGTAACCGTAGTCGCAGTGGAAAGGCGGTTCTATATGAACATGCTCTCCTGTCTTTCCCAGGATCTCTTTGATCATGGAATCCTGTTTGTCCCATCTCTCCGGAACCAGATGATTATAGGCATAGATCCTTTTCTTATTCTCTGTCCTTTCTTCCTCCAGTCCGTCCATCCAGGCCTTATAGGGAAGGCCTGCCAGCATTCTTTCTTTATGATTCATTTGCTTCCTTTCCGATGCAGTCAGAGCCTCCGGCCCTTGTCCGCATCTCTTCTTTTTTCAGGTACTGCCTTTTTTGTATCCCGGCAGTCAGATTTATTCGTACTGGCAAATTATTAATCCGTTTTTATTTATTTGTTCGTACGGCTTGTTTTGGTGCAAAACAGTATAAAGTTCGTGCGGCAGCTTTTTTTACTGCCGGCCGGAAGCATTTCAGCCCGACTGCAGACGGCATTCACGCAGATGTTTCTTCTCCGGTCATAACTGCTATTTATAATAATGTGCCCCGCCTGCGCCTTCAAGGATTTTCATATCAGCTTCCCGTCCTTTCTCCTTATCCCCTTCCTGCTTTCCCTTTCCTTTTTCAGTCATTCTGCAGCAGTTTTTATTTTACGGATCTTTGGTTTTAGGAGCAGGCCCTTCTTGATTGCCGCTCTCATGCCCCTTATAATAATGCATGCCGGTAAAGGAGTTATGTATGGAAACTACAAGATTTGTATGCTTTGACGTGGAAACGCCCAATCACTATAACAACCGCATGAGTGCCATCGGCATTACCGTGATCGAAAAGGGAAAGATCATCTCAGAGTATTATTCTCTGGTCAATCCGGAGCAGAGCTTTGACTATTTTAATGTTCAGCTGACAGGTATCAGTTCCCGTATGGTCAGAAACGAAAAGACCTTTCCGGAAATCTGGGAAGATATCCGGGATACCATGGAAAGCGGCCTGCTGACAGCCCATAATGCCGCTTTTGATATGGGCGTTCTGGGCAAATGCCTGCGTGATTACGGCATCTCCTGGAAGGAAGAAGTTCCCTACATATGTACCTGTCAGATCGGAAAGCGCCATCTGCCGGATCAGGGACATAAGCTGGATGAGCTCTGCAGCCATTACAATATTGCTCTGGACCATCACCATGCCGGGTCCGACGCGTCGGCCTGTGCCAGGATTCTTGTAAATTACATGAAGGAAGGATATGACCCTGACAATAACATCCGTACCTATGATCTGCTCTCCTGCAGGACAAAGCCTGCCAGAAAGCCTTCCTCCAGAAAGAAAAAATCCGAATAAAAGTCCTTCTGCAGCGGGCCGGGACCTTGTCCCGTGCCCGCTTTTTTTCTAATCCTGCCTTGTTACCCATATGACCCTTTTCCCGGTATATATCTGCCCCCATTTCAATTCATGCTCTTCTCTTTCCTCTAATTCTATTGTGTACTTCCCTCGAAAAGGCTAAAATCTAATCAGGATCTGCGGACGCATAAGGTCGGCAGTCTCCTTTTTTACCTCAACAGCAACGGACATACCATACCGGCCCCGTATGCGGGCAGAAAGGACACTATGGCGAAAATACCCTTTCTTTTTCGTAAAACCAAAACGGTACGCAATCTGAAGGCCTACATGGACTCGACCTTCAGTGAAGTGCTGCATACTACTCTGAATCCGGACGGCCCCGGTGCCATCCGCATCCATCTGATCCCGCCGAAGACAGAGGAGGATACATTAAATCCCAGTATAGCCATTATCAACGGCACGGATATTGTACCGGTCAACTTTGCCTGGGCAGTCATGCTGGCCGAGATGATCCGGGAGACCAATCATTATGACGGCAGGGAGATCAGTGACGGCGAGATCCAGCACATCCTGGCGAAGACCACTGAAAGCGTAAAAAAGATCCTTCCTGTACTTACCAGAAAGAGAATCAAAGAGGATATACAGACCATCTACACCACCATCCAGCAGATCGCATACCGGGAAGAAGTGACCACGGACGTGAATTTCATGAGCATCGGCGAATATGCTTCCCTCATGCAGGCTCCCCACCGTATGGACCTGATGGTCTCTGCTATGACAAAGGAAGGCAGATGGCACTGCAACCAGAAATGCGTGCACTGCTACGCTGCCGGCCAGACCCTTTCGGACGAGCAGGAGCTGTCCACCGAAGAATGGAAAAAGGTCCTAGATATCTGCCGCAGCGTGGGAATTCCCCAGGTCACCTTTACGGGCGGCGAGCCTACCATGCGGGAGGATCTGTTTGAACTCATCTCCTATGCCCGCTGGTTCATCTCCCGTCTCAATACCAACGGGATCCGTCTGACACAGGATTACTGCAGAAAGCTTCGCGAAGCGGAGCTTGACAGCGTGCAGATTACCTTTTATTCAGAGAATGCGGAGATCCACAACAGACTGGTTGGAGCCCCCCGCTATGACGAGACCCTGGCCGGCATAAAGAATGCCCTTTCTGCAGGCCTCTCCGTCAGTATCAATACGCCCCTCTGCTCTCTCAACAGGGACTACATCAAGACACTGGAACTGCTCCATGAGCTTGGAGTGATCTATGTGACCTGTTCCGGACTTATTACCACCGGAAACGCCGCCACGTCCGCATCGGAAAAGCTGCAGCTGGAGAGCAGCGAACTGGAAGAGATCCTGCGGGAGTCCGTTGCCTACTGCCACGAACACGGCATGGAGATCAACTTTACCTCTCCCGGCTGGCTGCCTGCTCAGGTATTTGAAGAACTGAATATCCCCTCTCCTTCCTGCGGTGCCTGCCTCTCCAACATGGCGGTCACTCCCGGCGGAAATGTGGTCCCCTGCCAGAGCTGGCTCTCCGGTAAGCCTCTGGGCAATCTACTGACCGATGACTGGAAAGAGATTTGGAACAGTGATCTGTGCAGAGACCAGCGTGCTTTTTCCTCGCTCATGCCAGGCGAATGTCCCCTCAGGAGGTACTGCTGATGAGAACTGAAAGAATGATTAAGAAATTTTCTGCAGCTGCAGTGACAGTTTCCGCTCTGCTGCTGATCCTGATGCTGGTCTTTACTCCCGCTTTATCCATGCCTGCCTACGCGGCTCCTACCGATGAGATCGAGCATTTCATTATTACCGTGGATGTGCAGGAGGACGCTTCCCTTCTGATGACCTACCACATAGACTGGAAGGTGCTGGACGATGACGCCTACGGGCCCCTGGAATGGGTGGATATCGGTATTCCCAACAGCCACCATTCCGATGTGACCGCTCTGACGGAGAACATCACCAACATAGAAGACAAGGGTTCTTCCCTGAACATCTATCTGGACAGGGAATACTATGCGGACGAAGTGGCCAGCTTCGAATTTTCCTTTGTCCAGGATCACATGTACCAGATCGACCGGTATGTGGACGGCGAGACCGTATTTGCCTTTACTCCGGCCTGGTTCGACGAAATCGCCATCGATGATCTGACCATTCGCTGGAACGCGGATCAGGCAGGCGCCTGGCAGCCGGACTGCCTGCAGGATGGCGGCTACCTGGTCTTCAGCGCTTCCCTGGACGCCGGCGACCGCTACCCCATTACCGTAGCCTACCCCAACGATGCCTTTGCCTTCTCTGTGGACAGACAGGCAGGTGGCGGCGGCGATACGGATTACGGCGGAACGGACGATGACGACGAGATCTTTGCCGTTATCGGCGGACTGATTGTTCTGATCGTCTTCGTGGTCATTCCAATCTACTTTATTATAAAATTCATCCAGTGGATCGCGGAAGGCCTTGGCTTCGGCACCACCACCAGGATGGAGAAAAAGATCGTCCGCACAAAGATCGAGTATTATGAGAACTGTCCCAACTGCGGCGCGCCCCGTGAAGAAAAAAGCGCCAAATGTACCTACTGCGGCCGTTCCATGATCAAGAGTACCGAAACCATAGAAGAAAAGGATCTGGATAAGCCCAAGGAATACTCTAAGACCGGTCTGTACAGATACGGCAACGACCGCAACACCTATATCATGGTCAATGTGGTCAATACCCCTGTCAGGACCAGCTACAGCTCACGTTCCTCCGGAAGCCGCAGTTCAGGATCTTCCCACAGCTCCAGGAGCCACACTTCCCATTCCTCCTGTGCATCTTCCTGTGCCTCCTCCTGCGCCTGCGCTTCCTCCTGTGCATGCGCCTGCGCATGTGCTTCCTCCGGCCGTGCGGGATGCTCCGTCAAGGAATTCTTCAAGGACGCGATCCACCGCGGCAGAGTCAGAGTGGAAAGCAGGAACCGTACCAGTTAAAAAATACTGCACTTAAAATCATGACGCCCCTTACCGGACCACCGTATCCGGTAAGGGGCGTCTTTGTGACGTTCTTTATTCGTTCCTTTTACTTCCTGCTTCTGATCTGCCTGTAGGTCATTTCTAAAAGCACCAGATTCATGCCTGCAAAAAGAAACAGCCAGAAGGGCATGATGCTGATTCCGGCCGCCAGCTGAAGATGGCCGAAGGCCATGGGCATAAGGGTGCTTCCCACGTAGGCAGAAGCCATCTGCAG
>CAMOGQ010000075.1 GCA_946614165.1 uncultured Lachnospiraceae bacterium
CTGGGGCCTCCGTTCACGCCGGGCTCGCCCTTTTCGCGGATCCGGATGGACTGTCCGTTGTCGATGCCTGCGGGAATGGAGACCTGAATGGTCTTCCTGGAGGAAATATAGCCGCTGCCTCCGCACTCCGTGCACTTGTCCTCGATGATCTGGCCGGAGCCGGAGCAGTCGGGACAGGTCTGGACATTTCTCACCGTGCCGAAGAAGGACTGCTGGGTGTAGACCACCTGGCCCTTGCCGCCGCACTTGGGACACATCTTGGGGCTGGTGCCGGGCTTGCAGCCTGTGCCGCCGCAGGTAGGGCAGGGATCCTTCAGGTTCAGGGTGATCTCCTTGTCCACGCCGAAGACGGCCTCAAGGAAGGTGATGCGGACGCTGGTGCGGACGTTCTGTCCCTTCATGGGACCGCTGCTGCGGCCGCCTCTGGGCCCGCCGCCGAACATGCCGCCGAAAATATCTCCGAAAATATCCTCAAAACCCGCGCCGTTAAAGTCGAACCCTCCGAATCCTCCGGTGCCGTCAAAGGCCGAAAAGCCGTAGGTGTCATACTGCTGGCGTTTCTCGGAATCGCTCAGGACGGCATAGGCTTCGGACGCCTCCTTGAATTTGGCTTCCGCTTCCTTGTCTCCGGGATTGGCGTCGGGATGATATTTCTTGGCCAGCTTCCGGTATGCCTTCTTGATGTCTTCTTCCGAGGCGTTTTTGTCAACGCCAAGCACCTCGTAGTAATCTCGTTTCTGTTGATCTGCCATAAGTATTCCTTCGTGCTGATACTTTCTTTTTACAATGCATTTGCCCAGACTGCCTGCGCAGTCTGGGCACTGCTATTCAAAAGTCGTTCACTTACAATATCATGAAGCTGTCAATCTGTAAATCCGCAGATTGCAGGGATCCGGGCGGAAATTCTCCGCCCTCACAGGTTTTTATACTTCGCGGTAGTCGCCGTCTACCACGTCGTCATCGCCGCCCTGGCTGCCGCCGTACTGGGCACCGCCCATGTCGGGACCTGCCTGGCCCTGAGCGCCCTGGTACATCTGGGCGAACAGCTGCTGTGCGTCGTTCATGAGCTTCTCTTTGCCGCTCTTGAGGGCATCGATGTCGCTGTCGGAGATATCCAGCTGGTTCTGGGTCCTGTCGATGACAGCCTTGAGTTCTGCGATATCAGCTTCTACCGTGGCCTTTGCGGATGCGTCGATCTTGTCGCCCACTTCCTTCAGGGCCTTCTCTGTCTGGAATACGAAGGAGTCTGCGTCGTTCCTTGCGTCAACGCCTTCCTTGCGCTTCTTGTCCTGGGCTTCGAACTCGGCAGCTTCCTTGACAGCTCTCTCGATGTCAGCGTCGGACATGTTGGAACCGGCTGTGATGGTGATGTGCTGCTCCTTGCCTGTGCCCAGATCCTTTGCGGATACGTTCACGATACCGTTGGCGTCGATATCGAAGGTAACCTCGATCTGCGGTACGCCGCGCATTGCGGGCGGGATGCCGTCCAGTCTGAACTGGCCGAGGGACTTGTTGTCTCTTGCGAACTTACGCTCACCCTGCAGGACGTTGATGTCGACAGCGGTCTGGTTGTCGGCTGCTGTGGAGAATACCTGGCTCTTCCTGGTGGGGATGGTGGTATTTCTCTCGATCAGAGGGGTAGCGATGCCGCCCATGGTCTCGATGGACAGGGTCAGAGGGGTAACGTCCAGAAGAAGGATGTCGCCTGCGCCTGCGTCGCCTGCCAGCTTGCCGCCCTGGATGGCTGCGCCGATGGCTACGCACTCGTCGGGGTTCAGGGTCTTGCTGGGCTCATGGCCTGTCAGCTGCTGGACCTTCTCCTGTACGCAGGGAACACGGGTGGATCCGCCTACCAGAAGGACCTTGCCCAGATCCGCATTGGTCAGACCGGCGTCTCTCATGGCGTTCTGTACGGGGACGGCTGTTCTTTCTACCAGGTCGCTGACCAGCTCTTCGAACTTGGCCCTTGTCAGGTTCATGTCGAAGTGCTTGGGGCCTTCTGCGGTGGCTGTGATGAAAGGCAGGTTGATGTTGGTGGTGGTGGCGGAGGAAAGTTCCTTCTTGGCCTTCTCAGCGGCTTCCTTCAGTCTCTGCAGAGCCATCTTGTCGCCGGAAAGGTCTACGCCTTCCTGTCTCCTGAATTCGGAGATCATCCAGTTCATGATCTTCTGGTCGAAGTCGTCGCCGCCCAGATGGGTGTCGCCGTTGGTGGCCAGAACTTCGATGACGCCGTCGCCGATCTCGATGATGGATACATCGAAGGTACCGCCGCCCAGGTCATAGACCATGATCTTCTGTTCCTTTTCGTTGTCAAGGCCGTAAGCCAGAGCTGCTGCTGTGGGCTCGTTGATGATACGCTTGACATCCAGGCCTGCGATCTTGCCTGCGTCCTTGGTGGCCTGACGCTGTGCGTCATTGAAGTATGCGGGTACTGTAATAACAGCCTCTGTGACCTTCTCGCCCAGATAGGACTCTGCGTCGGCTTTCAGCTTCTGCAGGATCATAGCGGAGATCTGCTGAGGGGAATATTTCTTGCCGTCAATGGTGCGGCCGCGGTCTGTGCCCATGTCTCTCTTGATGGAGGCAATGGTCTTGTCAGCGTTTGTGACAGCCTGCCTCTTTGCGGGCTCGCCGACCAGTCTCTCACCGGTCTTTGTGAATGCCACGACAGAGGGAGTGGTCCTGGCGCCTTCTGTGTTGGCGATGACGGTGGGCTTGCCGCCCTCCATAACTGCTACGCAGCTGTTTGTTGTTCCGAGGTCAATACCGATAATCTTGCTCATATGTACTCCTTTCGTCTTTGTGACGATACATTTCTGATTTGATTTTTAATCTGTTTTTGATTGCTTTATTTGGCAACGGTCACCATGCTGTGGCGCAGGACCGTGTCTTTATACATATATCCCTTCTGGAATTCCTGTACGACCACGCCTTCTTCGTATTCTTCGCTCTCCACCTGCATGACTGCGTTGTGGTAGGCGGGATCGAATTCCTTGCCGACGGCTTCGATGGGCTTCACGCCCAGATCTTCCAGCTGTTTCACGAACTGCTTGCAGATCTTGTCCATGCCGTCTGCGAAGGAGCTGCCCTTTTCCTCTTCGGGGATGGCTGCCAGGCCTCTTTCGAAGTTGTCCAGGATGGGAAGCATCTTTTCGATGACGCTCCGCTCACCCATGGAGAACATGGACTCTTTTTCCTTGTCCGTTCTCTTGCGGAAGTTGTCGAACTCCGCCATCTGCCGCCTGACCCTGTCCTCCAGGGCTGCCACCTGTTCCTTCAGGGCTGCCTTTTCCTTGTCGCCCTTCTTTTTGAAGAAGCCTTTGAAGCCTTCGCTTCCCTTTTCCTCTTCGGTCTCTTCCTGAGAGGGCTCTTCTTCGGAAGCCTTCTCTTCGGAAGCGGTTTCCTCCGCTCCTTCTGCAGCCGCTTCTTCCGCGGCCGCTTCTTCCGCGGTCTCCTCCGGAGCCTGCTCCCTGGCGGGCGCTTCTTCCTTCAGGATTTCCTCCTCCTTCATTTCTTCGGGAGTCTTTGTGTTTTCGTTTTCTGCCATAGCGTTCCTTTCCGCTTTTATTTCGCCTTCCTGTATGTCAGTCCTCAGTCCGGGCCGCTACTTCTTTTTATAAAGTTCATCCAGCTGACGCATGATGTCCCGGACGACGCCCACGACCTTTTCGTAATCCATACGCTTGGGCCCGACGATGCCGACCATTCCCTTGATCCCGTCGCCCAGATCGTAGTTTGCCGTAACGACGCTGCAGTCCTGCATGCCGGCCACCGGCATTTCCTTTCCGATGTAGACCTGGATGCCGCTCTCCGACGTATCGGACAGCCTCTCCCGGACGATGGTTCCCAGCACCTGCTTTTCCTCAAAGTCCGAAATGATCTGACTGGCTTTTTCGTTGTCCGCCAGTTCCGGATATCTGAAAATGTTGTTGGCCCCGCTGGTATAGATCTGCAGGTCCTCTTCCTTGTGAACGATCTCCGCCGCCGCGTCGATCACGTTGCCGATGATCTGGGTGTGGATGCCCGCGTTGCGCTTGATCTGTTCGATCAGGCCCAGGGTGATATCCTCCACCGCCAGTCCGCAGAGGTTGGTGTTGAGAAGAAGGTTCAGCTTGAGGAGCTGCTCCTGATTCAGTTCCTGTCCCACAGGGATCAGGGTATTGCGGATCAGGTTCCCTTCGATCACGATGACTGCCAGAAGGTTTGCCGGATCCACCTGAGAAAGCTGAATAAATTTGATCTTATTCTGTCTGACCGAAGGGGTGGAAACGATGGAAGCGTACTGGGTATTGCTGGCCAGGAGCCTGGCGATCTGCTTGAGCTGGGCGTCCAGTTTGTCCTGCTTTTCCAGAAGCACGCTCTTCATCTCCTCGACCTCGTGCCTTTCTTCCGAAAGCATGTGGTCGACGTACACGCGGTATCCGGCATCCGTGGGGATGCGGCCCGCCGAGGTGTGGGGCTGTTTGATCAGGCCCATCTCCTCCAGGTCCGACATTTCGTTGCGGATCGTGGCACTGCTCAGGTGCAGATCCGTATACTTGGAAATCGTCCTGCTTCCTACCGGTTCTCCGGTCTCCAGATAATTTCGAACGATGGCCTGCAATATTTTCATCTTACGACCTTGCAGTTCCATATGGTTCCTCCTTATCCAGTTTTTATTAGCACTCATTTGTGTTGAGTGCTAACATCTTTCGAACTCTAAAATACCACCACGCAATAGGGTTGTCAACTGTTCCTTTTCCAAAATGTGTGAAAAATATATGAAACAGGACAGAAAAAAAGCCTCTCCGGCATATCCGGAAAGGCTTTCGATCCGCTACAGCAATCCCTCTTCCCGAAGGGGAAGGGGCGTCCGGGCTCCCGGCCCGGTCTCATGTCCCTATGGCAGGACAGGGGTATATTACAGCTCTACAGCGCCTGTTACGTCGCCGTTGATCACATAGTATGCCTTGCCTTCTTCGGGCTTGACATAAACTTCAACGGTCTTTAAAGGAGCTTCGCCGGTGTAAGCAGCCTTGATGCTGTCTACGATGTCAGCAGTCTTGAATTCCCTGCCAGCGAACTGAACGGTCACTGTGGACTTGACGGCGGGCTTTCTGGCGGGCTTCTTTGCGGGTGCTGCTGCCTTGGTCTCGACGGTCTTGGTCTCTGCTGCCTTGGTGGTCTTCTTTGTTGCCATTTTGATTTGTTCTCCTTTCAGAATCATGCGGTCCGGCCGGGCCGCAGCCCTGCCATTTATTTATGAAAAGGCGGACCCTTTTTCCGGGCCGTACCGGTTTGTGTATTAAAAAATATGTTTGATTTTCCAAACTACAATCATGTTTATTAGCACAATTCAAATTGTCTGTCAACATTTTTTGACAGATATTCCCCGGAAAAAGGGCGGAAATACGCCGTTTTCTCCCTTTCGGGCCCTCTTTCCGGGCCGGAAAGGAGCCCTTCAGGCCCTGTCGGGATATTCCTTATTTACAAATTCGCGCAGGGCGTCCAGGGATCTTTTCACCTTTTCCGTGTCGATGCAGTAGGCCATGCGGAAGTAGCCGGGCGCATGGAAGGAGTCGGCGGGGACCAGGACCAGGTTATATTCCAGGGCCTTTTTGCAGAATGCCACAGAGTCCTCTTCCAGAGCCTTGGGCATGATGTAGAAGGTGCCGCCGGGCCTGGTCACGGTAAAGCCCAGCTCCTTCAGGCAGTCGTAGATCAGGTTCATGTTGGTCTCGTAGACGGACAGATCGGAGGTATCGTCGCAGGTCCTTCCCATGGCGATGGTCACGATGGAAGAAGGGCAGTTATGGCCGATGCCTCTGGAGATCTGGCCGAACATGGCCACCAGCTTGTCCGCTTTTTCGCAGGCAGGGTTTACGGCCACATAGCCGATACGCTCGCCGGGAATGGACAGGGACTTGGAGAAGGAGTAGCAGGTCAGGGTATGTTCGTAGAACTTTGCCGCGTAGGGAGCCTTCTTTCCGTCATAGACGATCTCGCGGTAGGGCTCGTCGGAGATCAGGAAGATATTGTGCCCGAACTCCGCGGACTTTCTGTGCAGGACTTCCGCCAGCCTTGTCAGGGTCTCTTCCGTATAGACCGCGCCGGAGGGATTGTTGGGGGTATTGATCAGAAGGGCCGCCACATTGTCCGTAAGCTTCTTCTCCAGATCCTCGAAGTTGATCTGGAAGGCCTCCGTATCCGCCTCCACGATCCTGATCCTGGCTCCGGTATCATTGATATAGGGGTTGTATTCGGGGAAGAAAGGGGCGAAGACGATGACCTCGTCTCCTTCCTTTGTCACAGCCCGCAGGGCATGGGCAATGGCACCCGCCGCGCCGGCAGTGGGGAAGATATGGATGTCCTGATAGTTCATGCCGAATCTCTTATTTAAAGAAGCGGCCAGTTCTTTTTTGACCACAGGGTTTCCGGTGGTGGGGGCATAGCCGTGGAGCTCCATGGGATCCATGGTATTCAGGATCTCCATGAGGGTCTCTTTATAGCTTTCCGGAGCGGGAACGGAAGGATTGCCCAGGCTGTAGTCAAAGACGTTCTCGTAGCCGATCTTCGCGCCCTTTCTGGTGGCCTCTTCGGACAGTTCACGGATCACGGATTTGTTCTCCAGCATATGCAGGTAGTGCTCATTGATCATTGTGGTACCTCCTGATCATTTCTTTATGATTCATATTCATCTGCGGAAGTTTTTTCCGCAGGTTTTATGCTTTTCTTGCAAAAAGGATCTTTCCGCCTTCTTCCAGGACGCTTTCAAAGCCCAGCTTTTCCAGCAGACGGACCGAGGCCGTATTATCAGCATCCGCCTCGGCCCCCACCCTTTCAAAAAGAAGGTTTCTCTTCCCGTAGTCCAGAAGGGCCCGGGTGACTTCCAGGGTGATTCCCTTTCCTCTTTCCTCCTTCAGGGTCAGGTAGCCCAGCATGGCGTCGGCCCCCAGGATCTCTCTTTCCCGGGACGCGGGAAGGGAAAAGCCCATCCGGCCGATCAGACGGCCGCTTTCTTTTGAAAGGACGGCCCAGTGGCCGAAGCCGTAAAGGCCGTAGATCCTTCTTATATAATCCCTGAGGATCTGTCTTTCCTTTTCCCTGTCTTCTCCCGGCGGCTCCAGATGGCGGAGGGCTTCTTCGTCGTAGAGGCCGCAGATCTCCTCCAGGTCCTCCGGGACGAACTCCCGCACAAGGGTCCTTTCCGTCTCCAGGATCTTCCAGGGATTTCCCGTAAGCCGCTGGTAGATCTTGCAGAGGGAGTCGTCGTCCACCCAGGCCGGCTCCTCCAGCACGTAGGAAGCTCCCGGGAAGCGGTCCGCCCGGTTGCCCTCATGGGACCAGGCCGCTGCCGCAAAGCCCATGGCGGCCAGAGCGCTTCTGGCCCGGGAAGAGTCCGCGAGGAAAAGCTTCCCTTCGGGACTGACCCCGGACAGAAGGACAGAAAGCTCCTCCCGGGTCTCCGCTTCCAGAAAACGGGTCCTGTACCCTCTTTTTTCCAGCAGGTCCAGGGACTCTCTCAGTTCCTCCCCCGCCCCGGGGACAAGGCCTTTTCCGGCGGCAAATACAATTTCGCAGGTTTTTTTTTCTGTAAACATGGGACCATCATACAACGGGTCCTTTCCGATTGCAAAACCATTTTTTGCCGTTCACGATTTGTTCATATTTTATTAAGAGATTATTAAATCCCGTCTCAATTTCTGTCCAAACAGAAAAGGTATGATACTTGCATAGCAGACAGGTACAATCAGATTATCTTTTTCATAATATGCCAGGTGCCCCTTCAGGGGTGCCTGGCCCTCCTTTTTTTATGGGGGATCCGGATGATGTATGACCGGAAGAGAAAAATTGAGCCGGGGGCGCGCCCCCGGCTCAATTAATTTCACGTATTCTTCAATTCAGTTCTTGGCTGCTGTCAGGAAGACTTCGATCTCGCTGACCGCTGCCGCTTCATCAGCACCCTCTGCTGAGATGGTGATCATCTCATCTCTTGCGGGTTCCAGGGACATCATGCCCATAATGCTCTTGGCATTCACGCGCTTGGTCTCTGTTTCCATGTAGATCCTGCTGTCATACTTGCTTGCTACCTGGACCAGCTTGGCAAAAGTTCTTGCCTCAAGCCCGTCTGCCCTTGAAATCCTAACTGATTTTTTTAGCATAACCGTCTCCTCATCTGGTTATTCGCCGCCGCCCGCAGGCTGCGGTTTATGATCTGCCGACCGTTCCTTCCCGGCAATTTCAGACAGTTTTTTCAGCCGGTGGTTGACACCGGACTTGCTGACGGGAGGGTCTGACATCTGTCCCAGTTCTCCCAGCGGCAGTTCCGGATATTCCATTCTGAGTTCCGCCATTTCCCGAAGCTTTTCGGGAAGGGCCTTTAACAGTCCCTTCTCTTCCAGAAAACGGATGTCCCTGATCTGCTGCTGAGCGGCTCCCACCGTCCGCTTGGCGTTGGCTGTATCACAGTTGACGCGGCGGTTGACGGTATTGACGACATCCTTCCGGATCCTCTGGTTCTCCATATCCATCATGGAAATATGGGCTCCCATCAGTCCGAGCAGATCTATGATGTCCTGTGAATCCTTCAGATAGACTACAAAGCGGGATTTCCGCTCCGTAAATCCGGCGGATTTGCCCAGCATGTAGAGGAGGGCCAGGATCTGTTTCGCATGCGCAAGGCTTCTGCAGTTGAACTCCAGGTGGTAATCCTTCCCGGGGTCGCTGACCGAACCTACGCACAGAAACGTATCCATCAGATAGGCTCTGGCACATTTTTCGCTGCGGATGAGTCCGGGGCTGACTCCGCCGGTCTCTTCCCACATATTCATTCCGAACGTGTCCAGAAGCTTTTTCCTGTCTTCCTCTTTCAGGTCCAGGGCACTCCCTCCGTTTCTGCGGAAAGAGCCTCTGGCGGAAGTAGCTGAATCTCTGTTCTGTCCCTGCGGGTCAGTACGCAATCTGCTGTCTATATTAAGGCCTTTCTTCAGCAAAGTAAAGCACTTTCTGACGGCCTTTTCGGGACCCTCCGCAAAAACGATATCCAAATCGCAAGAATCTCCGATTTCTATTCTGGACAGATTGAAGAGCAGGGCGGCCAGAGAGGCTTTCCGTTCCTCCCTGCTTCTGGGAATGTGCCCCGCGATCTCCTCTTTTACCTTTGCGGAAAATGACATATCAGAACTCTCCAAGATAAATGACTTCTCTTTCGAGCAGGATGCCGCTGTCTTCAAAGACCCTTTTTGTGACCTCCTCGATCACGCTGCGGATCTGGGAGGCGCTTGCGCTTCCCCGGTTGATGACAAAGCCGCAGTGCTTCTCGGAGACCTGGGCGTCGCCGCAGGCATAGCCCCGAAGGCCCGCGTCCTGTATGAGACGGCCCGCGTATACGCCGGGAATGGCCGGCCGCTTGAAGGTGGAGCCGGCGGAGGCGTATTCCAGAGGCTGCTTTTCCCTGCGCTTTATGGCCAGCTCCCGGATCCTGGCCGTGACGGCTTCGGGGTCCCCCTCCTTCAGCTCCATGACGGCCCCCAGGACAACGGCGCCGGGGTGGGACTTCATATAGGAAGTCCGGTAGCCGAACTCCATCTCTTCCCCTGTGCGGGTCCTGACCTCTCCCTCTTCCAGGAGGGTCACTTCCCTGACCACCTGCTTCATTTCCCCGTCGTAGGCGCCGGCGTTCATGACGATGCCCCCGCCCAGAGACCCGGGGATGCCGGCGGCAAACTCAAGGCCGGAAAGGCCGCATCTGGCGGCGGTCAGGGCTATGGTCTGGAGCGTTGCCCCGGCGCCTGCAGAAAGGGTGGTCCCGGATGCCGTGACCTTCGAAAGAGGCTCCTTTCCGGCAGGGCCGTTTTCCTCTCCGGATACGCTTCCCGCCTCCGTCATGGTAATGACGGCGCCCCTGAATCCCCCGTCTCCGATCAGGAGATTGGTGCCGCGGCCAAGGAGAAAGGTCTCCTTTCCCTCTGCCTTTAAAAGGGCCAGGACCATTTTCAGCTGGTCTGCCGTGCCCACACGGATCATAAGGTCCGCCGGGCCTCCCGTCCGGAAGGAGCAGTGCTTCATGAGGGGCTCGTCCGTAAAGACCCTGCCCCGGCCGGTTATCTGTTCCAGTTCACTTATCAAATTCTGTCTGTTCAATATCAGTCCTCATCCAAATCCTGAGGGTTCTTCCATTTGGCGTTGACCCTCTCGTACAGTTCTTCCGCGGCATTGTAGCCCATGAGCTTCTGCCGGTGGTTGGCCGCCGCCGCCTCGCAGATGATGGCCAGGTTGCGGCCGGGCCTTATGGGCAGCTTGTGGCAGACCACCCGGTTGCCCAGGTACTCCTTGTAATTGTCCGCCACGCCCAGGCGGTCGTATTCCTTGTCCTTGTCCCAGTCCTCCAGCTCGATGACCAGATCGATGTTCTGGGTGTCGCGGACGCTGGAGACGCCGAAGAGGCTCTTGACATTGATGATGCCGATGCCCCTGAGCTCTATGAAGTGCTTTGTGATCTCCGGGGCGGTACCGATGAGGGTATCCTCGGAGACCCTGCGGATCTCCACCACGTCGTCCGAGATCAGCCTGTGGCCTCTCTTGATCAGCTCCAGGGCCGCCTCGGACTTGCCGATGCCGCTCTCGCCGGTGATCAGAAGGCCGATGCCGTAGACATCCACCAGGACCCCGTGGACCGTGATAAAGGGGGCCAGGCGCACGTTGAGCCAGCGGATGGCCTCCGCCATGAAGGAGGAGGTGGCCTGGCGGGTGATCAGAACGGCGGTGCCCGTCTCCCTGGCGATCTCCAGGAAGGTCTGGTCCGGCTCCAGGTTGCGGCAGAAGATCACCGCCGGAATGGGGAAGGAGAGCAGGTGGGAATAGATCTCCCGCTTCCTGGCCTCTTCCATGCTGTCCATGTAGGCGTGCTCCACCAGACCGCAGATCTGCAGACGTTCCCCGGCGAAGTGCTCGAAGTAGCCGGTCAGCTGGATGGCGGGCCGGTTGATGTCAGGCTGGCGGATCTTGATCCTGGAGGGATCGATCTCCGGCGTCAGGTTGGTCAGTCTCATCTTATCCATCAGTTCATTCAAACGTACCACAGACATTGTTTAAGTCTCCCTGTGAAAATAGTTCCATATTTCCTGTGCCTGCTTCCTGGTGATGCCCGGAACGGAGGCCAGGGTATCTTCCTCCGCCTCCATGATCTCCTGGATCGAGGCAAACTGCCGCATCAGGGCCTTCTTTCTGGCCGGTCCCACTCCCGGGATCTCGTCCAGTCTTGACGTGACCTGGGCCTTGCTGCGCAGGGACCGGTGATATTCGATGGCAAAGCGGTGGGCCTCGTCCTGGACTCTGGTAATGAGCTTAAAGGCCTCGCTGTGCCGGTCAATGGGGATCTCTATATTATTATAATATAATCCTCTGGTTCTGTGGTTATCGTCTTTGACCATTCCGCATACGGGAATGGAAAGGCCAAGCTCTTTAAGGACCTCCAGGGCGATATTGACCTGGCCTCTTCCGCCGTCCATCATCAGAAGGTCCGGAAAGCGGGTAAAGGAGCCCAGGGCCTGGTCCAGGTTCTTCTCCTCCAGCTCCTTCTGCTCCTCCATGCCGTGGGTAAAGCGCCTGGTCAGGACCTCCTTCATGCAGGCATAGTCGTTGGGGCCTGCCACGGTCTTGATCCGGAACTTCCTGTAGTCGCTGCGCTTGGGCTTTCCCTTTTCATAGACGACCATGGAGCCCACATTGGCAAAGCCGCTGATGTTGGAGATATCGTAGGCCTCCATGCGCTGGCAGGAGGAAAGGCCCAGCAGCTCTTCCAGCTCCTTTACGGCCCCTATGGTCCTGCCCTCTTCCCTCTTCATCCTCTCCCTGTCCCCCTTCAGGATCAGGGCCGCGTTCTCCACGGCCAGGTCCACCAGGCGGGACTTCTGTCCCTTTCTGGGAATGACCAGGGAAACTTTGCTGCCCTTTCTCAGGGTCAGCCATTCCTCCAGCAGGGCCCGGTTCACGGGCTCCTCCGGCAGCATGATCTCCCTGGGGATAAAGGGGGTGCCCGCATAGAACTGCTGGATAAAGTCTCCCATCAGCTCCGCCTCGGTCTTGCCTCCCACGTGGGCCATATAGAAATGCTCCCTGCCGATCAGGCGCCCGTCCCGGATAAAGAAGGTCTGGATGACCCCGTCCGCGTCTGCGTTTTCCTTTTCCACGGCCGCGCCTATGATATCCCGGTTCTCTCCCGGGGCGTCGGACATCTTCTGCTTCTGGGAAACGCTCTTTACGCTCTGCAGAAGGTCCCGCAGGCGTATGGCGTCCTCAAAGCGCATCTCCTCCGAAGCCCGGTTCATCTGCTCCGTCAGGTCCTTGATCACGGGGCCGTAGCTGCCGGAAAGAAATTCCAGGGCCGCGTCGGACTTTTTCCGGTAGTCCTCCCTGGAGATCTCCCCCGTGCAGGGGCCGCAGCAGCGCTGCATGTGGTAGTTGAGGCAGGGCCTCTCCTTTCCGATATCCCGGGGCAGGGTCCGGCTGCAGTCCCTGAGGCCGTAGATCCTGTTTAAAAGCTCTATGGTCTCCCGGACCGCCAGGCCGCTGGTAAAGGGGCCGAAATACCGGGCCCTGTCCTTTTTGATCTGGCGGGAGAAAAGGATCCTGGGATAGTCCTCCTGGACGGTCACCTTGATATAGGGATAGGTCTTGTCATCCCGGAGCATGGTATTGTACTTGGGCATATGCTCCTTGATGAGGTTGTTCTCCAGGACCAGGGCCTCCAGCTCCGAATCCGTGACGATATACTCGAAGCGGGCGATCTGCTTCACCATCTGGTCGATCTGGGGCCCTCTGCCCACGATCTTCCGGAAATAGGACCGGACCCGGTTGTGGAGGTTGACGGCTTTTCCCACGTAGATGATGGCGTCCTTATCGTCGTGCATGATATAGACCCCCGGTTTGGGGGGCAGTTTTTTCAGTTCCTCCTGAATGTCGAACACCCTGATCCTCCATGATAAAAACCGAACCGGGAGGCAGATCCGCCGCCCGGTTCGGGGTGAATGTCAAGCATATGTTTTTATTCGCCGAAAAGGTCCAGGTCGTCCAGGGGCACCTGGGAATAGCGGCCTCTGGTCCCCTTGGGGACCTGATCCTCTTCTTCGGAAGGCTCCTTCTTAGGAGCGCTCTCTTCCTCGGGGGAGAGGGCTGCGGGTGCCTCTGCCTCTTCCGCCCGGGTCTCCTCTGCGGGCGCTTCTTCCGGCGCCTTTTCTGCGGGAGATCCGGCTTCCTCTTCCAGGATCTCGAAGGCTTCTCCCGCCTTCTCCCCGGGAAGGGCCTCTTCTTTCTTTTCCGCGTCGGCTTCCTGTGCCTTTTCCGCCTTATCCGCCTTTTTCTCTTCGACGGGCTCGGGAAGGCCCTTGGCCTGGCGGTAGAGCTTCATGAACTCCTTGCCGGAGATGGTCTCCTGACGGATCAGATAGTCAGCGATCAGATCCAGGGCATCCATGTTTTCGGACAGGATCTTTCTGGCCTTGCCGTAGCACTCCTCCAGGATCCTGCGGACTTCCTCGTCCACCAGGGCCGCTGTGGTGTCCGAGCAGTTGAGGTAGGCCTTGCCGTCCAGGTACTGGCTCTGTACGGTAGCCAGGCCCATGACGCCGAACTTTTCGGACATACCGTACTGGGTCACCATGGACCGGGCCAGAGCGGTGGCCCGCTCGATGTCGTTGGAAGCGCCGGTGGTAATGGAATGGAACTTGAGCTCCTCGGCGGCGCGTCCGCCCAGAAGGCCCACGATCATATCGATCAGCTCATCCTTGCTGTTTAAGTACTTCTCTTCCTCGGGCACCTGCATGACATAGCCCAGAGCTCCCATGGTCCTGGGAACGATGGTGATCTTCTGGACCGGTTCGGAATTCTTCTGGACCGCTGCCACCAGGGCATGGCCGCACTCATGATAGGAAACGATGGTCCGCTCCTGTCTGCTCATGATCCGGTCTTTCTTTTCCTTGCCCACCAGCACCTGTTCCACGGCTTCGAACAGATCCTTCTGGTTGACCAGGGTCCTGTGGTTCTTGACCGCGTTGATGGCGGCCTCGTTGATCATGTTGGCAAGGTCGGAACCCACCGCACCGGAGGTGGCCAGGGCGATCTCGTCCAGATCCACCGTCTCGTCCATCTTTACGTCCTTGGCATGGACCTTGAGGATGGCCACCCGCCCCTTCAGGTCGGGCCGTTCCACGATGATCCGTCTGTCAAAACGGCCGGGACGAAGCAGGGCCTTGTCCAGGATCTCGGGCCGGTTGGTGGCGCCGATGACCAGAACGCCCTTGGTGGTATCGAAACCGTCCATTTCGGACAGGAGCTGGTTGAGGGTCTGCTCCCGCTCTTCGTTGCCGCCGTAGCGGGTGTCGCGGCTGCGGCCGATGGCATCGATCTCATCGATGAAGATGATGCAGGGAGCGTTCTTGGTGGCTTCCTTGAACAGGTCGCGGACACGGGAGGCGCCCACGCCTACGTAAAGCTCAATGAAATCGGAGCCCGTCAGGGAATAGAAGGGCACGTGGGCTTCGCCTGCCACGGCCTTGGCCAGCAAGGTCTTTCCGGTGCCGGGAGGGCCCACCAGGAGGGCGCCCTTGGGAAGCTTGGCGCCGATCTTGGCATATCTGCCGGGGTTGTGGAGGAAATCCACCACTTCCTGCAGGGATTCCTTGGCCTCGTCCTCGCCGGCCACGTCCTTGAAGGTGATGCCGGTATCCTTCTGGACATACTCCTTGGCCGTGCTCTTGCCCACGTTTCCCATAAGGCCTCCGCCTCCGCTCATTCTGCGGAAGAGGAAGGACAGGATGCCCCACATCAGAAGGACGGGAAGCACATAGGACAGAAGGATGGTCACGATATAGGAGGAGCTGTCGGGGATCTCGGGGGATACCAGGATGCCCTTTTCCAGCATGCGCTGGGTCAGGGTGGTGTCGTCCTCGGCCTTGCCTACGTAAAGGACGGCCTGGGAATCCCTCAGGTGGACCTCCAGACGGTCGGTGTGGATCTCCACTTCCTCCACCTTGCCCTGCTCCACGTACTCCAGGAACTTATTGTAGTTGATCTCGGCGC
Source organism: uncultured Lachnospiraceae bacterium (assembly GCA_946614165.1). Classification (GTDB taxonomy): domain Bacteria; phylum Bacillota; class Clostridia; order Lachnospirales; family Lachnospiraceae; genus CAG-791. The sequence continues at coordinate 15,058 of CAMOGQ010000075.1, forward strand.
TCTGGGTGTTGGACCTGAAGAACCAGCTGATGGAAGCCAGGGTAATAATGGCCGCGATCAGAAGGATGATCAGGTTCTGCCTGGGCTGGGGGCCCGTGGAGCCGCCTTCTCCTTCGCCGCCTTCGGGACCGCTGTTTCCTCTGCCGCCTCTGCGGCCGCCGTTTCCGCTGCCGCGGTTGTACTCGGAAATGCCGCCTTTTCCTCTTTGCTTATTTTTCCTAAAAAAATCAAAAAACATTCTTTTCTCCGTGCCGCCTCCGGGGACGGCATTCAATGGGTTCAAGGGATATGAATTCTAATATAGCAGATTATCACATTATAATGAGTAAATCCAGTCCAGGCAACTGCTAATTTTGTAAAGTCCGCCGCCCGCGTTACTATTCACGGCTTTTTCAAGGCACTGCATTATCTCTTTTTTCATACAGC
>CAMOGQ010000076.1 GCA_946614165.1 uncultured Lachnospiraceae bacterium
TCATCAAAAATGGGCCTTTTTCTATGCCCCGCCCGAAAAATATTTCTTATTATTTATTATACATTCTGACTCTTTTAAAATCATAAAAGCATCCTCCGCCTACCTTAAAATTTAAAAAGAAGACCAGCTGCTCACGAAGATCTTTCCTTACATCATCTGCATTTCTGTCCGCTTGTTTTTTTGTTTGTCCTGCCCTCTCCGGGGTGGTATCCTTTCAGTAGAAGCATGCAGATTTCAGGAGGTAGTTATCCTATGAACAGAACAGAAACCGGAACGGAGTGGAGAAAAGGAATCCTTTTTATTCTCATGTCCGCCTTCTTCTTTTCCCTCATGAGCGTATTTGTAAAGCTGGCAGGAGATCTTCCTACTATGCAGAAGGCCTTTTTCAGGAACCTGATCGCCGTGGTGATCGCCGTCGTTACGCTGTCCCGGACACTGGAAAAATTTGCCGTAAAAAGCGAATGCATCCCGGATCTGATGCTGCGGTCCGCATTCGGTACCATTGGGATCCTGTGCAACTTCTGGGCCATCAGCCACATGATCCTGGCAGACGCGAACATGCTTAACAAGCTCTCTCCCTTTTTCGCCATCATCATGTCCGTTTTCATCCTGAAGGAGATTCCCTCCCGTTTCGAGTGGTCTCTGGTGGTACTGGCTTTTATCGGTGCCCTCTTTGTCATAAAACCCACATCCGGCATTGCCAGTCTGCCGGCCCTGGTTGGAGTCCTGGGCGGATTCGGAGCAGGCACCGCCTATACCTTTGTCCGAAAGGTCTCCCAGAAGGGGGAGCGCGGGCCAGTTATCGTCATGTTCTTTTCCATTTTTTCAAGCCTGGTCTGCCTGCCTTTTGTTCTGATCGACTTTCATCCCATGACCCTGCAGCAGACACTGATCCTTTTGGGCGCAGGTCTGTCCGCCGCGGGAGGCCAGCTTGCCGTTACGGCCGCCTACCGTTACGCCCCTGCCAGGGAAATCTCCATCTTTGACTATTCCCAGATCCTGTGGGCTGCCCTTCTGGGATTTTTCATCTTCGGCACCACACCGGACCTTCTCAGTGTAATCGGCTATGTGATCATCCTCTCTGCCGCCCTGCTCAGGTGGTATCATACAAAAAAGAATACATAACTGAAAGCAGCAGGACCGGCACGGGATAAACCAGTGCCGGTCCTGACTTGAAACCGTTTTTTTGAGAGACGGCCTTTACTGTCAGTTTGAAGGATCCTCCAGATAAGCGTCCCTCAGAGCTTCGATCCTCCCGTCTCCCAGTCCGAATTCCTTCTCGAAATAATTTTCAAAGGTCCCGTATTTTTCCAGAATGGCATCCAGCGTGCATTCCGCATTGGCCTGGCTGACTCCGTACATTTCCCGGATGATTTCTTCACTGACCCCGGGATCCCTGGTCTTTCTGCTACGGACGGCTTCCTCTATGATCTCCCTGCGGCATTCGTTGGTCAGCATGTAATCGTAAACGGCATCCTCTCTGGAGCATCCCAGGGCCAGCATGATCAGCATGGCCGCCACACCGGTGCGGTCCTTTCCGGCCGTGCAGTGGAACAGGACGGGGACTCTTCCCTCCTCCAGGATCCTGAACAGTTCCTGAAAGGCAGGGTTGTCAAAGGGCATCAGTGTATAGAAAAGAGTCAGTCCCTTTTTCAGTTCATCGGACGCAGGAAGCAGGGCCATGACCTCTTCCATTCTCCTTCTGGTCTGCTGCATGCCCTGAGGAGAAAAATCCAGATCCGAACCGTCCGGGAAATGCATGGCGCAGCGGCGTATATAATCTGTCCCTTCCGGCACCGGATCAGGAGAAGCCAGGGCTTCCCCCTCGCTCCTTAGATCCAGAATGGTACGGATGCCAAGGCTTTTCAGGGCCTTCAGGTCCGCGGGATCCTTGCCGACGCTTTCCATCTCTCCGCCCCGGTAGAAGACGCCTTTTTTAATGACTCTTCCGCCGTCTGCCTTATATCCTCCCAGTCCTCTGAAATTTACCGTATGGCGGATCCCCATATCTTCCGGAAAGTGATCCTTTCTTTCCATTTCCTCTTCCTCCTCCAAAATGTCCCGGGTTCGATCCTTTTGCTGTCCTGCGTATATTCTGACAGCATTCACCGCCTTCTGTCAAAGAAAAAGTCTTTCAGCTTCTGATCCATGGCGGCAGCTGCCCGTGGAGATGTCATTTTCAGACTGTCTTTTTGGGGATATATTTTCAGAATGAAGCGAAAAATATACGATTTCCAAACTGTTTTTTCCCCTGTATAGTTTATATATGGAACATGTAATTTATGCAGGTACTCTCCTGCGGAAAGTATTATGAGGAGAATGGCAATGAAGAACGACAGATGGGTGTACTATGAGAATATCAGGGCACAGGACATGGGAGGCGGCGTCGTTAGACGGGTGCTGGCCTATTCGGATGACGTTATGGTGGTGGAAAACACCTTTTCCAAGGACGCAGTGGGCGCCCTTCACCATCATCCCCACACCCAGATCACCTATGTCAAGAGCGGCAGATTCCTTTTCAATATCGACGGAGAAAAGCACGAGGTCAAAGAAGGCGACACCCTCTTAAAGACGGACGGGGTGGAACACGGCTGCGTATGCCTGGAAGCAGGCGTCCTTCTGGATATCTTTTCTCCCTACAGAGAGGATTTCGTAAACGACTGACCGGCCAGAAGCATTGTATGATCACTATAAAAAGCGGGAGAAAGCTGCTATGCCCTCTCCCGCTTTTTATGTATGCCCGTTCATGACAGCTCTTACATTCAGTCTTCCATAAAGACCCGGATGATCAGTACGTCATACCAGTACATGCCCTGGTCCAGGTCCGCTTCCGGTACCGTGACCCTCTCGGCCCTGGCAAAAAGATATTTGCCCGCATCCATAAGCGCCGAGAGCACCTCGTTCTTTCTCCTGGGTATATATCCTAGAAAGCTTTCATCCGGTCCCATGACCATGATGGCCCTTTCGTCATAGGGATTTGAGGGCTCCCTGATCAGGGTCATATGATCCCCTGCCTTCAGTCCTTTCAGCCTTTCCCTGATATTTTCCCTGTATCTGCAGCCGGCCACCTCTGTCTGCATCAGTTCGATCTCTCTCGAAAAAGGCCTTAAAAACAGCTTTTCTTTTTCGGATTCGATCAGGCTTCCCAACCCTGATATCCCGATCTCTGCCGGCAGATGGAACATTTCTTCCTGCACGTTTTAACACCTTCCTGCACTGTGGCCGTATTCCCGCTCCAGTTCCTTCAGGCTGTGGCGGTGACTGTGATGGTCCGTAAAGATGTAGTGGTCATGGTCATGCGAATGGACCACGGTATGGGTATGGGTGGTGCCGTCATGGGTATGGGTAAATACATGGGTGTGCTGATGCATGTGATGCCTGACCAAAGTATCCATGACCACAAGCAGCGTTCCCGCGATCATGATCATCATGGCCGCCATATAGGACGCTGTCAGAGCTTCCCCCAGAAGAAGGAAGGACAGAAAAGCCCCGATAAAGGGATTAACGGCATAATAGGCGCTGGTTCTGGCGGCTCCCAGGTCTTTCTGGGCTCTGACATAAAGAAAGATGCTCAGGCCGTAAGCGACAAAGCCCAGCAGCATTACTAAAAGGATATGGGCAGGGTCCGGAAGTTTTTCTCCCAGAAGAGAAGCGATCACGAAGGAGCCTCCTCCGGAAAAAAGACCTTTGATGGTCACGATCTGATAGGAGCTCTTTTCCGATATTCTCCTGGTACAGTTGTTTTCCAGTCCCCTGCAGCTGGCAGCCAGAAGCACATATATGGATCCAAGAGAAAAGCGCAGGCTCTCACCGCCTTCGAAGGACAGAATGATACTGGACAGGGTGATCAGTCCTATGGCGGCTGCCAGCTTTCTGCTGACTCCTTCTCTGAAAAGGAAACAGGCGATCATGGTGGTGGCCACGATCTCAAAGTTGCCCAGAAGTGAAGCATTGGCAGCGCTGCCGCAGCGGATGCCAAGCATCAGAAGGATGGGAGCCAGGATATCCAGCAGCACCATTCCTGCCGTATAGGGAAGATCTTCTCTGCCCAGGCGCTCATTGCTTTTCTCCTGCTTATAGCGGAAGATATACATGATGCCCACACCGGTCCCCGCTCCCAGATAGAGAAATGCCGCCATAAAAGTTGCCGGTACACTTTCCAGCAGAATCTTGGAAAGGGGTGTGTTGACTGCGTAAAAAACTGCCGCCATAAAAGCGCAGATAACTGGTCTGATCCGGTCTTTCAAGATGCTGCCTCCTTCTTCTGCAAGTCAGACTCTGATGCTATAAAGCCTTCTGCATTTTTACGGATTCACTATCTATGATACCATGAATGGAAATACGCGCAAGTAAACGAAAAAAGCCTGTTTTGGCAGGCTTTTTTTCACAGGCAGAACTGATCTGCCCGGTTTAAATGCATTTGTTTACTTTCTTCGCCTGAATAAGGCAAACGCTGCAGCGGCCAGAAAACCCCCTGTTCCGGCGGCGGCAGGAAGAGGGAACGCATCTGCATTCAGATCATCTCCGTCTTCTGCAGCTCCCGTATCCTCTGAAATATCTTCTGCGGAGTCTGTTTCCGAAGACTCCCTTTCACTGCTTTCCTTAATGTTTTCGGATGCGTCTTTTTTCCCGGAGAGCCTGTGCTTTACACTTTCTTCTTCGACAATGTACCCGCCGGAGGCAGCATCGGCAGAATCTGTCTTCTCTTCAGCTGCCGAAGAAGCGGTTCTGTTCTTTCCTCCGGAAGACCCGGCTGATTTCTTTGATGAGGCGGATGCCTTTGTTTTCGCAGATGTCTTTCCTTTTGAAGAATCAGACGACTTTCCGGCTGCGCTTTTTCCTGTTTTTCCGGATGAAGACTTTGCCCTGGACTTTTTCGAAGAAGAGGCGGAAGATTTCTTCTTTACAGATGAAGCACCTGTGCTGTCTTTACTTACTTCCGCAAAGTTGTCCGCCTCTTCTGCTGAATCCTCTGCTTCCTGTTCTGCGATTTCTTCCGTTTCTGAGGCGGCGTCCTCAGTCTCTTCTTCGTTCCTGCTTTCCCCGTCCTCAGTATCCGCAGACTCCTCCGATGCAAGAACCAATGTCCCGTCAGTGAAAGATACTGTCAGATACAGCTCCGGTTCTTCTTCAGCATATGTCCAGGAATAGATCTCTCCTTCACCCATTCCGCCCAGTTCTTCCAGATCATCCCTGGAGATCAGGACCGGACAGATTATCATATCTTCGCATCCCGGTTCGTCATTTTTGAAAGCAGGAGGTACATCCTCCCTGGGCAGGGCCATCAGAACAAGAATGGTATCCGCTTCATCCTCCGCTTCAGCTGCGGGTTCTTCTGTTTTATCAGTCGTTACTTCCGTTTCTTCTTCATCAGAAATAACTGTTATCTCCTCAGTTTCCCGGTTTTCTTTCTCTGAATCGGTTTCAGTTTCGCTTTCAGACTCCTGACCTTCCGGAGCTGAATCCTCCTCTTCCATTACATAGGCATTCATTTCCGTCTCCGCCGCAAAGCCCTCAAGGGGCATGGTGCCTGTGCATGTCACCGTCAGTATTCCCAGTGCGGCCAGTACTGCTTTTTTCATGATGTTTTATCTCCTTTGTCTGTATGTTTTAATGCGCATATCACTGTGCAACGGAAAGAATGCACCAGAAAGAGAGGCCGAGCCCTCTTAAGCCGGGCATATCACTTCCGTTTAAGGACAAAGAATAAGACTCGAAGCTTAGAAAAAGCTTAAAACGCCCATCAAAAAAGACTGCCGTTTTCCCGTGCGGATTCAATTACTCCGAAAGGAATTGACAGTCTTTCTTATGATGCAGTTATAAGCAGATTTCCTTTAACAGATGATCGGCGATCACCCTGTTTCCTTCTGTATTGGGATGAACACCGTCATCGAAATACTCCGGATGGCCCTCGGTCAGGGCATAGAGATCAATGACCTCCAGTCCGTATTTTTCTCCCAATGAGTGAACGGTCTTCCGTATGCTGCCTTCTATGGGACCGGGATCGATATCATAGCCCACTATGCCTGTCTTCTCATCCGGGAATGCTTTAGGCGGCGCCATCAGGACCAGACGATGCGGCCATCCGGTCTCCATAAGTTCCTTCAGCAGAACTTCATACTCCATTATGAAACGTTTTTCGTTCCAGTTATAGGGCTTGGCGTCATTGGTCCCAAGCATGAGGATGATCAGTTCCGGCTGAGACTTATTAAGTCTCTTCAGAAAGCCCACCTGATGATAGGGGAAGTCTCCCTCTTTCTGCAGGGTCGCTCCGCTTACCCCGTAGTTCAGGACCTGAAAGGTATCGCCCAGAGCCCTGTTCCATAAATATGTCCAGGCATTGTCTTTCCGGCTTTGCTGAACGCCGGCACCAAAGGTAATGCTGTCTCCTATGCATGCGATCCTTCTTTTCTTACAATCTGCTCTTTCCGGATGGGCAAAAAGAAGTTTTGAGATATAAAGTGTCCGGTTCATGATTCTTTCTCCATAACAAGCACCTGGAAGGGATGTATGATTCGTTTTCCGAATACAGAGGTACCCCTGACCATATCCTTCATGTGCCTGTGCAGGACAATTTCCTGTGCCTCAGGCATATAGTTCAGAAGAATAAAGAAGCGTCTTCCGTCCTTTGTGCGCTCTGCGATCTCCACACTTTCGGGAAGGCTGATAATGTCATCGAAATGGCCTGAGAGGCCGGTCATGTCAAAGAGCTTTTTCAGAACAGGCAGGGTAAAGGTGCTTCCCCAGTGGATGCAGCTTCCCTTTCCTGTGCGATGCCTTGTAAGAGCAGCCGTTCCGGTAAACCAGGCTCCCTGATAGCGGGCCAGGACCTCTGTTTCCTGTCCCGGCTCCAGATGGTCCTGGAAGACGGATGCCTCTATTTTCAGGCCGTCCAGGAGGATGAAGGCATCGGGCATGGCCGGATGCTGGAAGCCGGATTCTTTTACCCTCGTCCCGGTAAGGTCTGATAAGAGGCCGGGAGCAGACTTCATCGGACACTGTCCGTTCTCATCCTTATAACCCGACCTGCAGCCCAGGATCAGGGTTCCTCCCCTTTCCACGTACTGCGTAAGGATCTTTGCCTTCTCTCCGGTCATGATGGCGGGATGGGGATAGATCAGCACCTTATAAGGGTCCAGATCAGCAGCTTCCATAGTATCCGACAGATAGACAAAGTCGCAGGGCACATGGCTCAGCTGGGCCTGGCAGTAGATGTTTTCTTCGTCAGGGTAATCCAGACGTCCGTGCCATACGTCTACCTCCGCATCGGCCATGTTGTCGAAGTCTTTTACGATGGCCAGGGGAGCCTGATAGTCCGATCCGCACAGGGGCTCTATTTTTTTCAGCATGGAGGCAAAGTCACCGACCTCGGCCAGTCTCCTATTGTACTGATTGTCATAATCCAGGATCCCGTGCCAGTACATTTCCGTCCCGAAAGGACAGGTCCGCCATCTGAAGAAGGACACAAAATCCGCCCCATGGGCTATGCTCTGCATGCCCCAGAGCATGATCTGGCCGGGGATGGGCATGGGGCCTTCCATGCGGCTGATCCAGCTCCCCGCCCCCGCCTGCTGTTCCAGGATGGCAAAATGAGGGCAGATGGCCCGGACTTCGCTCAGGTGCATACTCCACCTGCGGTCATTGAGTCCTTCTTCCAGGCCAAATCCGGTTTTCTGCAGATGGTCTCTGTGATTCAGACCAAAGGCAAAATTGGGATATGAGTCATAGCCGAAGATATCCAGGCTCTCCTCATTCATGGCATAGTTGTCGATATGCCCGAAGATTCCGTTGGTAGTAATAAAGTCGCCGGGCTTTATAAATCTCCTCAGGATCTCTGCCTGCATGAAGCAGAATGACCTGGCGCTGTCCGAAACAAAGCGGATATAGTCCAGCCTCTGATGGGGATTCCACCCCCTGTTAAGCACATGGCCGGGCAGACGGATCTGCTCCCAGTCCGTATAGGTCTGGTTCCAGAAAACGGTTCCCCATGCCCTGTTCAGTTCCGCCAGGCTCTGATATTTTTTCTGCAGATAGATACGGAAAGCAGCCTGGTCCGCTTCTGAGTGAAAATCGTCTGTCTCGCAGTTGATCTCATTGTCGATCTGCCAGCCGCAGACAGCCGGATGCTTTCCGAAGTGCTCCGCCAGCGCCGTGACGATCCTGCGGCATTTTTCTTTGTATACCGGAGAATTATAATTGTAATGGCGCCTGGCCCCGTGTTCATAAGGTATACCGTTATTGTCGGCATTCAGGACTTCCGGATATTTTGCGCTGAGCCAGGCCGGCGGCGTGGCAGTAGGCGTTCCGAAAATGACCTTCATGTTCTTTTTAAGGCAGAGATCAAGGAAACGGTCAAAGAATTCAAACTGAAAGACCCCTTCCTCCGGCTCCGCAATGGACCAGGCAAACTCAAATACCCGTACTGCTGTAATGCCGGCGGACAGCATACGGTCCAGATCGCTTTCCCATAAAGCCTCGTCCCAGTGCTCGGGATAGTAGCAGACGCCCACTGTATAGGAAGGCCACATATAGTTCTGTTTCTTCATAGTTTATTTACTCCTGAATGTATTGTCCCTGTTCCTGTGCCCGCCCCTTTATGAAAACCGCAAAGAGGATTATTCCATGAACGGGCCAGGCAGCTGTCTGTCTGTATCTATCTTACCCCCGGAGCCTTCTTTTTACACTTGCTTTTTACAGCAGGTACGGTTCCCGTAAATGTCATAAAAGAGGACAGGCCCTGAAAGCCTGTCCTCTTCTCATGGCGTAAATATTCTTACTGAGCAGCCTGTTGTGCCTGGGCCGTTTCCTCTCCCCCTTTCAGAAAACTGTCAATCAGGACTCTTCCGATTTCAAAGCTGTTCTGCATGGAGGTTTCGTAAATATCCGCTGCGCCGGGGAGATCCCCTGCATCAGCGTCCGCAAGGCTTTCCGGCGTCTCACCGTCTGCGTAAAGGTCCGTGTCGATCCCGGCCCGGAGGATGATAAGACGGTCCAGCAGATCCATGCGCTTTAAGTCCTGTCCGATGGCGGCATCTTCGGGGGCCAGGACTGCATAGGGGTCTTTGTAGCCGTAGGCTTCAGCCATAAGCAGGGCGTTGGCGTGAACGTTCTCTCCCTTTTTACAGCTTTCACCGCTGACAGAGGTTCCCTTCAGAACCTGGGGTTTTCGCCTTGCCCATTTCTTATTATCAAAGCCCTCTTTCATATAGGCTCTTGTCTTTTCCGTCGTCTGGGGTCTGATCTTTCTGACAGGCTCATAGCACTGATTTGTCAGGCTCTGGTCCAGACGGATCACGGCATTTTCGTCGTCCTCTGGGTCGTGGATCCAGGCAGGTCCGTCTTCGCCCGCCTCTTCGCTTCCGATGTGGTGACCAAGATCATAGTCAACGGCGGCTGTAATGACTTATACATCTCCGGGTACGCCGTACTCTGCGGCCGAAGCGGCAGAGCCAGTGACCAGGATGTAGGCATCGGAAAAATCAAACCTGGCATCCGACAGAAGGGCCTGGGTGTTCAGGGCCGCGTTCAGCTTTCCTGTTCCCGTGACATAGAGGGCAACGCCGTCCTTTACATAAAGCGCGCTGCCGTCAGAATCTCCGGTGATATCGTATTCCTGGGCGCCATCCAGATAGGCTTCGTAATAGTACTGGGCCTCACCTGGGATATCGCCTTCCAGCTCTACCACTTCATACTGGGGCAGGATCAGGACCCTGACCGGAATATTGTTCGCTGCCGTCTGAGCCTGATATTCCTCAAGCCTTTTCTGAATCTCATCAGAATTCTGGCCGGCCCAGTACAGGATACCGACGAATGCCGCCGCAATCACAGCAAGAAGGATCAGGAGACCGATCTCAAGTCCGGATTTTCTGCTCCCGCCCTTTTCTTCCAGTAGTCCTTCCTTTCACCCCGTCTTCCGGCAAGGCCTATGATCAGGACAATAAGGATCGCTGCTCCGATCATGATATTGGCGCCCATGCTTCCTTCCACGCCAAAGCTGGTATTATAGAAGATGCCGTCCACAGCGGATGCAGCGTCCAGCTTGAAAACCGAATATTTTGATACGATGCCGCTGTTGGGCAGGCCAAATACGATGCTCTGTGAGAAGTTCCAGGCCGTATGGGCCCAGATGACTGTCCAGAGACTGTCCCAGAAAAAGACGATCAGGGAAAACTTGACGCCGATCAGGAAGACCTGCAGAAGGCCCAGCGTGGTCACGCCGGGATTTCCCATATGGAGGGCCATAAAAAACAGAGAATTGACAAGCACGGCAATAGCGGGCCAGCGGTATCTTCTTCTCAGCTTCTGATAGAGGTAGCACCTGTCAGCAATCTCCTCGGCGCCTGACTGGATAAAGACGCAGAACAGAAAGATGAAGAAAAGCCTGGGATCAAAGCCGTTATAAGTGAGCTTGATATCCCCGTTTATATAGGACATCAGGATGCAGAATCCGTTCATGCCGCCGCCCAGCAGTATGCCGGCCAGGACCGCTTTGAAGCTGTTCCCGTGCCTGTTATAGAGAAAGGCCCTCCACATGGGCCAGTTGCCCTTAAAGATGGTGATGATAAGGATAAAAGCGATCCAGATGCCATAGAAGTTAAAATACTGGAGCAGGAACTGGACGATGTCCTCGTCCCCGGCAAGACGCATTCCCAGATCATGTACATTCAGGAACCTGTTGATCACAGACGGGAAGACCTCTCCCAGAATCAGCATAAGAAAAGACAGCAGGGCTGCGAACACAAATATATCCGTCAGGGCGCCTGAAGGGCGAATGAAGGTCTTTCGGGGTTTTCCTGCCGGAGGCGCTCCGCTTCCTCCCGTACCTGCGTCCGGATCCCCTTCATAGGGAGCGGACACTTTTTCTACTGTTTCCACATCGTTCATGTCATTCAGACTCATGGCTCTCTCCTTACAGCCTTTGCAGGGCCGGGCAGTCACCCGCCTGCATAGGCTGCATTATTATCCATACCTTTGTATAACATCCGGACATTATTCCTGCCACGCAAAGATCCCTCTGTGTCCCGCAGGGACACAGAGGGCTCTTTGTTTCAAGGAAAGTGTATGAATAGAAGATTAAACAGCTTTGTGCCTTAATTCTTCATTGGCCTTTTCTACGTTGAGCCTTGTGAGGATCAGAGTGATCAGAAGGTTGAAGCACATGGGCATCCACAGATACATGATATGGAGCATGTTCATGCAGGACGCGGACTGTTCTGCCGCTCCGCCCACATAGCCGGAAAAAGCCAGAAGCCAGCCGGCCAGGGCAGTGCCGATGCCGCCGCCCAGCTTGGTGCCCAGGGATGTGCAGGAATACATGGTGCCGTCCACGCGCTTGCCGCTGGTCAGGTAGGTATACTCGGAGCAGGTGGCGATCAGGGCATTCATATCTCCCTGCAGGGGGCTCATGCCCATGGCTGCGATGGCCGTGCAGGCCAGCATAAGAGGCACAGATCCCATATAACCGGCGATCACAACGCCTAGACGCCCCAGGGTACCGATGGTATAGCCCGTCAGGTTCAGCTTATACATGCCTCCCCACTTTGCCACCAGGGTAGGGGTGAAGAGCAGGCCTATGATCATGGGAATGTTGATGGCCCAGGAGAATACGCCCAGAAGGTTGGCGTTCTTCAGGACATAGGTCATATAATAGATGCCCATGTTGAGGGTCGCGGAGTAGATCTGCATCAGGATATAGGAAGCGCAGATCATCAGATAATACTTGTTGCGGATCAGGAGACCGAAGGCGTCCAGAAGGGAATACTTCTCCTCTTGCATTTCCGTGGTCTTTACTTCTTCCCCTTCTGCAAGCTCTTCCGGAGAAAGTTCTCTGACAGATAAGACGGACAGGGTATTGGAGATCACGCCCACGATGGAATAGATGATGGCCACGGTCCGCCATGCGGCCGCGCCGCCGCCGAAATAAGCCACCATACCCACAGTAATGGTCTGGATCAGCATACTGGTACCGAAGGCGAACATGAAACGGATGGAGCCCATCTCCACTCTTTCATGGTTGTTCTTGGTGACCAGAGCGGTCAGTGCGGAATAAGCAATGTTGTTGGCCGTATAGAAGCCCGCATTCAGCATGGTATAGGCGATAAAGAACCATGCGTACTGAGCCGTGGGGCTGATATCCGCAGGAATGCAGAAGATAGCCACCAGGCAGAGGGCGCAGCCGAAATAACCGTAGAACATCCAGGGTCTGGCCTTGCCCATCTTGGTATGGGTCTTGTCGATCAGGGACCCGAAGAAGATATCGGAGACGCCGTCAAAAAGCTTTGAAACCGCGATCAGAGTACCTACGATGCCCGCATTCATGCCTACGGTATCCGTCAGGAAGATCATGACGAAAGCCGAAAGCAGGGCATAGACCACGTTGCCCGCTATATCGCCGGAGCCGTAGCCCACCTTGTTGTACCACTTCAGATAAGTTTTTTCCTTGTTATTCATTTGTTTAGTTCCCCCTGTATATTCTTATTGTTTACGTACCAGGTTCAGATCTCCTCCGGCCTGAGCATGAAAGAAAAACGGAAGCTGTCGGCTGAGACTCTGTACTGTTCGGGCAGATCCGGCCCGCAGCTCTTGGACCCGATGCCGGCCATCCTGTGGTCCAGGCACAGGACGGTACTCCCGCAGGGCTCCAGCTCATAGTTGTGCCTTTTCCTCTCCAGCTCCTCCTGGGTATAGACAGAGGCATTGAAGGAGAATGTCTGACCTGGATCCCCCGAAGCAGCACTCAGAGCAAGATCCACACCTTTGAGAGTGACGAAGTCGCAGTCAAAATGAGACCCGTTCTCCTGGGGCCTGATATAATCTTCGTGAAGGTCTGATACAAGAGAGCGGAAAGCGCCGTGATATCCCGCATGATGCTTGTCGATGTAAGTCTCCATGGGACCCATGCCGTACCAGGACGCCTGCTTCATGGCAGCCGGCAGGAAGAGCCTGAGTCCGATCCTGGGCAGAGTCTCGATCTCGGGATCCTTATCTGCCTTTATGTCCAGTCGGATCCTTCCGTCTCCAAATACTGTGACCACATTGTCCATCCGGAGGACCGGCTGTACGGACATGGCACCAGTGGACTGCAGGATATGGATCTCAGCCCCCTCATCCGTCTTCTTCCAGGTCATCTCATAAGCCCTTGCCGAAATGTGGTCCAGGCGTTCCCATTTCCAGAGATCTGCCGGCACCGCGTCGTTATCCGTAGGAGCCCGCCAGAGATTGAATTCCATGGGCTTTTCCAGAAGCTCTCTTCTTCCGATCTGTATGGAAGCAAACATTCCGGAAAGCAGATCCAGCCGGTAAGTAAAGCCCTGTCCCTCTATGACGAGGAAATGTCCTTCCTCCCGGAGATCCAGAGGTCTCTCCTCCCCGCTTTCTTCCAGAAGCGCCGCCGCTTTTCGGGCAAGGCTCTCCTGATTGGGTATCAATATATCGTCAAAGCCCAGATCGCATCCCGCAGGAAGAGCACTGCTTTCTTCCTTCAGGGCATAGGTCACCTTCAGGTAGCACCGTCCCCTGTCCGGAACACAGAAAGCCAGAGGAATCTCTGCACTTGTATGGGGATGGATGGATGGCAGCGCCAGAGGTCCTCCCGCGATCTTTGTTCCGTCCAGGGTCAGCGACCAGGCTGCGCTGATCTTATCGGAGGAATCCGTGAAATCCAGGTGGTTCTCCACCGTAAGGATCTGTCTGTCTGTATCATAGGAGGCTCTGAGGGACCTGTGAACGTTTTTGTACTCCAGAAGGCCTGTATGGGGCTTTCTGTCCGGATAGACAAGGCCGTCCAGGCAGAAGTTGGAGTCGTGCTGCAGTTCTCCGTGGTCTCCGCCGTACCAGTACATATCCTTTCCGCCGGCTGTCTTTCCCTTATATACGGCATGGTCGCACCATTCCCATACAAAGCCCCCGCAGAGAGCAGGATATTTTTCTGTCAGATCCAGGTACTCTTTGAAGTCTCCGGGACCGTTGCCCATGGCGTGGCAGTATTCCACCAGAAGGAGGGGCTTGTCCGGACTGCTGTCCAGGTAATCCGTCACCTCGGAAAAAGCCGGATACATGCGGCCGAAAAGATCGATGTCCGATACATCGAATTCCCTGTCCCTGCTCAGGTAAAAAGCGCTCTCATAATGGGTCAGCCTTGTGGAATCCGTTTCTTTTGTCCATCTAAGGGCTTTTTCAAAGGTGACGCCGTATCCGCACTCGTTTCCCATGGACCATACCAGGATGGAGGGACGGTTGCGGTTCCTTATGACCATGGACCTGATCCTGTCCAGAGTAGGTTCGATAAAGTCCGGATTATCCGCGATCCTGACATGGGCAAGCCGCATCCGCTCCGAGTAATCGTCCTCCCTGAAGTATAAAGGCCCTGTGCCGTGGCTCTCATTGTCGGCTTCGTCGATCACATAAAGGCCCATACAGTCGCAGAGCTGGTAGAACCAGGGAACGTTGGGATAATGGCTGGCTCTGACCGCATTGAAGTTGTGGGCTTTGATCATGCGCAGATCCAGAAGGGCCTGGTCCATGCTGCAGACAGCGCCGGTAACAGGATCGGATTCGTGGCGGTTCACGCCCCGGAAGGTGATGGGAGCCCCGTTCAGTGTCAGGACCAGGTCTTTCACTTCCACCTTTCTGAACCCTACCTTTTCGGTAATGACTTCCTTTCCCGTATCCATGACCAGGGTATAAAGGGCAGGCTCCTCCGCGTTCCAGAGGACCGGTCTGTCCACATGGATATGCAGCGTCGTCTCCTTTTCCTTTCCGAAGGACGCCCTGCCTTCGAATACGGGAGCGGCGCCGCCCGGACATGTCAGGGTCACCGCAACGGGTACCGGCTTTCTGGAATAGGTAAAGGAAATGCTCAGGTCTGCCGAGGAAAGATCCTCTGACAGGTCTGTCCGGATCACATAGTCGTTTATTCTGTCCGCCGGCCTTTTCAGGATATAGACATCCCGGAAGATGCCGGAAAAGCGGAACTTGTCCTGATCCTCCAGATAGGATCCGTCGCACCACTTGAGGACCAGTACGGCCAGCAGGTTTTCCCCTTCCTGCAGGAGGTCCGTAATATCGAATTCGGCCGTATGGTGGGATACCTGGCTGTAGCCGACATAGGTGCCGTTGAGCCAGACATAGAAGCAGGAATCCACACCCTCGAAATTCAGGAAGGCCTGCGGGGCTTCCGGATCCTTATGCCATTCAAATCTGTGCAGGTAAGCGCCGCAGGGATTGTCCTGGGGCACATAGGGCGGATCGAAGGGAAAAGGATAACGGATGTTGGTGTACTGGGGAGAATCATATCCCCTGAGCTGCCAGCAGAAGGGCACCGTCTCCTCCTTCCACCAGCGGCCGGCCTCATAGTCCGGCATATAGAAAGCATCCTGCAGGTCATGTATACTGGGATAAAAGGCAAAACGCCATTTGCACCCGCTGAGCATCTGCAGGCGGTCAGAGCTCTCCCTGTTCCAGACAGTCATGTCAT
>CAMOGQ010000077.1 GCA_946614165.1 uncultured Lachnospiraceae bacterium
GCGGACTTTCGTGGAAAGAAAAAAGACCGCGTTCCTCCACGCCCATGCGGTGCAGTTGCTCCTATGGGCGTGGTATCCCGCGGATTATAATGAAAAGCAGCAAAACCTTTCTGGGGCATATCCGGGAAGTCCTTTCGAGCATCCGGTCACGGGTCTTCGTGATCTCGCTCCTTCTCGGACTCTGCCCCTGTATTATTTTACAGTACGGAATACTGAGCAGCTACGAGAAGCGGGCCGTGGAGGTCAAGGCGCAGGAAGTCCAGCTGCAGCTCAGGGCCCTGGCCAACCATCTGATCACCGCAGACTTTCTTGGGACCCCGGGATCCAAAGTGATCCGGACAGAGCTGAATGAGTTCTCCTCTCTCTACAACGGCCGCCTTCTGGTGGTGGACTCCTCCCTCCAGGTCATTTCCGACACTTATTCCATCGCCACCGGAAAGACCGCCATTTCGGAGGACATCGTCTACTGCCTGAAGAACGGGACCAGTATGTCGCCCTATACCTATGACCCGGAAGCGGACTATATCACCCTGGTCACCCCCATCGTGGAGACGGCTTCCCTGGAAACGGGAGATATGACGGGCATCCGTGAGTCGGAGCCGCCCTCACCCCAGGGCGTCCTCAAGGCCAGTGTGTCCACAAAGACCATCGAAACCACTCTGGATATGCTGTCCCGTACGGCCCTGCTTTTCGAGATGGTCATAGCCGTAAGCATCTTTCTGCTGGCCCTCTTTTTTGCCTACTACCTGGTCAGCCCTCTGGAGAGGCTTTCCAAATCCATCGCAGCGGTCAAGGCAGGCTATACCACCAACCTGGTCAGCGCCCCCGAGTATCTGGAGACCCGCCACATAGCGGACGCCTTCAACGAGGTCCTGGCCAGGATGAACCAGCTGGACGCCTCCCGCCAGGAATTCGTTTCCAACGTATCCCACGAGCTGAAGACCCCCATGACCTCCGCCAAGGTCCTGGCCGATTCCCTGCTGATGCAGGAGCATGTGGAAGAGGCGGTCTACCGGGAGTTCCTGCAGGATATCGACAACGAGATCGACCGGGAGAACAAGATCATCAGCGAGCTCCTGACCCTGGTCCGCATGGACAACAAGGAGACCCAGCTGAACGTCCAGCCCGTCAACATCAATGACATGTTGGAGATGATCCTGAAGAGGGTCAGGCCCCAGGCCAGGGAGAGAGACATAGAGCTGCTCCTGGTCAGTGAAAGAAAGATCGTGGCCGAGGTGGACGAGACCAGGATGACCATGGCCCTGACCAACCTGATCGAGAACGCGGTCAAGTACAACAAGGAACACGGCAAGGTCCGGGTCACTACCGATGCGGACCACCAGAGCTTTACCATCGAGATCATGGATACAGGCGTGGGCATACCGCCGGAGTCCGTCAACCGTGTATTCGAACGTTTTTACCGGGTGGACAAATCCAGATCCAGGGAAATGGGCGGCACCGGCCTTGGACTTTCCATTTCCAAGAGCGTGGTCCTGCAGCACCACGGGTCCATCAGCGTAGAGAGCAAAGAGGGAGAGGGGACCACCTTCTATGTGATTTGTCCCCTGTCCTACATCCCCGAGCCTGTGGAAATGGTGCCCCCCAGGTCGGAAAGAAAGAAATGACGGGAAGAGGCTTACAAGACATGTCTATGCCCTATTTCATGAAACAGAAAAGTAAATACGCAGGCTGCCTTCTGCTGGTCCTGGTCCTTGTGACGGGCCTTCTGGCAGGCTGTTCCTCCGGAACGGAGGAAAGCAGCAGCGCCGCAAGACCGGACAGCATGCAGCTGTATTTCCTCAACCAGGACGGCACCACCATCATCGGCAAGGGCTATACCCCTGCCGCGGAGGACAGGGACAAGCGGATCAGCGAGTGTCTGGAGCAGCTGAAAAGAGAGGATTTTTCCTCCGATGCGGTGCCGCCTGTCAGGAACTATTCCGTGACGGGCTTTACCGTCACAAAGCACCGGCTGGCCCTGGAGATCACGGAGGGCTTCAGAGAGCAGGATACCATTACCCAGACTCTGCAGCGGGCCGCCCTGATCTCCACCCTGTGCCAGATAAACGGAGTGGAATCCGTGGGTTTTTTCGTGAACGGGCTGGAGCTGAGGGACGCCCGGGGACAGACCTACGGCTACATGACCCCGGACCAGTTCGCCAAAGGATCCGGCACCAACATCCAGGACTACGAAAAGGCGGCCATCCGCCTCTATTTTGCCAATGAGGCGGGCACCATGCTGGTGCCGGTCACCAGAACGGACTTCTACAACACCAACGTGCCCATGGAGCAGTACGTGGTGGAGCAGCTGATCCAGGGCCCCAGGGGAGAGGGCTCCTATGCATGCCTTCCGGGCACCAGCAAGCTGACCGGCGTCACCTCCAGGGACGGGATCTGCTACGTGAGCTTCGACGCTTCTTTTCTGTCGGAGAACTTTACGGCCTCTCCCGAGGTGGTCATTTATTCCATCGTGAATACCCTGACGGAGCTGAACGGGATCAGCAAGGTCCAGATTTCCATAGGGGACCCGCCGGAGATGGCCTTTAAGGATACCATCGCCCTGGGCACGCCCCTGGAAAGGAACCTGGATCTGATCGAAGGCTATACGGCTCCCGAAACGGCCGAGACCCAGACGCCGGCGGAGGAAAAAAAGACCCGTTAAGGAGCGGTCCTTAGGGACGGGGAAGGAGTTACTTCCGCAAATAAACAGGCATTCTGCCGCTGCACTATAAGGTGCAGCGGTATTTTTTTGCCCTTACGCATTTACTTTCATGAAATTTCATTACGTCCGGGGGAGCAAAACGGGCTGAATGGATGCTTCAGATGTAAAAATGAAGCAAAATGAAACAATATGTCAAAATGAAATTTCATGAAACGAAGAAAAATCCGTGAACCAATGAATTAATCATATTATGTAAGGGCTTACACATTTGGTTATTACATTTTGTTACACTTATTTGTGTTACAAAAGAAACATGAAATGTAAAAATTTGTAAAATTTTCTATTGCGTATGTTCATGGACTGAATTACAATAATAGTGCGTATTTATGTGACTTTACAGCACATTTATGGAGTATGAAGCCTATTGTCTGAATTCATCTGCGAAAGGAGCGGAAATGAAGAGGAAAAGAATTTTGTGTGCAGTCCTGGCGGCCATGATGCTGCTTGTGACTGCCTGCAGCGGTGGAAGCAGAAGTGCTTCCGGAACAGAAGCGCCACCGGACGCAGAGGCATCCGCCGGTGAAGCCAGGGAAGAGGCTTTTTCTCTGTTTCCGATGACGCAGGACGGTTTTGTAGGTGATACCATGCCCTACTTCGAGGACGGCAGAATGTACATCTATTACCTGCTGGACCAGAGAGACGGAAAGACTGGCTACCATCCCTGGGCCCTGCTGACCACAGAGGATTACTGCACCTATGAGAATGCGGGCATCGTTCTTCCCTACGGCGAATCCGCCTTCGAGCAGGACAACGCTCTGGGCACCGGCTGCGTGATGAAGGACCAGGAAGGACACTACCACGCCTTCTTTACCGGTCATAACGACTACTATGCACCGGCCGAAGCCATCATGCACGCGGAAGGGACCGACCTCACCACCTTTACCAAGATCAAAGAGGATACCTTTACCGACGAGAATTATTCCACCAACGACTTCCGTGATCCTTACGTATTCTATGTGCCTGAGGAAAAATGCTACTGGATGCTGGTGGTGACCCGTAAGGACAACACCGGCGTGATCGCCAGATATACATCCACAGACCTTCACAAGTGGAAGGACGAAGGCGTCTTCTTCGAAGACGACATGGGCTTCGGCACAAACATGGAGTGCCCTTCCCTTCTGCAGTTCGGAGGCAAGTGGTATCTGGCCTTCTCGGACCAGTGGCCCGACAGAGTGGTCCACTACCGCGTTGGCGATTCCATTCACGGTCCTTTCGTAAAGCCCGAGAAGGATACCGTGGACGGAAACGGATTCTATGCCGGACGTCTGGAGAAAGACGGAGACCACCTTTACCTGGTGGGCTGGAACGGCACCAAGATCGGACACGACGACGAGAACGATTACGACTGGGCCGGCTCGGCCGTGGTCCACGAGCTGCAGCAGACAGCGGACGGCAGTCTGGTGCCCGTGGTCAACAGCCATATCAAAGAGACCCTGAACAAGCCCGTGGCCCTGACTCCTCTCGTGGCAGCCGACACTGTGAAGCTGGACGGCGAGGCCGTTCAGTTCACCGGAGCCAGATATGAGATGATGCAGTACGATGCCTTCGAGAATGCCACCCGCCTGGAAGCCGACATCACCGGCTTTGACACGGGAGAGCTCTTCGGCATTTCCTTTGCGCCCAACACCGAATACGCAGGCGCCCTCACCTACTTATTCAATGTGGCCGAGAACAGGGTGGAGTTCTACAACACCCCCAAGCTTTTTGATTCCGACGCCCAGTCCTTCATGGACTTCGACTTCTCAGGCAGGGACAAGATCCACATGACGATGCTGATATCCGACGGTGTGGTCAGCCTCTACCTGGATGACGAGATCGCCCTGACCGCAAGGATGTACAGGTCCCAGGGCACCGCATGGCAGTTCTTCGGAATCGAATCCGATGTCCGTATCGAAAACATAGCAGCCTATGAATAAGACGATACCAGGGAGGAAAAACAGATGATCAGAAAGTATTTAAGTTTACCGGCGGGCCGAAAGCTCATGAAGGGGATCGCCGCAGGCCTGGCGCTGGGACTTCTGGCAGCCGGGATCCTTTCGGGCTGCAGCAAGAAGGAAGGACCGGCCGCAGAGACAGACGAACTGCTCAGAGCCAGCGTCGGCTGGCCTTCGGCCTTCAATATCGAAGAGATCGACGAGCCCCCCTTTGAGGACGAGCCCGGCCGTACCAACAACGCCTTCAACGTAGTGGATTTCGGCGAACAGGGAAAGGGCGGCTGGTTCTACCGCTACGGCAATTCCAAGCGTCCCCAGAGATCCAGACGCATGGACTCCTTCGACGGAGAGAAATATTATCAGTCCGGCGCCAACGGCCTGGAGCTCAAGAAGACCTTCCTGCATACCGCAGACAAGATCTCTCCCATCCTGGAGTGGCGGGCAGCCGAAGACGGAAAGGTCAACGTGATCGTGACCTATGTCAAGAGCGTCAACGGCGATGCCAACCCTGCCTATCCCGACGGCGTACAGCTCCTGGTCTATAAGGGAGACGAGCTCTTAAAGCTGGAGAACGTATCCATCAGCACCGAGACCGAGAACCTGGTCCAGATCAGCATCGAGGATCTGGAAGTGAAGTACCACGAGAGCCTCTATTTCGTGGTGGATCCCAGGGCCAACAACGCATTTGACGGCGGTACTCTCTATGCGGCCATTTCCGATGTGGACGCAGAACCCGTAAAGGCCGCAAAGGACAAGAACAGGACTTCCAACGACGCCAACAACATCGAGGATTTCGGCGTTCAGGGAAAGAACGGCTGGACCTACATGTACGGTACCTCTCCCGAGGATGCGGCTCTGGCCTCTCATGAGACGGAGAGCAGCGAGTACATCAACTGCACTTCCCCCAACCTTACCATCAGCAGCGGCTTTATCCATCCTTCCCTCAACCACAACGCCATCCTCTGCTGGAGACCGTATTCCGAGGGAGATGTGGACCTGCGCGTCCGCTATACCAAGTTCGAGCAGAACGACGGCAACCCCGACTTCCCCGACGGCGTCAAGGTCAAGGTCTATAAGAACGACAAGCTTCTCTACGAGCAGCACGTGGACGCCCCCGATGAGGGAGAGAACAAGATCAGGACCCGTATTCCCAAGCTCCATGTGAACAAGAAGGACAGGCTCTACTTCATGGTGGATGCAGAAGGCAACTCCTCCTATGACGGCGGCGCCTTCGATATCACCGTGATCGACGTGACTGGTCTGAAGGACGAAAGCTCTGTCAGCGTGAACTGGCCCGAGACCAGGCAGAACTTTGCCTCCACCCAGGACGACTTCGGCCCTCAGGGCGGAAACGGCTTTATCTATCAGTGGGGCTACGGCGACGATCCATTCAACGCCTACAACATGCAGCCCTACGACAAGAAGGAAGACAGATACTTCCACAACTCCTATCTGGAGATCAAGCGCGACTACGTCAACCCCGGCACCCATGACCGGTCTGCCATCATCAAGTGGAGAGTGGCACAGAACGGTACCGTGGCTGTAGACGCCTCCTACACCAAGACTCCCAACGAGGATGCCAACCCCGCATGGCCAGACGGCACCAGGGTCTCCCTCTATCTGGACAAGACCCTCCTTACCCAGCAGACCTTCGCCCCCGAGGTGGGCCGTGAGGTCACAAAGAGACTGGATGTAAAGAGCCTTAAGGTAAAGAAGGGCCAGTATATCACCATGGTCATCAACGGCCTGGACAATACGGCCTACGACGGCGGCAAGTATCAGTTTGCCATCCGTTCCACCAGCGGTCTGGTGGGCAAGAACGAAAAGAGTGTCAAGCCTTTCTATGACGGCAAGCGCACCAACTTCGCCTCCACCATGGACGACTTCGGCAAGCAGGGCTACAACGGCTGGTACTACCAGTTCGGCTACTATAAGGATCCCTTCTTCGCCGTCAACGTGGAAAAGAACGAGAACAACGAGAAGTATTACACCAGCGATTACGTAGAGATCAAGAAAGACTTTATCGTGCCCGGCAACAAGGGCAAATCCGCCAATGTCAAGTGGATCGTGGCCGAGAACGGCAAGATCAACATTGACCTGGAATACACCAAGCTCAAGAACGAGGACTCCAATCCCAGCTGGCCCGACGGCGTGACAGTCTATCTGATGAAGAACAATACCGTTCTGAAGAAGCAGTACTTCGCTCCCAGAAGGGATGCGGAGATCACCAGGTCCCTGGCCATCGACGGCGTCAGCGTGAAAAAGGGCGACGCCATCACCATGATCGTGGATCCGGGCGCCAACAACGCCTATGACGCCGGCAAGTACATGTTCGTCATCGAGGACGCAAACGCCACACCCAGGGTAAAGGTGGGCGACAACGACAACAACACCTCCCTGAACAACCTGGAATCCACAAAGCAGGGCACCGACGGCTGGTGGTTCCTGGAAGGCAATTCCCCTTCCGACGCCAAGGTCCTGACCAAGAAGACTCCGGACGGAGAAGGCTACAACTCCAGAAGGACGGAAGGTCTTGAGATGAAGAAGGACTTCGTCCATACCGGCGCCTCCAGAGATCCCATCTACCAGTTCGTAGTGGGAAAGACCGGCAAGGTGGACATCTCCGGCGGCTATGTCAAGTTCGGACAGGAAGACTCCAACCCTGACTGGCCCGACGGCGTAACCGTCAAGGTATGGCATAACGGCAAGGTCATCTTCTCCAAGAAGGTGAAGGTAAAACGCGGCGACGGCAATGACAACGTCATTGACTTCGAGTTCGACGATCTGAATGTCAAGAGGGGCGACAAGCTCAGCTTCCAGATCTGCAGAGACAGCAACTATGCATGGGACGGCGGCAGACTCTCCGTTGACATAATGGAAGCGGAAGACATTGACTATCAGCCCGGCGACGACAACAACACAGTGCTTTCAAGGATCAGTTCCGTAGATCAGGGTACCGACGGCTGGTACTTCCTGGAAGGCACATCCCTTGGGAACGCCAGACTTCTGACCGAAAGGAACGGAGATGCATGGCTTTCCGCCAGAGACAGCGGCCTGGAGATGAAGAAGGACTTCGTCCATACCGGCGCCAGAATGAACCCCATCTACCAGTGGGTGGTCAAGGACGACGGTGAAGTGGACCTGACCGGCAGCTATGTCAAGTACGGCCACAACGACAGCAATCCCGACTGGCCCGACGGCATCACGCTGACCATCTATCAGAACAAGAAAGAAATTCTGAGCAGGAAGGTCAAGGTCAAACAGGGCGACGGCAACGACAATGTACTTGACTTTGACTTCGAGAAGATCCCTGTCAAGGCCGGCGACATCTTCAGCTTCCGGATCGACCCCGACAATAATAATGCCTACGACGCAGGCAGACTGAATGTCACCTTCCGTGACTCCAACGGCCCTGCTCCGGGCGAAGACATACCCGATGATCCCAACCGTACCAATAACGCCGTTCTTTTTGATGATTTCGGCGAGCAGGGAAGCAACGGCTGGTACTACGGCATGTGCGACTGGGACAGCCAGAATTTCGAAAAGCTTATTTACGACAAGGACAACAACCGCTACTTCAACGACGGCAAGCCCGAACTCAAGGCAGACTTTGTGGAGCCCGGACAGGGCAGGAACGCCGCCTACAAGTGGGTGGTGGCCCAGGACGGCACCATCAAGGTGGCCGGCGACTACACCAAGTTCCCCAACAATGAGGATGAAAACGCCGACGGCACCTGCGTCCGCATCTTCCTGAACGGAGAGGAAAAGAAGTGGATGGGCAGCCAGACCACCGGCAACTTCGACGCAGACAGATCGGAGTCCTTCGAGGAGATCTATGACGTAAAGAAAGGCGATGTGCTGATCTTTGCCGTGAACCCTGAGGGCAACGATTCCTATGACGGAGGCTGCCTTGCAGTCACCATCAGCGACTATGAGGAGGACGATCCCAACCGCACCAACAACGCCGTTCTCTTTGATGATTTCGGCGAGCAGGGAAGCAACGGCTGGACCTACGGCATGTGCGACTGGGACAGCAGGAACTTCTCAAAGCTTTCCTACGACGCCGATAATAACCGCTATTACAATAGCGGCAAGCCCGAGCTCAAGGCAGACTTTGTGGAACCCGGACAGGGCAGGAACGCCGCCTACAGGTGGACCGCAGCCCAGGACGGCACCATCACGGTCAGCATTGACTACACCAAGTTCGCAAACAGCGCCGACGGCAATGCCGACGGCACCTGCGTACGCTTCTTCATTAACGGCGAAGAGAAGAAGTGGATGGGAGACCAGACCCTCGGCAACTTCGGAGAAGACAGATCCGATTCCTTCGAGGATGTCTATGAAGTAAAGAAAGGTGATGTCCTGACCTTTGCGGTCAACCCCGAGGGCAACGATTCCTACGACGGAGGCCGCCTGGCAGTCACCATCAGTGACAATCAGCAGGAGGATACGGGCCGTACCAACAACGCCGTTCTCGCAGATGATTTCGGCGAGCAGGGAAGCAACGGCTGGACCTACGGCATGTGCGACTGGGACAGCCAGAAATTCAAGAAGCTTACCTATGACGCCGACAACAACCGTTATTACAACAGCGGCAAGCCCGAGCTCAAGGCAGACTTTGTGGAGCCCGGCAACGGCTGGAACGCCGCCTACAGATGGGAAGCGGCCCAGACCGGTAAGATCTATGTGACCGGCAGCTACACCAAGTTCCAGAACGCGGCAGATCCCGAAGCCGACGGCACCGTGGTCCGTTTCTTCGTAAACGGCCAGGAAAAGAAGTGGATCGGCAACGAGATCCAGGGCAACTTCGCAGATGACAGGACCGTGACCTTCAGCGAAGAATATGACGTAGAGAAGGGAGATATCCTGACCTTCGCCGTGAACCCGGAGACCAACGACTACTACGACGGCGGCCGCCTGGAGATCACCATCAGCGATCAGCCCGGAGCCGCACCCGGCGGAGATACGCCTGCGGAACCTGAAGACGATCCTTATGCAGAAGTCACGCCTGATAAGAACCGCACCAACAATACGGTGCTGAAGGACGACTTCGGACAGCACGGAAAGGACGGCTGGTACTACGGCTCCAGTGACTGGAACGGATCTGATTTCAAGAAGCTTCCTTACGACAAGGATGCAAAGCGCTACTACGATAACGGCAAGCCTGAACTGAAGGAAGACTTCGTAGAGCCCGGAAACGGCAGAAGCGCGGCCTACAAGTGGGTCGTGGCCAAGGACGGCACCATTAACGTTAAGGGAAGCTACACCAAGTTCGCCAACAGCGATGACGGGAATGCCGACGGCACCTGCCTGCGCATCGTGCTGAACGGAGACGCGAAGAAGTGGATCGGAACCAATGGCAACTTCGGAAACGAGAAATCCGAATCCTTCGACGAGACATTCGATGTCAAGGCCGGCGATGTCCTGCTCTTCGTGGTCAGCCCTGAAAACAATGATTCCTATGACGGCGGACGCCTCAGCGTTGAAATCAGTGAAAAGAAGGCAGAAGAGCCCAGCCAGGATGCCTATGCGGAAGTCACGCCTGATAAGAACCGCACCAATAACACCGTTCTGAAGGATGACTTCGGACAGCACGGAAAGGACGGCTGGTATTACGGCTCCAGTGACTGGAAAGGAACAGACTTCAAGAAACTTCCTTACGACAAGAACGAAAAGCGCTACTTTGATAACGGCAAACCCGAACTGAAGGGAGATTTCGTAGAGCCCGGAAACGGCAGAAGCGCAGCCTACAAGTGGGTCGTGGCCAAAGACGGCACCATTAACGTAAAGGGAAGCTACACCAAGTTTGCCAACAGTGATGACAAGAATGCCGACGGCACCTGCGCACGCATCTACCTGAACGGAACCGAGAAGAAGTGGATGGGAACCAACGGAAACTTCGGCAGCGAGAAGTCCGAATCCTTCAACGAGACATTCGAAGTCAAGGCCGGCGATGTCCTGCTCTTCGTGGTCAGCCCTGAAAGCAACGATTCCTACGACGGCGGACGCCTCGCTGTCACCATCAAAGACGTGACTCCCGCATCCGAACCCGAGACCGGAGACGGAAACGGTGATAAGCCTGAGGGAGGACAGTCCGGAGAAGAAGTGACAGGAGACCAGAAGCCTGAGGGTAAACAGCCTGCACTGCCTTCGGGATCGGATGATCCTTCCGGCCAGGATAACGGATCCGACGACAATAAGGATCAGAACAATCAGGACAATCCTCCTTCGGAAGAACAGCCTTCATCCGGAGAGCAGCCTTCGGGTGGAACCGAATCCCCCGCAGACGGAAATTGATCTCTGACCCGGTCATCATGAACATGTAATGAAAAGTCCCCTTCGGGATGCGCCTGATAAAGGCGCTTCCCGGAGGGGACTTTTTTGAAACGGCCCGGCTATCTCTTGCAGTTTTGCTTCAGGATGCCTAAAATAAGGATGCGGCAGATGCTGCCGTGTCCTTTCTTTTTATCATCTTTTTTCTGCATTCAGATCCCTCATTTTATCTTTTGTCCTTTCCTTTTCTTTTTATTCCCGGCTTTTTCTCTTTTCAGTTTCATCTGCGGCGGGAAAGCTCTGTATTCCTGCAGATCTGTTCACATGTGCATGCCATGTCTGCCGTGCCTGTCTTTTTTCGTTTCGAAAGGAGTTTTCATGACCAGAAGACCTTTATGTCTGGCAGCCCTGATCTTCTGCCTTGCTGTCTTTATTTCCCTCAGGCTCTTTCCGCCGGAAACGGTCTCTTTTTCCGCTTTTGAGGGGGAGGGGGCCGTCGTGACAGGAACGGCCGCATCCGTCAGTCATAAGACGGCCTGGGACGGGCAGGAGATCCTCAGGATCTCTTTAAAGGATCTGACCGTGGAGAGCCCGGAGGGGCTCTCCGAAATACTTCCTCCGGATGCCATGATCCTTTGCGAAACGGATGCGGAGGCCTCCGCCCTGGTACCGGCGGGCGGCAGAATCCAGGTCAGCGGAAAGATCCGCGAATTTGCCCCCGCCTCCAATCCCGGCGCCTTCAATGCAAGGCTCTATTATCAGTGCCAGGGATACTGCCTGCGCCTGAAGGGGGCCAGCGTCCTTGCGGCTTCGGAAGGGAGCGCGGATCCTCTGGGCAGGGGGCTTACGGGCTTTCGGGACTTCCTTTCGGCGGTCCTGGACCGGATTTGCGTATCGGAAAGGGATGCCTCTCTCCTAAAGGCCCTGCTTCTTGGCGAAAAGGGCTATCTGGACGCGGAGACCAAAGATCTCTATCAGGGGGCCGGCATCATAGCCATCCTGACCATCTCGGGCCTTCACATCTCCCTGATCGGAACGGCCTTCTTCCAGATGCTGAGGCGGCTTGGCCTTCCCCTTGCTCCCGGCGCCTTCCTGACCCTGGCCCTGATCCTCCTTTACGGAAAGATGACCGGCATGGGGTCCTCCGCCCTCCGGGCCATCATCATGTTCGCCATGCAGCTGGGGGCCAGGCTCCTTGGCAGGACCTATGACCTTCTGACAGCGGTCTCCGCGGCGGGGATCCTCCTTCTTCTGGAACAGCCCCTTTTTCTGACCCAGAGCGGCTTTCTTTTCTCCTTCGGGGCCGTACTGGCTGCAGGGATCATCCTGCCTGTCATGCCCGGACAGGACCTTCCCAGGCCCCTTCCCGCCCTATTTCAGGGCATGGCCATTCCTCTGGCCTGTCTGCCCATCTACGCTTCCTCCTATTACACCTTTCCCGTCTATTCCATGATCCTGAACCTGATCATTTCACCCCTTCTGACCATCGTCATGTTCACATCCATTACGGCCATGTCCCTGGGGGCCTGTGCCTTTACCCTGGGAAGCCCCCTTCTTTTTTTCCTGTCCAGAGCCTTATCCTGGCCGGCCCATCTGATCCTCTGGTTCTACGAGCTTCTCTGCCGGGCGGTGCGGGTCATGCCGGGCTACACCCTGATCACGGGAGCTCCTTCCTCCCTGCAGATCATCCTATATCTGCTGATCCTGGTCCTCTTTGCCCTTTCCGCTGAGAAAAAGCCGGAGAAGACAGATCCCCGCATCTGGAACATTGCCCGCATGGCCCTGCTTTTTCTGGGGGTATGCATGCTGTGCCTGCGGTCGTCCCGGGGGCTGACCCTGACCTTTCTGGACGTGGGACAGGGGGACGGGATCTATATCGAAGCGGATGGGACAAGGATCCTGGTGGACGGAGGCTCCTCCTCAGAATCCTCCCTCTATGACTATACCCTGGAGCCCTTTCTCCAGTATAAGGGGGTCAGGACTCTGGACTATGTGATCCTGACCCATGACGACATAGACCACATGAGCGGGATGATCTCCCTTCTGGAGAAAAGCCCGGAAAACGGGATCCGGATCAGGAATCTGCTGGTGCCGGACGTTTCCCCCTCCATGCAGGAGAGCGAGAACTTCAGGGCCCTGACGGCCGCGGCAGAAAAGAGCCATATCCCGGTGACAGGGATCTGCCGGGGAGACGTGATCCGGGGAGGAAAGCTGCGTCTGACCTGCCTCCACCCTATGCGGGATGCCCTTTACCCGGAAACCAACTTTTATTCCACCACCCTGTATCTGGAGTACGGCTCCTTCAGGGCCCTTCTTACGGGAGATCTGGAGGAGCAGGGAGAGGCGGACTTTCTGGACTATGTCAGGGATCATACCTCCCTGACGGAAGGGGGGAAGAGAGCCTGCCCCCTGACTGTATTAAAGTGCGGCCACCACGGATCCGCCAATGCCACGGGACAGGAACTGCTGGATGCCTTTCCTCCCGCATATGGTATCATTTCCTGCGGAAGGAGGAACCGCTACGGCCACCCGGCGCCCGAGGTCCTGAGCAGACTGGAGGAGGCAGGGGCATCCGTTCTGGATACCAGGACAGGAGGGGCCCTGACCTTTTGGACGGACGGAAAGAAACTCCGCATAAAGCCATATCTGAAGCCCTGAGAAAAGGAACTGAAAACGCAGCAAATCGTAAGGGCCGTTGGTACAGCGGTGTGAGGCCTGAGCGATCAGGCAGGTACAGGAAGCAATGAGGAGATTTTCTTTATTTCCATACTGTTTTGATATATCCTTTTATGGAACTGATACCTGGAAAAGAGGATATTTCAGAATGATGGAGGACATAAAATGAATTACATTCTTAAACATTTTGATACGCCTCTGATCAGATTTCATGCATCTGAGGATTCCAATGATCCGGAAATCACGATTCTTTGGATCAATGAAGGAGAGCGCTGCCTTTTTCCGCTGGATCTGAGAGAGCCTTATGACGAGTCTCTGGGAAGGTGGCTGAAGAGGAGGGCGCTTCCTGGAACAAGGGCTAATGCCAGGACTTTTCTTGTAAGATGCGGGCTCAGTTTTAACAGGCCCATGAGCATCATATCTGTCAGTAAAGGCCTTTCGCTGAACGACAGCTACTGGGTCGTGGATGAAAACTTTAAGGGAACGTTTCAGCAGTATAACCTGTATGAAAACAGATTCAGTCAGATTCTCGCTCTGATTGCCTTCACCGGCTACGGCAGCAGTATCAGAAGTTCACTGGCATCCAGTCCTGAATTTACTACAAACGGAATGCTGCCCAAATGCTGGCGCCGTATATCCGGAAAAATCATTCTTTATAAAGGGGGAACAAGCGGAGCTTCCAATGCAGGAAATGAACCATTTTCAGAATTCTATGCTTATCAGGTAGCACAGGCCATGGGAATCAATGCTGTTCCATACGGACTGTCAAAGTTTAAAGGAATCCTGTGTTCCACCTGTGAACTGTTCACCAGCAGGGATACAGCATATATCCCGATTGGAAGAGTCGTCACGAAAGGCGGGATGAAAGCGGTCATAGAATATTACCATCATATGGGGCCTGATTTCGAAAAAGCATTGAGAGATATGCTGGTCTTTGATGCTATAGTATGCAATACTGACAGACATTTCGGAAATTTTGGACTGCTCGTTGACTCCAGGACAAATCAGATCAAGGCACCCGCCCCGCTCTTTGACCATGGAAATTCTCTGTTTAACTATGCCGGCAGTGATTTCATGCAGTCTGAGGAGACTCTGGATTCATATATCAAGACACTGCAGCCCTGTGTTTATGATGATTTCATTGCGACTGCAGCTGCCTGCATGGATGACGAAAGCAGGGCGCAGCTGAGGCACCTTCTGACCTTCAAATTCAGAAAGCACAGACGGTATAATCGCCCTGACCACGAGCTTGCATTGATCGAAAAGCAGATCAGAAAAAGGGCAGCATTCCTTTTAAATTATAAAAGTGAATAAAATAAGCACGGGCATATCAATCCCGGTCGCCCTGACAGGAGGCATTTTTAAGGGAGCAGCTGCGAAGTTATCCAACGGCAGCTGCTCCCTTATTAGGTTCAGTTGTTGAGACAGCTCAGTCCTACTTCCCTTTGCTAATTCTATCGTAATAGCAGGAAAAACAAT
This sequence comes from uncultured Lachnospiraceae bacterium, assembly GCA_946614165.1. GTDB lineage: Bacteria > Bacillota > Clostridia > Lachnospirales > Lachnospiraceae > CAG-791. The sequence goes on from CAMOGQ010000077.1 coordinate 15,085, forward strand.
TTAAAGGTGGATATAAGGTAAATGTATCAAAGCCAGACTAAGGAAAAAGGGCAGAACGTTCATAGACATACTTTAATACGAGGGTGTAACAGCGGTTCCACCCTTTTTTGCATTATCAGAGAATGGCGTATTTTAGGCATTTTTCGAGGGTGCAAAAAGTGTGCAAAGTTAAATTGTATCGCCAATATTAAGGGGAACGAACCGCTACGGCCATCCCTCCCCCGAGGTCCTGGAAAGGCTTAAGGAGGCGGGTGCCGCTGTTCTGGATACCAGAACAGGAGGCGCCCTGACCTTCCTCTCAGACGGAA
>CAMOGQ010000078.1 GCA_946614165.1 uncultured Lachnospiraceae bacterium
GGAAAACTGAATATCAGAAAGACAGAATTATTCTGTCGTAGGTTTATTAGTTCCGGAGGAAAAACGACAGGGAGATCTTCTTTAAGCTCCGGAAAGCCTGCAGTGGGAGGCGGCCCAGGGCGCGGAGATCTTTTTAAGGCCAAAATCATCGAAATCCACCAGCAGGATATCCGGATGCCCGGAAGAGGTGCCTACGATGCGCCCTCTGTCGAAAGCAGGATGCCAGAGAATCTGATCCGGAACGAAGTGATATGCAGGCGGAGCCTGTTTTGGGACAGAAGGAAGCAGATGCTTTCTTTTACTGGGACTGGTCCAGTATTCTCCTACGATCCGGCGCGAGCTGTCCCAGCTGTCTTCGATATGATAGGAGAGGTCAAAGCTTTTTTCGTCCGGCATTACGGCAATTGCATGGGATCTTCCGCTCATTGCAAAGATCCGTTCACCATGAAGGCAGTGAGAACGGACTTCCCTGCAGAAAGCCTCTCCTTTGAGGGAATGACCGTCTGCTCTGAGGGCCTTATGGCGGATGAAACCATTGTCGGAAAGATACTTATTGAATACTGCAGGGTTATTGATATCCAGTCGGGTATACCCTGCAGATGCCATGAGACCGTCTGCGACTTCATGCCAGCTGATTCCCATGGCGGATGAGAGCGCCCGGAGCACACAGTCTCCTGTGGAGTTGCCGGCAGGATTCTGATTTATGTAATGAAAGCACCCGCAGCTTCGGGGCTCCGGCCGCTGTTTTCCGGATTTGCCGGTACGTCCTCTTCTTCTTTTGGAGAAGCTGTGGTCTTTCCCGTCAGGCCAGCGGATCCAGATTTTTTCTGCAGCCCTTGTGCGGCAGTCATATCTGCTGTATATTCTGTAGCTTCCGTCAGGACCCGGCATAAGGGCAGCGGCATAGGCACCGATAGTTTTAGCTTTACTTGTCAGGATAATGATTTCACCGTCTCTGTACCTGGTATGGAGGTCGGAGCAGAAACGGTCAACTGTCTGATGCCCCGGGATGGAAGGCTGAAGGACAAAACCGTTGTCCGCAAGCATCCCCTCAATGCATTTCCGATCTGAAGGCATAAGGCAGCAGCGATGGACCTGCTCCAGCACTTTTTTTACGGCGTCCTGCCAGGAGATATTGAGCGCAATGGAAAATGCATTGACCAGGTCGTATGCAAAAATGGAAGTATGGGTGTCATGAACGGGGTCTTTGTTTGTCTGGTAAAAAATACTGGTTAAAGAAGGCATGCTGTTAGTCATAGAGGTAATCTCCTTTTATATACGTTTCTTCATTGCAGACAGAGCCGGGGAAGGGGCAAAACGGGCTGTTTCCCTATGCGGGACCTGTCAGCCCGCCTGCTTTGTATATCAGAAGGCCAGTCTGATAATTAAAGAGGCATTGTTCTGTCCGCTTCGAACATCGCTGGGAGACCCGGCAAGTACGGTCATGTAGCGCCCGTCTCCGTGGTACAGGACCTTATAGTGTTCGTCTTGTGCTTTCTCAACCGAAAACCCCAGGTCTGAAAGCCCCCGCTGGATCTTTTGGGTCATTCCGTTATAGCTTCTCAAAAGGCGGTGCACTTCATCACTGCGGTCCTTTGAAATGTGTCTGTAATCGTTGCTGGCAAGGATATCCTTTATAACGTCCCACCTCCTGCAGCCTCTGGGTGTGTTTTTCAGGACTTTTTCCAGAGAAGACAGAAGCAGGTCCTGGATCTCTCCCTGATAGAATTCCTTTTCCTTACCCAGATAGAGAACAGGGATCCGGTCCCGGGGCATGCGTGATCGAAGTCTCTCATTTTCCACTTCCAGTCCCGCTGCAAGCAGAGATTTTTCATAGAGTTCGTCCTTAAGTTTTTTGATATCGCTTTCGTAGTCTTCCACGATTTTCTGGGCTTCCTCGAGAGCGTGATCGGAAGCTTCCGATATCATTCTTTTCTTTTCCTGATCCAGAGTAGAAAGAAGTCTGGCATGCGCTTTCCTGACTTCTTCTCCCGAAAGAGCTTCCCAGGAAAGGATTTCTTCACAGATTCTGCCAAAGGTATTTTCTTCCAGGCGGGATGCTTCTGCCCGGTGCCTGAAAAGGTCGTTCGAAAGCGTGGGAGCGGGATTATGCCAGGCAGGAAGAGGAAATCGCTTAAAAGCCTTTTCTGAAGGATAACGGATCAGAAGAGGACCTGCCGGAAAGGAGACAGGAACCTGAAGCTTTCTGAAACGGCGGAAGGCTTTTCTGTTTTCAAAGACCAGGACATGGGCCGCCCCGCAAAGGACTTCTGCCAGACTTCCCGCGTCAGGCCTGAGAGGGGGGAGTCCGGCGGGGACCACGAGAATGACAGGAAGGCGAAAAGGAAAGAAAGGTCCTGCAAGGCGTTTCATCAGATCCGTATCTGATTCTGTTATTATCAGAGGAGCAGGGGATACCTTAAGCCCTGCATCAGTCTCCAGATAACCTTCCTTTGCCAGACGGCACAGAAGCATGGAAACGGCATCGGGATTTCCTGCGGGCGCAGGCTTTTTGCATGCAAATGTCTCCATAACTGTTCTGATATTCAGAAGACGGGCCTTTTCGTTCAGGATGTAATCGCAGCAGAGTCTGTGTCCGCATTTTTCTCTTTTTCTGATCTGCAGAGCAGTGAGTCCCTGATTTTCATTTCTTGCAAGGGCGACAGCCCTGTCTTCATCAGAAGAGGAAAAGCTGACGAACCCGTGATCTTCGGAGAAGAAGCCGTGACTTTCCGCCTGCCGCAGCTCTTTTTTATTCAGAAGCATCTTCAGCAGTATATTGCCGGTCAGCTGTGAGCTGACAGGAAGTTCATTCATGTAGGTAACCATAAGCATTTATCCTTTCCCCCCCTCTTTCCCTTCCGAAAGAGGGGATTACATTTGAATAAGCACATTCCTTTCCGTGAAGACCGGGAGACAAAGCTCTGCAGGTGAAAGCAGATGCTTCCTCCGGCCAGGTCCTGCCGGAAAAGATGGCCAAAGATCCTATATGTCTATTCTGACAGACAGAAAAGACGTGTTAGGGAGGGGGGAAGAATGCAGGGAAACTCATGTCAGAACTGAAGGTGGATAAACGGGTGCGGGCCGATATTAATTTCAACCTGCGGTTAGCAGGAAAGGACGTTGTGTCCGGCTATACTGGACTCAGAAAAAGAGAAAGGGGGCCTGGAGAAAACAGAAACCAACAGAAATGTTTCATATAGAGGAGGAAGCTTTATGTCGGGCAAAGCATTTATTCTGCTGTTCATTGCAACTTTCGTTCTTTTTGAGGGGCTTTTGTGGCTGATCCTGGACTGGCGGAAGATATGGAATCTTATTCAGTGTAAGACGGGACATCATGACTGGCTGGGCTGTCGCTGCAAAAGATGCGGCGCCGCAAGGGACGAGGGACATGCCTTCAGAATTGCCGATCCGCTCAGCAGAAGAGCGGTCTGCATCAACTGCGGAGCGGTGTGCGAGCACAGGAAGATCACGAACTGTCACTGCAGCAGGTGCGGAATGGCTTTTCACAGGTTCAGGACCACGGACGAGTGGTGGGACGATAAAAGAAATATGTACAAATGGAGAGGGGTATGTACGGTATGCGGCAAAGAAGATTACCGATAGACATATGAAGAACGGGATCTGCACCGGACAGAGGAGGGTCCGCCGGCAGTTCTTTATGGAACAGAAGTAAATTAACACTTATATAAAAAAATGGCTGTCCCAGCGGCCTGACGGGGAGAAAGAAACCTTTTATGAGAAAAACAATAAAGATGAGATACAAGAGAAAACGGATCAGAAACTATTACCGCGTATGCCCTTTCTGCCAGAATTATGTGAACTTTCCCGATTCCGGAGAGTGCCCGTCCTGCGGCGAAACAAGCTGAACTGGAGACAGCTCCGGCAGCCGGGAACAGGATGGCAGACGGTACGGGCCATAAATGAATTGAGAAGTTAAAAAGGAGGCTGCCACAGTGTGGCAGCCTCCCTTGGTATTATTTTGTTTCTGTCTGAGAATCGGGTTCTATCCTGCAGCCCGGCCCTGGGCCCTGGATATGTCCGATTTATTTATCAGCCCAGCAGTTCGATGAAGTCGTCGCCGACCTTGACATCGCCGCTCTTTAACGGACGAAGTGTGCCGTAGTCTTCCCAGTTGGTCACGATGCAGGGGGTGGTTACCTTGTAGCCTGCAGCCTTGATGGCAGGGATATCGAACTTAATCAGGACCTGGCCCTTCTTGACCTGATCGCCGTCCTTGACGCAGGTCTCGAAGTTCTTGCCTTCCAGCTTGACGGTGTCGATGCCGATGTGCATCAGGACCTCGGCGCCGCCGGCAGTGGTCATGGATACGGCGTGCTTGGTATCGAATACCATGGTGACTTCGCCGTCAGCGGGAGCGACCAGAACGCCTTCTGTAGGCTCGATGGCGACACCGTCGCCCAGCATACGGCCGGCGAAGGCTTCGTCTTCGACTTCGTTCATCAGGAGCATCTTACCGGTCAGGCATGCGCCCAGGATTTCATCTTCCATCTTGGGAGCTTCGGGAGCTGCTGCTGCAGGAGCTGCTGCGGGAGCTTCCTCATCCTCTACTGCAGACAGCGGGATGGAGCCGTTGCGGAGCTTTTCTACCAGTTCTTCGAAGTTGGACTTGACGATGGTTACGGAAGGTCCGTAAATGACCTGGATGCCGTTGCCCTTGACAACAACGCCGGAAGCGCCGGTGGCCTTGAGCAGAGGCTGGTCGACCTTTGCAGAATCGATCAGAGTCAGACGGAGTCTGGTTGCGCAGCAGTCGATGTCGCCGGTCAGGTTCTTGAGACCGCCGATACCCTTCAGGATGGATGCGGACTTGGCGTCGATGTCATAGTTTCCGGCTTTGCCGCCCACAAGGCCAACACCGGTGGCCTTGCGGTATTCATCCTTGGAGATCAGCTTCATCTCTTCGTCGTCTGCTTCACGTCCGGGGGTCTTCAGATCCATCTTGAGGATGAAGGTACGGAATACGAAGAAGTAGAGCACGAAGTAGACAGCGATCAGAGGCAGCAGGCGGACCCAGTGGGTCTTTGCGTTGCCGGGAAGGATGCCGTAGAGGATCAGGTCGATCAGACCATCGGAGAAGGTGGTGCCTACCAGTACGTCAAAGAGGTCGCAGAGCAGGAAGGCCAGACCGGCCAGTCCTACGTGTACTGCGAACAGCATGGGAGCCAGGAAGAGGAATGTGAACTCGATAGGCTCTGTAACACCGGTCAGGAAGGAGGTCAGAGCGACAGAGAAGAGCAGGGAAGCTGCTTCTTTCTTCTTCTCGGGTCTTGCGCAGGACCACATAGCCAGAGCTGCGCCAGGAAGACCGCCCATCATGAAAGGATACTTGCCTGCCAGGAACTTTGCGGATTCATCAAATACTACAGTGTTGGGATCGCCCAGCATTCTGAAGAAGATGTTCTGTGCGCCTTCTACCAGCTCGCCGCCGACCATAACGGATCCGCCGACACCTGTCTGCCAGAAAGGCATGTAGAAGATGTGGTGCAGACCGAAGGGGATCAGAGCACGCTCGATGCAGCCGTAGATGAAGGTTCCGAAGAGACCTGCCGCATTGACGATGTTGCCCAGAGCATAGATGCCGGTCTGGATGATAGGCCATACGAAGTAGCAGATCAGGCCTGTCAGGATACCGAATACCATACACATGATCGGGACAAAACGTGTGCCCGAGAAGAATGCCAGGGACTGGGGCAGCTGCTGTTTATAGAACTTGTTGCAGACGATGGCGGACAGGATACCTGCAAGGATACCGCCGAACACGCCCATCTGCAGGGTCTGGATGCCCAGGACAGATGCGATGGCGCCGCTCTTGACAGTGGGGGCGATGGAGCCGTCTGCCAGGATGGAGCCGTCGATGGTCAGGAGCACGTTCATGGTGGTCAGCATGATCAGGTAGAAGATGGCGGAGGACAGAACCGCGACGCCCTTTTCCTTCTTGGCCATGCCGAGAGCAACAGCGAGTGCGAAGATTAGAGCCAGGTTGCCGAAGATGGCATTGCCGGCGCCGTTGAGCATCTGGAAGAACATGTAAAGCGGATTGCCTTCATGCAGGATGCCGGACAGACCATAGGTCGCAATCGTGGTTGCGTTGGTAAACGAGCTGCCGATACCCAGCAGAATACCTGCGGGCGGCAGTACTGCGATAGGCAGAAACAGTGATTTACCGATCTGCTGAGCGACCGCAAATGCCTGCGAGCCGCCATTTCCATTGTTATTTGCCATAGTGCTTTCTCCTATAGAAATAAGGTGTAAAAGGTTAATAGTATCATTGCTACAACCATACCATATGAAAACGATTTCAATATAGGCAATATTTATTATTTTTTTTACAATTTTTTAAGAATTTGACAGATTCACTGATTTGCAAAAGTATAGTTGACTAAAAAAACGTTTTGCTCTTTAGGGCAGGTTGATAAAAATGCACAAATAAGGATATTTTCAGAAAAATGACAGATAATCATTGCAAAATTGTTTATCTTTAAGAACTTTGTCCCGGACAGGCGGCTGCCCTTAAGCGGATCTGATTAAAAAAGCATAAAAAATGCCTGCCGGGAAAGGACGGAAATCCTCTCCGGATGCTTTGTTGTAAGGACTTTGCGGGGATGCTATTCTTAGAGTGGAACAGATAACTGCCAGAGCGAATCTCGGAAGGAGAGTCGGATTATGAAGAACCAGTATCTGGCCGATGCGGGCGACTACGGAAAATACGGACTGCTGCGTTTCCTGGCGGGAAAGGGGATCCGGATCAGTGTCAACTGGTACCTGACCCCCAATGATCCGGTGCCGGTGGACGGAAATAAAAGGAAGTATCTGACGGAAGACAAAGAGGGGCAGCCTGACCCGGAGCTTTTCGAAGCCATGGAAAAGCTAAGCAGGAACAACTTCCCCAGCGTCAGGGACATAGAAAAGATGGATCTGATCCCGGGAGCGGAATATTATACTCCGGAGGTGGACCGGGCCCAGAGGGGAAAGTGGTTCTCCCTCTTTATGGACAGCTGCAGGGGAGATCTGGCCTTTCTGGACCCGGATACCGGGATCCGCAGGGGCCCCGCCCCCGCTACGGCGGATTCGGTCAAATATGTCTATACGGATGAGATCGGCCGCCTCTGTAAGGCCGGCAGAAACATCATCTGTTACTGCCACAGAGGCAGGCGGAGCGACGAGGACTGGGAGAAGTTCAAATCCTCTCTCTATCACGCTGCAGCCGGGATCCGGGTCTTCTGCCTGACTTATCACAGGGGCGTTCAGAGGTCTTTCCTTTTCATCGTACAGAAGGAGGACGCGGAAGTATATTCCAGGCTTCTGAAAGAATTTCTGGAGACCGGATGGGGACAGGAAAAGGGAAGCAGGCAGGCGCCCTTTACCATGGAAGGCGTAAAAGAGCCCGAAGAGACCAGGCTGACTCCCACATCCCTTCTGCTCAGCCGCCAGTATCCCACCTATCAGGCCCTTCTTCTGGTGGGGAGCCGGGGAGAGATGGGGCCGGAGGACTGCTTTAAAAAGACGGTCCTCTATATCGTGGACTGGTTCCGGAAAAGGATCGACAGGAACATTCTTCTGTCTTCTCCCGACCTGGAGGCCCTGCGGACCTATCCGGCCCCGGAGGATTACCGGAACTTTCAGCTGGAAGATCATGCCAACATCCGGATCCTGTCCCTGATGAGCGTCCGCTCCTTCTACTGGAAAGAGCGGGGGACCTGGACCTTCCGTCTGGTGGAACCCGACAACGGGACGGAAAAAAGCGGAGCCAGAGGAAGGCAGTTCACTACGGACGTTTCCGTGACTCTGACGGGAGAAGGCGCCGTTCTGGGCGTTCGGATCACCTGCAGGGAGCCTCTGGGCAACCGTCAGGATGCTCTGGTCTTCCGGCCGGCCTTCGTAAGGACCATCTTCCGGGATCCGGACCTGATCCTTTCCGAAGAGGGGACGGACCCGGCTTTTGCCTTCGGGGACAGGCCCCTTCTGTTAAACGGCCGGTCCCAGACAGAGTGCGCTTCTCTTGCAAACGGGCTGCTCCTGGCGGTCCACAGGCAGATGCCGGTGGTCTTTCTGCCGGAAAGCTTCTATGAGGAATTCAGAGAGCCGGTATGCGGCATGACAAGAAGTCTTGCCGGCTACGGCCACGTGGTGGTGGTCCAGAGAGGGGCAAGAAAGCTTTTCCTGGGCTGCATGGAGGAGCCGGACTGCGCAGGGGCTCTGGAGGAGGACCGGATCGTTCTCTACCGGGGGACAAGCCCCGTAGACGGGACGGTCTATGAAGCGGACTTCTTTGACACAGACGGGGAAGAGGAGATCACGGATACGGTAAAGAACCTGGTCATGCAGGAGCCCCTCAGAAAAAGGTGCTCCTTCTTCGGCTACCCCTTTAACAAGGAACTGTGGGATGCCTTTACGGAAAGCCGCAGAGCCTCCCGTCCGGAAGGCGCGTCCGGGGAACTGGAGCGCTGCAGGGAACAGCTGGAGGAGATGAGGGCGGAAAAGGGAGATATCTTAAGAGACAGCGAGGAACTGAAGGTCCGGATCCGGGATCTGGAGAGAAAGCTTGCCCAGAAGGAAGCCGGACTTTTAAAGGAGTGCAGAGAACGGCAGAAGTGTGAAAAAATAAACGAAAAGCTTTCCGCAGAAAAAAAGGCCCTGGAAGAGAGGGCAAAGGCTCTGGAGGAGAAGGCGCCTTCCGCCTCCCGGGATCTCAGAAATGAGAGGGAGAAATATGAACCCATCCTGAACCTGCCCGTCCGGTTTGACAGGTCTGACGTTCTGGAGTGGGCGGAGATCTATTTCGGAGACTGTCTGATCTTCCATCCCAGGGCGAAGAGAGCCTTTGAAAGCAGCAGCCGCAGAATCGATCTGCGCCGCCTCTGCCTCATGCTTTACTACCTGGCCCACTATACCAGGCTCCGGGCAAAGGGGGAAGCGGCAGGAGAAAGCACGGACCTGACAGAGGCCCTGCAGGAGTATGATCTGGACGGCCTGAATCTGTCCGTGACGCCGGTGGGGGATACTTCTTTCTACAAGTCCCAGATCAAAATCAAGATCCACGCTTACGATCCCGAGGTCCGGGGAGAGCAGGTCATGCCCCTGCATATGAAATATGACGTAGCCCCGGAGACCCTGATCCGGATCTATTTCCTGTACAGCAGAAAGCTGGGAAAATCCATCATAGGCTATCTGCCGGATCATATCGATAAAGTCTGAGAGAGGAGAAAAAGATGAGGATCATCCTTGCGCCGGCCAAAAAGATGAACGAAGTACCGGAAGCACCTCTTAAGATCACTGTGCCCGTCTTCCTTGAGGAGACGGAGACCATACTCAAATGGCTCCGGTCCCTGACCTGTGCCCAGGCGAAAAAGCTCTGGGCCTGCAACGATAAAATCGCGGAGCTGAACTATGACAGACTGCGGCATATGGATCTGCATGACATATCCCGCATGACGCCGGCCGTCCTTTCCTATGAGGGCATAGCCTACCAGTACATGGCGCCGGGTGTTTTTGAAGAGGGGCATTATGCCTATCTTCAGGATCATCTGCGGATCCTGTCCGGCTTCTACGGCGTCTTAAAGCCTCTGGACGGGATCACTCCCTACCGGCTGGAAATGCAGGCAAAGGCAAAGCCCGGCGGCTTTAAAAACCTCTATGATTTCTGGGGAGAGAAGCTCTATAAAGAAGTGATGGACGAAAGCCGGGTGGTGGTCAATCTCTCATCCAGAGAGTACTCCGTCTGCATAGAAAAATACCTGCAGCCCGAAGACCGCTGTATTACGGCAGTCTTCGGAGAGCTTGCAGGCGGGGAAGAAGCAAGGATCGTGCAGAAAGGCGTGTATGCAAAGATGGCCCGGGGAGATATGGTCCGCTTCATGGCGGAGAACAGGATCGAAGATCCGGAAGAGATGAAAGGCTATAGCAGGCTGGGCTTTGTTTTTCGCAAAGACCTTTCCGATGACAGGAACTTTGTATTTATTAAAGGAACAGGGGATGAGTAAAGTCTGCCGGCCGGTCAGGCCGTCCGGTCCCCGGAAGATTCCTTCCGGGGGCCCGGGGAAGATTTTCCGGGTCTGCCGTGCCCGGTGGCCGGCTTTTTGCCGGAGCTTTTTTCCCTGCACCTGATGGAACCGGGCAGCTCCGGCCTGACACGAATGCTGGCGTTTGTCAGAGCGTTTACGGCAGATACGCCGCCATGTTCGGAATAGAGAGATGCGTAGCTTACGGACTGGGGACTTCCGTATCTGGTCTTTCCGAGCAGATAGCGGTCGTAAAGAGCGAGGACGGTGATCTTTGTGGAATGGGCTCCATCCTCCAGGATGATGGTATCTCCTGCGCTGCAGCCTTCCACGATCCAGTGTATTCTGTTTTTACCCATAAAAGAAGTTCTCCTTTCTCCTGATCAGGGTGTCCTTTTTGCTGTTCTTTTATTGTAGCTTTCCTGCAGATCATAAAAAATCAACTGCCGGTTGGAATGACTGCAGAAAGAAGAAGCACGTTAAGAAATATGGAAATAGTTATCATGGAAATGAAGAGGAGGCCTGTATGATCCGATGGGGAATCCTGGGAGGCGGAAATATTGCCCGCCGTTTTGCCCGGAGCATGGAAGATATAAGCGGCAGCAGGATCACGGCAGTGAGCTGCCGGAGCAGAGAAAAGGCAGAGGATTTTGCCGGCAGGTACGGTATTGAAAGAGCTTTCGGGGCCCATGAAAGTCTTCTTGAGGATAAGGAGGTCGATGCCATTTATCTGGCCCTTCCCCACGGCCTCCACTGCCTGTGGGCCGTCAGGGCGCTTGAAGCGGGAAAGGCTGTTCTCTGCGAAAAGCCCGCGGCCATGTCGGAAGAGGAGATGCGGCTTATAGCCGGGACCGCACGGGAGTGCGGCGTCCTGTTTATGGAAGCCATGAAGACCCGTTTCATTCCTGCCTACAGAGAGGTCAGAAGGCGGATCGGTGAGGGAGCCATAGGAGAGGTGGTCTCTGTGGAGACCAGCCTCTGCAATGCCATGCCCTTTGACAGCGCCCGTCCCACCTATCATACGGACCCTTCTCAGGGCGGGGCTCTTCTGGATGTAGGGATCTACTGTGCCTGCTATCTGGAAGATTTTCTTCAGGGGGAGCCGGTCCTGAAGGATCTGAAAGCGGAGTTTCGGGGCGGAGTGGACTTTTATGCGGACGCGGAGCTGGCTTTTTCTTCCGGGAAAGGGCGCCTTACCTGCGCTTTTGACCGGGCGGAGCCCAGAAGGGCTATTATTACGGGAACCAGGGGGAAGATTCTCGTAGAAGATCTGCACAGGCCCAGGGAATTTACCGTGTTCACCGGGGCCGGGGAGGAGAAGGTCCTCATTCCCTATGAGGTGGATGATTTTTACGGGGAGATTGTTCATTTCGCGGACTGCCTTGAAGAAGGCAGAAAGGAAAGCCCTGTCATGCCCCTTGATGCTTCCATCCGCTGCGCCCGGATCCTGGACAGGATCAGGGAAGGCTTCTGAGGAAGGGCAGAGTATAATGGAGGGCAGAGGAAAAGGAGGAAAAAACCATGTTTGAAGCTGAAAGACACGAGAACCTCTTTCACCGGGTCAGTATCCGCAGGTATGAGGAAAGACCTGTGGAAGACGAAAAGATCCGTCAGATCCTGAAGGCCGCTTTTGCAGCGCCCTCCGCGGGCAACCAGCAGCCCTGGGAATTCTATGTGGTCAGAGATAAAGATACCATTGCAGCCCTTTCGGAAGTCAGCCCCTATGCAGGCTGCCTGAAAAAAGCCCCTCTGGCCATCGTTCCCTGCTATACCACCGAATGTATCTTTCCGGACTATGCCCAGATCGATCTGTCCATTGCCACAGAGCATATCTGGCTGGAAGCGGATGCCCTGGGTCTGGGGGCTGTATGGCTGGGCATCGCTCCTTTAGAGGACCGTATGCAGAAGGTGGAGGAAATACTGGGCCTCCCCGAAGGCCTCAGGGCTTTTGCCATCGTGGCTCTGGGCTATCCCGCAGAGGAAAAAAAGCCTCAGGACCGATTCCGTGAAGACAGGATCCATTATGTCTGAAACAGCCAGTCTGTGACCGCTTAGTTTTGCAGACGCATCATCCCCGGATCGCCCAGGTCCGGGGATTTTTTGGTTTTTCACTGCAAAGGAAATCCTTTTCCTATATAATAAATGCATAAAAAAGCCTGGCCGAAGGGGGGGGACTGATATCCCCCGAAATGGCTCAGAAGGAGAGAGGAGGTCTTTTATGCGTCAGAAGATCCTGTATGTCAATGCCTGTTTCAGAGAGGGGTCCCGCACCGCAGATCTGGTGCAGCTGATGAAGGAGCGCCTTTTCGGGGAAGGGGAAGTGACGGAGGTCTCTCTGGGAGACCTGGAGCTTAAGCCCATGGACAGACAGATGCTGAAAGTCTACAACGAATCGGTGGCATCCCACGTCTTTGAGGATCCCATGTTTCTCTATGCCAGGCAGTTCAGGGAGGCGGACCGTGTGGTGATCGCTGCTCCCTTCTGGAACTATGACCTTCCCGCCGTCCTTCATACCTATCTGGAACTGGTCTGTACCCAGGGCATAACCTTCGACATCAATGAAAAGGGCGTCTACGGGAGCCTTTGCAGGGCAGAGAGCTGACCTTTGTGACCACGGCCGGGGGTTTTATTCCGGAAGGAGATCCCGCATCTTCTTACCTGAAGGCCCTGTGCAGCGTCTTTTTTGATATCCTGGAGTTCGAATATATAAAGGCCGAAGGCCTGGATATATGGGGCACAGACGTACAGAAGGTTCTGGAGAAGGCTGCCGGCAAAGGAGAGGGCTAAGCCCCTGTCCTGTCTGAAGACACCCGCTCCGCCGGCCTTTGTTTTAAAGGAGAAACGCTATGGCATATGATCTCGGATCGCCCCTGGTGATCGGCATCAGCTCCAGGGCTCTTTTTGACCTGGAGGAGGAAAACAGGATCTTTGAGACCCAGGGACTTGAAAAGTACGAGGAATACCAGATCGAACACGAAAAGGACATTCTCCCCAGGGGAACGGCCTTCCCTCTGGTCAGGGCCTTTCTGGACCTGAACCGTCTGCAGGACCGCCGTCTGGTGGAAGTCATCGTCATGTCCAGGAACAGTCCCAATACCAGTCTGCGCATCTTTAATTCCATAGAAAAGTATGGTCTGGACATCACCCGGTCCGCCCTGACGGGAGGGTCTCCCATAGCCCCCTATCTCCATGCCTTCAGGACTGATCTCTTTCTGTCGGCCAACGGGGACGATGTGAAGAATGCCATCGACAACGGCACGGCAGCCGGCATCATCATGCCGGGGCCGCCCCACGAGGATCCGGACGCCGGACTGGACCAGATCCGGATCGCCTTCGACGGAGACGCGGTCCTCTTCTCTGCGGAATCCGAGAAGATCTACCAGGAGCAGGGCCTGTCCGCCTTTACGGAGAATGAAAAGCGCAAGGCGGATATCCCTCTTCAGAAAGGGCCCTTCGCCAACTTCCTGACCACCATCGCCCATATCCAGCATTCCTTCGAGAAAGCGGACCGGGTACCCATCCGCACGGCTCTGGTGACCTCCAGAAACGCCCCGGCCCACGAGCGGGCCATCAAGACCCTGCGGGCCTGGAACGTACATGTGGATGAAGCCTATTTCCTGGGCGGCGTCACCAAGAAGGAGATCCTGGCCGCTTTCGGCGCCAATATTTTCTTCGATGATCAGAAGATCCATACCGAGGCCGCCTCGGAAGCGGTTACTTCCGCAGTGGTGCCCTACAGGGAGGGAGACGATCCCAGAAAGAAGAACTGAGTCTTACCTGACAGAAAGACACGGCATGGATAACGCCATGCCCTTGGAGGATAAGAAATGAAAGCAGTGCTTTTTGACATGGACGGCGTCCTTGTGGATACCGAGAAATATTACAGAGAATACTGGAGGAAGGCGGCGGAGGATCTGGGCTATGATCTGCCTCTGGAGGATATCCTGCGCCTTCGAAGCTGCGACCATATCCTGGCGGCAGAACTTTTCCGGGACCGGTTCGGGGACGAAAGCGTCTACCCGGCCGTGCAGAAAAGGCGGAGGGAGCTGATGCGGGATTTCTTTACAGATCACGCTCCGGAGCCCAAGCCAGGCATCCTTCCCCTGATCAGCTATCTGAAGGAAAAGGGCCTGACCGCTGCCGTGGTGACGGCAGCGCCTGTGGAAAGGGCCAGGCGCTACCTGGACCTGGCCGGCCTGTCCCCTTACTTTCCTCTGATCCTGTCAGCCATGGATGTCCAAAGGGGAAAGCCCTTTCCCGACGTTTACTTAAGAGCCTGCCAGCTGCTGGGTCTGGACCCCTGTGAGTGCGCCGCAGTGGAAGATTCCCCCAACGGCGTCATGAGCGCCGGCAGGGCCGGCTGCTTTACCATCATGATCCCGGATCTGACCCCCTATACGGAGGATCTGAAGGACTATGCCGCCTGCCACTTTGACAGGCTGGACGATCTGATCGGGGCAGGTATCTTTGAATAAGTGCAGCGGGGAACAGGATCTGCAAAAAATATATCCGTATGAAAAGCATCAAAAAGGGAAGAAGCTGCAATGGGCAGTCTCTTCCCTTTTCTGAATGCGTTAAGTCGATATCCCTTATTGTCTGGTCAGTCCAGGATCTTTCCGTCCCTGGAAATGGTCACCACCTGCCAGGGGATAAATCTGCCGCTCGCCTTTAAAGCGTTTACGGCCGCCCTCTGCAGGCCTCCGCAGCAGGGCACCTCCATGCGGACGATGGTCAGGCTCTGAATGTCATTTTCCCGGAGAATGGCCGTCAGCTTTTCGGTATAGTCCACTGCGTCCAGCTTGGGACAGCCGATCAGAGTGACTTTTCCTCTCATGAAATCCTCATGCATGCCTGCATAGGCGTAGGCCGTGCAGTCCGCTGCCACAAGGAGCTTTGCTCCCTTAAAGAAAGGGGCGGTCACGGGCACCAGTTTGATCTGGCAGGGCCACTGGCCAAGCCTTGAAACAGGCCTGGCAAAGGTCATGGGGGCGGGGCCCTTTGCAGCGGGGGCTTCCGCGGCAGGACTTAGCTGCATGACCCTGGAGCCGGGACAGACGCCAACGCGGCGCATGTCTTTGATCTCATCCTTTTCCATTTTCGTTTCCCTGCTCTTCTTTACGGCCGTCTCATCATAGGCGGGGGCTTCCCGCTCCTCAAAGGAGATGGCTCCCGCGGGACAGGCTGGCAGGCAGTCTCCGAAGCCGTCGCAGAAATTTTCTCTGACCAGTCTGGCCTTTCCGTCAATGAGATCCAAATAATAAGAAATATTTTTCGGGCGGGGCATAGAAAAAGGCCCATTTTTGATGA
>CAMOGQ010000079.1 GCA_946614165.1 uncultured Lachnospiraceae bacterium
GCTGGTTAGATTGCGGTAAATTTACCACTAAGTCAAGTCAAACATTCATACTTATCTCCCGTCATCATTTCTCCCTCTTATATCAAGAAGTATTAGCAATTATCCAGATCTATAGTTTGAAGTCACGGATGACAGTTGCCACAAGGTTTGTAGTTATCAATTAGTTCTTCGCGGGTGCCTTCAAAGTCAACTCTGTTAGCTGGTTTTATCTTAGAAACAGAGCTGCAGTCAGAGTAATGAAATACTCCCGTATTCTTATTGATGACATACGACATGACCTGCTCTTCGTCTTCCGTTTCAGATGCCCGTTCCTCTGAGGATTCGAACTCGTCCATTTCATCCATAACAGAGGTTCTGTCCATAAATTCTTCCTGCACATCACCTATGTCGTCTTCCTGCATCTCAATTATGTCTTCGTCTTCCTGTACCTCCACTATGGCGGTCTCCACCGCTCTGTTCCCAGCCTGATCCACTACCGTATAGATTACTTCATAACTTCCGGCATTCTGATAATCCACATCAGAGGAATCCACAATAACCTTGTCTGTCAGATTTCCGTCATTTTCATCCTCGGCCCAGACTCCTTCCATATAGTCGGGAATATCCTCACCTACCGTATATTCGATATATGCATTATCCAGATTGATCTCCGGCGCCGTGGTATCCATGATCACCACCCTGAGCTGAGCAGTAACTTCATGATGATCAGGATCCTCTGCCGAATAGGTGACCATATAGGTGCCGGGCTTGCCGAAGACCACCTGGGAGTAGTCGATAATTATACTTTCATTCAGGTCGCCGTATACTTCACTCTTAGCCTCGGCATAATCTTCAAATGCGACCTCTTCCACATATTCATCGATCTGTATCTCTTCCTCAGAAAGAATAAGTTCCGGAAGGATATCGTTTTTAATGATCACCGAGAGAGTATTCTTCACTGTATTTCCCGATGCATCCGAGGAAAGAAGCCCGATGCTGAAAGTTCCGGACATATCAAAGGAAACCACTTCCCCGTTCTTCGAAATTTTCCCGCCGTCAGTAACGGCAATGATCTTTAGACTCGGGGCAGGGTCTATTTCATCCCTGGCCGAAGCGAGATCACTTACGGATATTTCCTCCTTGACGGAGAATGTTTTTGCCTCCCGCAGAACAATTTCCGGAACCACATTGTCTTTGATGGATATGGGGATCTCCAGGCTGGTCCTGTTACCTGATGAATCTGTTCCCGTGACCGTGACCGTGTATTCACCGGGCCTTCGGAACACAATGATTCTCCCGCCGGAGCGGATCTCAGCTTCACCTGAACTGCTGCCTTCAAAGACCAGATCCGGATCCTGGTCTTTATTGTCTTTAATAGAAGCAACCGTCTCCACAGATATATCTGCCCCATAGCCTGCTTCTGTGCTGATAGCAGTCAGAACCGGAGCTTCCTTATCTGCGGTCAGATGCTGAAATCCGAAAAAGCCCGCTGTCCCCCACAGGCCCAGCTGCAGGACAAAAAGCAGCGCCTTCAGAGTAGCGGGGATCTTTTCCGTCCGCGCAGTAGTGACCAGCAGCATGATGGGGAAAAAGCAGATCCAGAGAACAGCCTTTTCCACATAAAAATTACCCTGTTCTTCCTCTTCCAGATCCAGATCATCTTCCATTTTCAGATCTTCTTCCATTTCAGGTTCCATTCCCTGATTCATCTGTTTTTCGTCCATAATAATCCCCTCATATCCTTCCTTTTTCAGCTGCCGGATCCCATGTATCCTTTCCCCCTGCTGCTGCCGTCAGAATAGTCTATATCAATGCCGGGTTGTACGTTATAACAGTAAACGCAGAACTGCAGATCCTGATCTTCTAGGGATCTTGCCTCCATCAGTACGCCTCTGGCGACAAGATCCTCTCCTTCAAATACAGGGGTCACCCTGTACAGGACATGGTGGCCTGTTGTCTCTATATAGCCGGCTGTTCTGCTCTCAAAGGGCTCCATGCCTGCCATATTCATGTATCTGGTACCGGTAATGAGATTCAGCGTATTGGCATTCTGTCCCGAAAGCTGATAGCCGATCAGATGGCACCGGTTATACAGGTATGTTCCGTCTATATCTTTATACCTCGCTATCTGCCATCCGGACGGTTTGATCATTCCGATGGAGCCTCTTGGCTGATCAGGCATGGTCTCCGGACCCAGGCAGGCCATGGCTCTGCCGCAGCGTCCAAGATCATCCAGCGGAGAATAATCCTGAAAGGCCTTAGCCGTCATCTCCTCTTCCGTAAAAAAGGGGACGCCGCCATTGACTTCGGCACAGGGACTTCCGTCATATTCCGGTATGTCCTTCAGGCTGAAAGCTCTGTATGCTTCACTGCCCCGGAACTTTTCCTTCTCCTCTGCAGAGCCCAGCCAGCCGCTTTCTTCTTCGGAAGAGGCATTCCCCTCTTTAGTCCGCTTCCCTTCTTCTGCCGGGGTTCCTTCTGCTGCAAGATCTCCATCTGCAGCTGGTTCTTTTTCTCCATCTCCCGGCTCTTCAGTTCCCCGTCCCTGTCCTGGCTCTTCTGCAGAATCCCCCTCTGCCAGCGCGGAAGGGACAAGTTCCTCTGCTGCCCGGACCCTGCCGAGGATATCCTTAAAGGCTTCATATTCCTCCCCGGCATACGCTTTCGGAGACTGATAATATAAAACATAGTACTGGCCGCGGATGCTGAAGGCTCCTATATACAGGGATCCTGCCCCGCCGCCTTCATATTCTTTGCCAAATGCAGATACGATTCCCTCAAAGCCCGCGATCTCAGTGATTTCCGACTGGGCCGCCTGGCCGTCCTCAAACCAGAGGGACCTCTCCTGGTCGATCACCTCATGCAGGGACTTCTCCTCTCCATCTGCCCTGACCCGCTCTGCCTGGAAATAGGCACTTCCCTTCTGGAAGGCCAGTACGCTTCCGCCGTCCATATACAGATCCCAGTCCTCGGGAAGGAAGAAGGATACTGCTCCCTGATCCAGCGTGTATGCCGCATAGGACGTATTGGGATCCGCAATGGTTTCATAAAGGGATCCGCCGCCGGCAGATGCCTCTTCCGTCAGTGCCTCATCCGTTCCCGGCATGGACCTGACCGGATCTGTCTTTTTCGGGCTGCAGGAAGATAGCACGGCCAGGAGCAGCAGAAAGACTATGCTTTTTTCAAATCTGAAAAGATCATTCATATCCCTTTGGTATCCTGTTCAAATCCCGGCTGCACACCTGTTTCATTAAAAAATGTTAAAAGATGACACAGTATATTATAGTTGATAAAGGTCTGGTTGACAAATTCATGATGTCGTAACACAGTCCCATCATGGTGTAAATTTCCGGCTTTTTTGAAATTTCCTGATTTATTTTTCCGTCATCCGGCATTCCCGGCTGACAGCCGTCCCGCAGTTGTAAGACGGCATAGTCTGTGCTAAGTCTGTGTGCATGGACCGGCATAGTCCCTGAGGGTATTTCGACAGCTTTTGTATCGCATTAAGGCAGGGCATGGAGTAAACTGATTACAGGCCGCATCTGCACCGCTCCGGTGCAGGATGTCTTATCTCTTAATATTGTCTCCCGGGAAACGACCACTCTGATTCCCTGATCCGGTAGTCTTAGTGAAACCACAGGAAGGAGCATATTCTCATGAGTTCCATCTCAATAAAAAAAATCAGCATCACTGCACTGAAGACTGATGCAATTGTAAATGCCGCTAACGAAGGCCTCTGGGCAGGCAGCGGTGTCTGCGGAGCTATTTTTGCCGCGGCAGGAAGGGAGAAGCTGGAGCAGGCATGCAGCAAAATCGGACACTGCAGCACCGGATCCGCTGTCATAACCCCTGCTTTCGATCTGAAGGCCAGATACATCATCCATGCGGTAGGTCCCGTATGGAAAGGCGGAAGCCACAAAGAGCCGAAACTCCTGTACGGAGCCTATTACAGGTCCCTGGAACTGGCTGCAGAGAATAACTGCCGTTCCATAGGTTTTCCTCTGATCTCCGCCGGAATTTTCGGATACCCGGTCCCGGAAGCCTGGCGCAAGGCATTTGACGCCTGCAATGATTTCCTCAATAAGCATAAAGACATTTCTCTGGATATCGTCTTTGCCGTACTGGATGATCAGATCCTGGAGACCGGCCGGGGCGTGCTGAAATCGCATGCCGTCCGCCGGTATAAGAGAGCGGACCGGAATGACTGGAAAACAGAAAAGATGCCGGATCAGCATGAAACCTTTATTCTTCCCAGAGCCTTTACAGAAAAGCAGATGGCTGTTCTGCGCCGCGGCAACATTCCCCAGGAAATGGAAGACAAATGGTTCTGGTTCATGGAGGGGGATACTCTCTTTGCCCACAGAAGCTGGACCGGCAACTGTATCTACCGTATAGACTTCCGGCCTGACAACAGACATCTTGTGACCGTAAACCGCGATCCCGAGCAGTACTCCTGTAAGGATATCGACACAGAAATAAAACAGTTAAGCCACCTCCTGGACGGATGGATCCGGTCTGACTACGACTATTATCAGGCATGGCTGTCCGAAACATATGCTGCTCTGAAAAACGACGGCAGGATCCCCGATAAGCTTACGATCTCCGGCAGGGAATATGACGCTTTCTTCTTCCATCTGCCCGAAGAGCCCAACGGCTATCTGAGCAACTGGTATGCCTCTCCTTTCGATCTGGACGGAATCCGCTTCTCTTCTGTCGAGCAGTACATCATGTACAGAAAATGCACCCTGTTCGGAGACAAAGCATCTGCCGCTGCGATTCTTGCTACGGATGACACCGCAAAGCAGCAGGCCATCGGCCGAAAAGCATCGGGATATATCCAGCCGGTCTGGGAAGGCATCCGCCAGATGGTGGTTCTCCGTGGTCTCATGGCCAAATTCAGCCAGAACGAAGACCTGAAGGAGATACTTCTCTCCACCGGCGACGCCTACCTGGTTGAATGCGCCGGAACAGACAAAGTATGGGCCTGCGGAAGACGTCTGACCGAAGATGAACGTTTAAACGCTTCCAGCTGGACCGGCACCAATATTCTCGGCTTTGCCCTGATGGAAGTCCGAAACATGCTCAGAAATTCTGATGTTTCCGGGCAGTGAAACAGGAATCGGCACGGCATACTTAATTCAGGAATCCCATGCTCCTGCCTGTCCTCTGCGGGTCTTATAAGATAGCGGTACTTGCAGCCCCCCTGAAGCTACATGCACCCTCACAGAGCCTGCCCGGCTGATTCCGGCGCCTGCACTGCAGGCAGCACAGGCATTTCTGCCTTGGTATCCTCCTCTTTTGCTCTCCCGATGCCCTGCATCTTCCTTTCTTTTCTCTGCAACGTTCTCATACGCTGTCTTAATCCAGGCATTTGTCAAAATCCATACATAACAGGAAAGCGCCGGCCCAGCCGGCCGGCGCTCCTCTTTCCCTGTGTCCCCCGGAATCATAAGATCCCGGGGGACATTCTGTGTTTTGAAATTCCAATTATTTTTCTCTGCTGTTTCTGTTATATCTGCTGTTTTTACTTTTTCTGTCCTTTATGTTGTTACGCTTTTTATGGCTTCAGCTGCTTTCCCTTTCTGCGGGCAATGCAGCTTTAAGCAGGCACTTATGCCTTTTGAAACTGTTTTGGCTGTATTGGCAGAATGCCGCAGGCTGCATTCAGGCCTGCAGCATTCTAAAACATTTTATCTGTTGTTTTGTTATGTTTCTTAAATACCTTTATGCCATAAACATCTGCTTGATGGCCTGTTTTCAGACAAATACTTGCATTTTTATCTTTCTTATTTTCCTTTAAAAAACATTATGATATATGTTTTGTCCGCTTCCAGACTGCAGTTTTCGGCTGCCCTGGGCCCTGCCAGGCTTTTTCCTACTTCCTGATAAAGCTGCTGTCATGGGCAGAGAAGCCTGCATCATCGGAAACATATCTCTCCGCGGTCATATGCAGGTCATACTTGTCCCGAAGGGAAGCAATGGTCTGCATCATGGGAGAAGCATGATGCTTATCGATGGCTTCCTGATTCTCCCAGGCATCGATCAGAAGCACAGTCTCCGGGTCATTCATGGGTACATAATATTCGTACCGCAGATTCCCCTCTTCCGCCCTGATGGCGTCCGCCGTACCGGTAGATTCCATCTCCTGAGCAAATTTCTTAGCGTTTCCATTTACTCCCGTATATCTCAGATTGACAATAATGCTCATTACAGTACCTCTCCGTTGCTTTCAATGACCTTCTTATACCATTCGAAGGATTCCTTCTTTTCTCTGCTCAAATCTCCGCTGCCGTCGTCGAACTTGTTGACATAGATAAAACCGTATCTCTTGGCCATCTCGCCGGTGGATGCGGAAACCAGGTCGATGCAGCCCCAGGGAGTATAGCCCATAAGGTCCACGCCGTCCTTTACCGCTTCCTTCATCTGCTCGATGTGCTTTCTCAGATAGTCGATGCGGTAGGTATCGTGTACCATGCCGTCCTCGCCCTTTTCGTCGTAAGCACCCAGGCCGTTCTCCACGACCATGAGCGGGATCCTGTATCTGTCATAGATCTCGTTCAGGGTATAGCGAAGGCCCTTGGGATCGATCTGCCAGCCCCATGCGGAAGCTTCCAGATAAGGATTCTTTGCTCCGGCCACGATGTTGCCTTCTGTTCCCTTGGCATTGGGATCTACTGTGATGCAGTTGGACATGTAGTAGCTGAAGGTATAGAAATCGACGGTGCCTTCTTTCAGGATCTCCAGATCGCCGGGCTCCATCTTAATTGTGATGCCCTTTCTCTCCCAGATCCTCTTTGCATAGGCGGGATATTCGCCCCTGACCATAACGTCGGAGCAGTACCAGTTGGTCTCCCGCATCTGCTCCTGGTTCCTGACGATATCGTCCGGATTGCAGGTCAGAGGGTAGGAAGTGATAAAGCAGATCATATTGCCCATCTTGTATTCCGGATAGTGCTCATGGGCATATTTGACCACTCTGGCACTGGCAACGAACTGATGGTGCAGGGCCTGGTATCTCTCCTGGGGCTTGTCCGGTACCGCGGTCACTGGACCTTCGTAGCCTCTGAAGGTGCCGGTGGACAGGACGGTTCCCATAGGCATGGTGCCCGCATTGATCTCGTTGAAGGTCAGCCAGTACTTTACCTTGCCCTGATACCTTTCAAAAATCACATGACAGTATCTCTCGAACAGCTCGATCAGCTCACGGCCTTCCCAACCATTATACTTCTCCACCAGAGCGAAGGGAAGCTCATAATGAGAGATAGTGACCAGGGGCTCGATACCGTGCTTTTTGCAGCAGTCGAAGACCCTGTCATAGAACTCCAGACCCTTTTCATTGGGCTCTTCCTCCATGCCGGTGGGGAAGATACGGGTCCAGTTGATGGAGGTGCGGAAGCACTTGAAGCCCATCTCGGCAAAGAGGGCTATGTCTTCCTCATAGTGGTGATAAAAGTCAATGGCCTCATGAGAGGGATATAAGGTATCCGGAAGGATAGTCCTGGTCACCCTCTTGGGTACTGCATGAGAGCCGTTGGTGCACATATCGGAGGTGGAAGGGCCCTTGCCATCCACGTTCCAGGCGCCTTCCAGCTGATTTGCAGCTACCGCACCGCCCCACAGAAAGTCATCTCTTAAAACAGACATGTATTAACCTCCGTTTCTTTTTGAAAATTTTCTTTTGAAAAATACCCCGGCGCCCGCAGGCGCAGGGGCATGCCTTACGTTTTCTGACTGTATTGCTGCTGTACCGTTTTCTGTATAGATATATATTTTCTATATTTTTTTTGTATTTACCGCCGCATTCCTGATAAAAGGCTTTTGCCCTGACGGCTGCCGGCCTTCCGGCCATTCAGGCCGCTCAGGCCGCCCTGCTAAGGAGCCTTTAAGAGGATCAGCAGATGGTCATCAGAGAATCGCCTGCGGAGATATTTGTGGTCTCGGCGATCTTAACGGATACATAATCGTCGGAATTGGTCACCAGGACCGGGGTATGGATCTTGTAGCCTGCATCGGTGATCATCTTCAGATCAGCGGTAATAAGGAGGTCGCCTTTTTTGACCTTCTGTCCCTCGGTGACAGCATACTTGAAGGGCTTGCCCTCCAGCTGTACGGTATCCAGACCTACGTGGATCAGGATCTCGCAGCCGCTGTCCGTGGTCAGAGCAATGGCATGGCCTGTATCCATCAGGTTGGAAACAGTGCCGTCAGCAGGTGCAACCACTCTGCCGTCCGTAGGAAGAATGGCAACGCCCTGTCCCAGAGCGCCGGAGGAGAATACAGCATCCGGAACCTTATCGATATCCAGGACCTTGCCGGTCATGGGAGATGCCAGTTCGATCTTCTCCACCAGAGGCTTTGCAGCCTGTTCTTCCTCTTCCTCGGCTGGAGCTTCTTCGCCCATGCCTTCGGGGTCCTTATAAAGAACGGTGGTCAGGAAGAAGGAAAGGCCGATGGAAGCGACTGCAGCGATGGCACCGAAGATGACGCCGCGCATGGGGCTGTCACCGCCGATGAACTGGATCAGGGACAGGATAGAGGGAGAACCGCCCATGGTATAGCCCTTGACGCCGAAGATACCGGCGATCAGGCCGGCCACGCCTGCGCCGGCAACGGCACCGATCATGGGCTTGCCGTAGCGGAGGTTGATACCGTACATGGCAGGCTCGGTAACGCCTGCAACGATGGCGGAGATACCGCAGGCAATGCCTTCGGACTTGGTCTCGGTATCCTTGGTCTTGACGGCAACGCCGAGAGAAGCGCCGCCCTGTGCGATGTTGGAGCAGAACATGGTCACGAGAACGATGACGTCATAGCCCAGGGTAGCCATATTGTTCATGCAGAGAGGAATTAATGCATAGTGCATTCCGGTCATGACGATGAAAGGCATGATGGCCGACAGGATGCCGACGGTGAGCCAGGGCACAGTATTGTACATGGCAGAGAATACGCCGCTCATCAGATTACCAAGGACGTTGCCAATGGGTCCCAGGACGCAGAAGGCAACGGGGGTGCAGATCAGGAAGAACAGCATGGGCTTCAGGAAAGCCTTGAGCACGTTGGGAGATACTCTGTCCGCAAAGTCTTCCGCCCAGCACATGACAGGGGTCATGAGAAGGATAGGCAATACCGAAGAGGTATAGGATGCGGAAATGACCGGAATAACACCGAAGATATAGGTGCAGGTCATGCCCAGGAAGGTTCCCATGGGAGCTCCTTCCACGGCGCCGCCCAGAAGATTTGTGATGTCCGGATAGCAGAGCATGGCGCCGATGACCATGAACATGGGCACTGTGTGATTGGTCTTCTTGGCGATCTGAACGGCCAGGAATACAGGCAGGAAGTAGAAGAAGCTGTCGGCCATGCCGAAAAGGAAGGTATAGGTGGTAGAGGTGCTGCTCATGAGGCCGAAGGTGGTCAGAAGGGTCAGAAGCACCTTGACCATACCTGTTCCAAGCATCGCCGGCAGGAGCGGTGTCATGCAGCCTGCGACAAATCCCATGAGTCTCTGTAAAACGTTGCCTTCCGGCTTTGCGGGAGCGGCATTTCCGGATTCGGAGAAGTTCCCCAGCTTCTCGAATTCCTTGAAGAGGTTGGAAACCTCATTGCCGATGACGATCTGATACTGACCGCCCTGCTTGATGACGCTCTTGACGCCCTTGATCTTGTTGACCTTGGCGTCGTCCGCCTTGCTCTCGTCGTTGAGGACCAGACGGAGTCTGGTCATACAGTGGGTCGCTGTGGCGATGTTGCCAGCTCCGCCGACTGCATCGACGATCTGTTTTGATGTGGATACATAATCCAGTGCCATGTTGAAATACCCCCTTTTTCCTAAGGATGCTTCGCAGCCTCCCCCGTCATCCCCCATGTAAGACCGGCAAAAGTCTGCTTTTAATGTTGCAATATTGCCGGCGGCAAAGCGGGACACATTTATCTTATGCGCCCCTGCTCCGCCGCATTCAGCCAAAGTTAATCACTCTCTGAAGAAGGAACCTTTTTCTTCTTCAGATACCGCTTGGTCACTCTCTGGATATGGATCAAAAGGTAGAGCCTTTCATCCATGCTCAGATCGTAGTGGTAATTGATCAGAATAAAGTCTGCGATCCTGTCCACGCACTTTCTGACAGGTTTATACCGTTCGGAAAGCTCTCCGAAGAGCTCGTCGTCCGCCTCATCCTGATAGCCGGACCGCTGCACGATTCTGGCCGCAAAGAACTTCAGATGGGTCACAAACCTCTGATAATTCCAGTCCTCGTCGTTTAAGGTGATCTGGAAGGACTCCTGGACGATATCCAGCACGGAGGAGATCAGCCTGGCCATGGAATCAGGAGATATGCCCGGCATGGATCCCAGCTCTGCGTTGACGAAGTGATAGGCCAGAAAGGCCGCTTCGTCCTCCTTCATTTCCACTCCGAAGCGTTCCTGCAGGATCTTCAGGGCATACTTGCCGATCTGGAACTCGTCGGCGTAGACCCTCTTGATATCCCAGAGCATGGGATTGGACAGGACCGTTCCCTTTTTATATCGCTCCACAGCCCCTGCCATATGGTCGCAGAGGGGCAGGATCACCAGGTCCCTGACCTTGATCTTGTAGTGTTCTTTTCCGTAGTTAATGACTTTCTCCGCGATCTCCCAGTATTCGTCCGGGATCTCGGTAAAGAGCTGCTGGAAGTGTCTTCTGTCCTGTTCGTTCTCCGGAATATAGGACCGCTCCACCTGAGCCCATCTGATCCTGTCTCCGGCCCTTTTCTGAAAGCCGATCCCCTTCCCCTGGCAGATCCGCTCTATACCCTCGCTGTCTCTGACCAGGACCATGTTGTTGTTGAGGGCCTTGGTCACGATCATTTCATCATTTGCAAGCTTCTTATCCATACCTATCTTCTAAATCGCTTCTGTACAAATCTCCCCTATAATTTCCCCTGAGATCTGTATCCGGTTTGTTTTAAAAACAAAAAACAGGCCTGACACACAAAAACCGCCTGACCTTTGGTCAAACGCCTTGTGAGTCTTGCCTGCCTTACCAGTCACAAATCACAGTATTTATTCTACCAAATATACATAACTTTGTAAACTGTCAGAGCGGAGACGTGTATGTCTTATAAAACATATTCCAAATAGTTAAAATAGACCGTCCTGGCAGATAATATATGGTCAATACATTCAGTACCGAAAAAACAGAAAGGACAAAAAAGGGATTACCGCCTTCAAAAGGCTCCTGAAAACCGATTCCATTATTTTTGGCTGTTTAATCCGAATATTCATTTTCTGCTTGGGTTTGCCATGTATTTCATATTTCCCTCATCTTCCAGACGCGGCCAGCTTTCCAGCTTCGTAAAGCTGCAGAATGCCACATTCCTTTGACTCTCCAGAAGAAAAAACAACCGGCAGGGCCCCTGTGTAAAAGTACCTCAAAGGAAAAGGCTGTTATTCAGCTGTCCATTGACTTGCATTCCGCCAATGAGATTTTTTCCTGAAATATGAAATAAAAAGGGATCCATCACTGCAATGGACCCCTTAATCCCGATAGGAGTGTCAGGTCAGATACGCTCTATGCCTGAGGTTTCAAAAAATCGCACCAGTCTTCCCGTCCGTCTGCGATCCGGTCCAGAACCTCACCGAGTGCATCATCCTTAAAGCATTCTTTTCCTATCAGATATACGCCGCGGCTGTAAGCGTTTTTCACTTCCGAACTGAATTCCCATTCCTGTTTCTGTTTGTTGAACTTGAACTGATCGACCTCCGGCATGGCCAGAGCAGCTTTTGCATTGATTCCGAAGCGTTCAGCCTCCAGTGAAATTTCATAGATTATGTACTTCAGATATTCTCTGTCAGATGAAACGTGATTCTTCGACACAGTCTTAGCAGAAATAAACAGCGAAGATATACCCTTGGTACAGATGATATCAAGTTCATTTTGAGCAGAATCTTCTTCCACAGAATGGTAGAACTTCCATCCCATCTCAACGTCATTAAAATGAGCATCCAGAAGCGCCGAATAATAGATATAGTATTCAAGAGCATTCCCGCCTTTCTCGAATACACGGAGTACATCTCTTGATGCAAACTGGAAAGAGAATTTGGGATCATTCTTATTTGTGTTGTCAACTGCATAATCAAGCAACAGATTATTGGCAGCAAGTGTGTTAAGAATATCCCTGTACTCTTCCTTTTTTTCTGCCGGAAGTTTTAAACCTTTAACCAGAAGATCCGAGCCGATGACAGCATATCGTTTTTCTTTGATCCCAAGTTTGTAGGAAGTAGAAGGTGTATAATTATCGGCGCACTGGTGAATCCTTTCGCTTACCATGTCACCAGCCGAATCACCTGCAATCTTAAAAGAAATACTTCTCTGGCCGCTTAAATCACTTGCCACAAAAATGCCGCTCAAATATCCTGTTTTTTCCAGTTCGAGCAATGCCGGAAGCAGTGCGTTGGCAGTATCTGTATTAAGAGTAATCGACTTTTTTACGATCTTATCCGTTTCTCTGACAGCGGGAAATTTTACAATATTCTGTTTGTTAACATAAATGAATTGACAGAAGTCGTCCCAGTTGGAAGCATCTATGGAAGCCTTATAGATCTTCTTGTATTTTCCGGAAAGGTCGGAAAGTACGGATGCGTCCCGTTCTTTCACAAGAACAGTCCCCGAAAGATCAAACATTTCCTTGACTGTGATGGCCTTTTCCGGGGAAGGATATCTGACTTCGGGAGCATTTAGTATATCCGTCATGGAGCCGGGCGACTGAGCGATGACAGAGGTCCCGGCATTAGCTGCGCACATGATCAGCAGCGGATTGCCTTTCGTAACGTCTATGTAATCAGCGCCGGACTCCCGGGCAATTTCATAAAGAATCCCTGATACATTCTGATAACTGATTCTGTCTGTAGTGTGAATTTTAATGCTCTGGGATGTGACAGAACGGATCTTTTTGGAATACTCATCAGCCAGTTTTTCCGGAAGGATCACTTGGTACTTCTGGAGAATATCAGGGAAAGACTGTTTCAGAAATCTGCTGATGATAGATGCATGTTCCCTGAACTTCAGATAGTCATTATGTGAAGCAACGATATCCACAAATATAACCCGGTCCGGTTCCAGACGGCATGCCGTATATACGCTGTCCATATTATTATCAGACAGGAGTCTGATGAGAACCGGCTGTTTTTTATGAGTCAGGGCGAATGGAATCTGTCTGATCAGTAAACGGTCCTGCTCCTTGTAGTCCTTAAAGGAAACAAACTCTTTCAAAGGTGCAAGTGCGTCATTCAATAAAGAAAGAGACTGCATCAGATGGGCAGCCATAGGCTTGCTGACAGAAGATATGGTATCAGCTATGGTACGATAATTTCCCTCATAAATCGATAAAGCACTTCTCTTGTTCTGCCACATCTGGGAGATGGCAAGCTCCATTGAGTACACGGCCGGCAGAACAGCTTTATGGCCCTTGAAAAATCTTAATGCCGTATTTTTTATAACGGAAAGCGTGTCTTCGATCAGCTCCCGGTTGCCCACTGCAATCTGACCGCACTTTGCATGAATCCTTAATGAAATCCGATCCAGTGGATCCAGTTCCTCTCTTGGATTAAAGGGATCCTTCCAGTCTGTCGAAATAAGCTGGCTGGTTTCATTGCAGGGCACAAGGCAGGTATGCCATTTTTGGGCGCTGTCATGCGTTGTAATACCGTTGCCGCAGTAAATCATGTTAAGAGATTCTGCCTGGGTAAATCCATTCAGCATTTTTTCCATCATCCAGCGCCGGTGTTCCAAAGCAGCCAGGCGATTGACAATGGAGGGGTCCTCTGTCATCAGTTCCGAAAAAGCTTCTGCAGCCATATGATTATCAGATGTATCGATGCCGCAGCATGCAAGCTTTACCTGAATATGCATGGCCGCTTTCAGATTTGAGACATAATTGTAAGGGTCGTTAAAAGCGGCACGGATCTGGCTGTTTGAGGCACGGTCGTTTGCACTCTTGCAGTAAGCATAATGAAGATTGTATGCAATGGACTCAAGCTGTTCCAGATAGGCGGTATCCTTCTGGAAACCGAACGCAAATATGTCCGATTCTGCATTTATCTCTTCCGCCGGTCTTCGGTTCTGGACAAAAGAGATGACAGATCCCTTCCCAAACAGGGCAGACATCATCTGTGCATAAGCATAATTCTGAGAATCATTCCCGGTGGATATGATCACATAATTACTGCCGGATGCTCTGACGCCAGAGATATCCTGAAGAAAGCTCTCATTATCTTTGCTGATAGAGCGGTAATGAATCCAGGCATAAACATCTTCGTCTGCCGGGGCATTTACTTCCGTCCCATTGCAGGAGATATGCACATATTTGATCAGCTCCGGAGCTTTTACCGTCAGCGACTTGGAAGAGCGGGCGGCATTTGGAGTAAAGGCGGTGACCTTAAGATCGGTATCGAGGATCTGACCGTTTATCAGAAGCTCCTGAAGGATGGTATCCATGCGCGAGCCGGACCCAATCAGTATAACGTTCAGTTCATATCGGTCATCAGAAACAGAAGTACGATATTTTACAAGCGGATAGTTCTGGAATAGTCTGCATAAGGAAAGACTGAAATTGCCCATTGCTTATTCCTCCTGGAGTAATTGTATAGCAGCATTCAGGGACCTGTTCAGAAAACATTTTATCATGCCATAAAAAAGGTAACAAATGGATAACGGAAAAAGACCTTTCTGTTTCATAAGTGCCAAATCTGCAGTAAAACGATTATTCCGGCGCCGACCGTCATCCGTCATCCATATGCATCACTTTTTCATAAAAGCAAAATATTTAGTCTATGATCATTTCATTGAGCCACGTATTTGCTCAGTAATATATTTTTGACTTTGTTTCCTTTTCTATTCATGAGTTGAATCAAGAGAAAGAGATATCACAATTGAACCTGCGCTTCTCTTATAATACAGATTGGCCAGTCGGCTGAAAAAAGCCTTCTCTGCCAATTTAAGATTATTTTCTTCATCTGATTTCGAAAGAAGATCGAGGGCATAATTTATTAGTGTAGACCCGCTGATTAGATGAACCAAAATACGAAAAATATCTGGATCATAAAA
>CAMOGQ010000080.1 GCA_946614165.1 uncultured Lachnospiraceae bacterium
AACCAGCTGGTCCGGGTCATGACCGTCAATATCATGGCCGTCCAGGACAACATCATGCTGACCAATGCGGAAAAGCAGAAGGCGGCCGAAGCGGCAGGAGCCTACTACGAAAGCCTCAGCGCCGTCGAAAAGGAATATCTGGGAACGGACAGGGAGGCTCTGACGGACATGTTCTGCCGCTATGCCCTGGCGGCCAAGACCTGCTCCTCTCTGGGAGGCGGTTTTGAGAGCCAGTACCAGGCTCTTCTTTCCAGGATCGACGTGGATCTGAACGCCGGCCTCTGGAATACCATTGAGGTCAATACGGTGGATGCCACCGCCGGTGCCGCCAATACCTTCCGGAGCGCCTATGTCCGTTTCTGCGCGGGAAGCTGAAGGCAGATGCGGGATGACAGGGAAGCAGCAGGAGGAATTACTAGCACTCAGACTTTCTGAGTGCTAATTTTTTGTTGACTTTTTCCGGTGACAGTAATAAACTCTGTATCTGTGAAGACAAACCTGTCCATAAGCGGCCCCGGACCCCGGTCCGGAGCAAATCTTACATAAAGGAGCGACAATCATGGAAAGAGGATCATTATCCATTAACAGCGAAAATATGTTTCCTATCATCAAGAAGTGGCTGTATTCCGACCACGACATCTTCCTGAGGGAACTGGTCTCCAACGGGTGCGACGCCATCACCAAGCTGAAAAAGCTGGATATGATGGGCGATTTCGAGCTCCCCGAAGGATATAAGGCCCGCATCGACGTGGTCACGGATCCCGCCGAAAAGACCATCACCGTCACGGACAACGGCCTGGGCATGACCGCAGAAGAAGTCCGCGAATACATCAACAACATCGCTTTCTCCGGCGCGGAAGCCTTCCTGGAGAAATACAAGGACAAGGCCAGCAGCGACCAGATCATCGGCCACTTCGGCCTGGGCTTCTATTCCGCCTTCATGGTCTCCGACCTGGTCACCATCGATACAAAGTCCTATCAGGCGGATGCCCCCGCGGTCCACTGGGAATGCGACGGCGGCAGCGAATACAGCCTGGAAGAGACAAAGAGGGATGCCTTCGGCACCACCATTACCCTGCACCTGTCCGATGACTGCACCGAGTTCGCCAACTATTACAGGGCAAAGGAAGTGCTTGAAAAGTACTGCTCCTTTATGCCCGTGGAGATCTATCTGACGGAAGCCAATACCTCCATGACCGACATCATCAAAGAGTCCGAGAGAAGGCCCGAGGACGTGGTCATCGAGGAGCTGAAGCAGGAAGAGAAGGGGGAAGGCGAAGAGCCCGGGGAAAAGAAACTGAAGATCCGCAGAAGGCCGGAGCTTGTCAACGATATCCATCCCCTCTGGGCCAAGACCCCCAAGGACTGCACCGACGAGGAATACAAGGCCTTCTACCGCAAGGTCTTTGCCGATTACAAGGAGCCCCTCTTCTGGATCCACCTGAACATGGACTATCCCTTCAACTTAAAGGGCATCCTCTACTTCCCCAAGATCAACCTGGAGTATGAGTCCGCGGAAGGCGTGATCAAGCTCTACAACAACCAGGTATTCATCGCCGACAACATCAAGGAAGTCATTCCCGAGTTCCTGATGCTCCTTAAGGGCGTGATCGACTGCCCCGACCTGCCTCTGAACGTTTCCAGAAGCGCCCTGCAGAACGACGGCTTTGTCAAGAAGATCTCCGACTACATCACCAAGAAGGTAGCGGACAAGCTGGCCGGCATGTGCAGGACCGACAAGGAAAACTACGACAGGTACTGGAACGACATCAGCCCCTTCATCAAGTACGGCTGCCTCAAGGATGACAAGTTCTGCAAAAAGATGACAGACTACATCCTCTTCCGCGACCTGGACGGCAAATTCCTGACCCTGCCCGAGGCTCTGGAGGTCAATAAGACCGATACCGAAGAGGCCGGCGCCGTGGACGAGAACGGCGAGAAGGTCGAAGCCGAGGTGGTGGAAGCTGCCGGCGAGAAGAAGGAAGAAGACAAGAAGGAAGAAGACAAGAAGGACCGCACCATCTATTATGTAACGGACGAGCAGCAGCAGAGCCAGTACATTAAGATGTTCCGCGAGCAGAAGATGCAGGCCTTTGTACTTCCCGACAACATCGACCAGCCCTTCATCCAGCAGCTGGAAGCCAAGAACGAAGGCATCCACTTCGCCAGGATCGACGCAGGCCTCCAGGACGCCTTAAAGGCCGACGAGGGCCAGATGAGCGCCGAGGAGCTGAAGGAGAAGGAAGAGAAGATCCTGGATGCAGTCCGCAGGGCCGCCGGCAACGACAAGCTGAAGGTCAGCCTGCAGAACCTCAGGGACCAGAAGATCTCCTCCATCCTGACCGTGGACGAGCAGAGCCGCCGCATGGCCGACATGATGAAGATGTACGCCGCCCAGGGCATGGGATTCGGCATGGACGAATATCTGAAGGAAGGCCAGACCCTGGTGCTGAACGCGGTCCATCCCCTGGTCAGATTTGCCCTTGATCATGCGGAAGACAAAAAGACAGAGCTGATCTACGAGCAGCTCTACGATCTGGCAAGCCTGCAGAACGCTCCTCTGTCCTCCGAAGGCATGAGCAGATTTGTGGAGCGCAGCAACGAGATCATGCTGATGCTGACAAAGGCCGGGGACGAAAAGGAAGAGCCCGAAGAGGAAAAGGCAGAGGAAGAGAGCGCCGAATAAGGCCCTCTGACCAATCCCTTCTTAAGATTTGTCACAGTAAAGGAATGTTATGATATAATCCCCTTGGAACTGATTTTCCAAGGGGATTATTTTATGTCCGGACTGATATTTTCTACTGAAGAACTGAATCTGACCGTGGACGAGGGGCGCACTGTCGACGGTTTTATTTCCGTGCGCCATGACCAGGGAAGATCCTTTGAGGGCGTGGTCCACGCGGGCGGCATCTGCATGGAATGCCCCCAGCCCCGCTTCGGCAGCGGAGCCGGCTCCTTTTCCTGGCGCTTTTCCGCCAGGAATCTGAAGGAGGGGGACCGGGTGGACGGATTCTTCCGGATCATTTCCAGCCAGGGGGAGTACAGGATCCCCTATCACGTCCTGATCAGCCTTCCCGACAAAGAGGGGACATCGCCCGCATCCGGCACTGAGGACCGCTTTCTGGAACTGGCCCGCACGGACTGGTACCAGGCCGCGGAGCGCTTCCGGTCACCGGACTTTGAGAAGACCCTGAAGGATCCTCATCACAGGGCCCTTTGGAGGGGACTTGTGCGTTCAAGCTCCGTGGACAGCGCCATGGAGCAGTTCCTGATCCAGGCCCTCGGAAAGGCTCCCGTCAGCTTTGAAACAGATTCAGGGGCCCTGGACGCCCAGCTGCTGGGCAGGGGCTATACCGTCAGGCAGAGGCAGGCGGACTATGCCCTCAGGGTGCGGAGGACCGGCTGGGGCCATACCAGGCTCAGGGTCTCCGTAACAGGGGACTTTCTTTCCGTGCCCCGTACCTTCTACGAGGGGAACGCCTTTACGGAAAACGAGCTGACCATCCTGGTGACCGTGCAGATCGCCAGGCTCCACGCAGGCAATAACTGCGGGGAGATCCTTCTGACCTGGCCCGGGGGAGAGATCCGCATTCCCGTCAGCATCCGCTACAGCTGCAGGAGGGACGGAGACGCCCTTCCCCGCAGGGAGATCAGGGCCTGCCTTCTTATGCTGACGGACAACTGGCAGGACTATGCCTGCGGCAGGATCGGCAGGGAGGAATGGAGGAGCGAGACCAGAAGGCTTCTGGACCGCCTTTCCCTCTATGACAGGGACGGGTCCCTGGCCCGCCTCATGAACATCCATCTGATGATCGACGAAGGAAGGCTCCGGGACGCGGCGGACGACCTGGCAAATATGCGCCGCTACATGGCCGGCGTTCCCCGGGGGACCTTCCAGGAAATGTCCTTCCAGCAGTACCGCTATGAGAGCGACGAACTCTACTGCTACAGGCTCTATCTGACGGGCCTGTGTTATGACGACGAATACATGGAGGGCAGGATCTTCCGTGTCCTCAGGGAGCGCTACGCCAAGAGCCGCTCCAACTGGCGGATCGCCTGGTTCTACATGCAGATGGAGCCGGAGTACGCCGAAGAGTCCACTGCCAAATGGGAATTCCTGCGCCGTCAGTACGCCAGGGGCTCCAGGACGCCTGTCCTGTACATGGAGGCCTGGCAGATGATCCGCAGCAATCCCGCCATGGTCCATGAAAGAGACTCCTACCTCCTCAGGAACCGCCAGGACGGATCCTACCTCCTGCAGATCCTGCTCTATGCCGTCAGGCGGGGCATCATGACGGAGGAGGTCATGAAAGAGGTGCTGATCCTGGTGGACAACTCCAGGGGCTGGTCCAGAGCCATCTGGAGGATCCTGACCCTGGCCTGGGAGCAGGAGAGCCTGGAGTCCATGAAGGAAGAGATCCTGCAGAGGATCTGTCTTCTTCTGATCCGGGAGGAGAACGTCTCTCCCGGCGTCCATGTCTGGTACGCCAGGGCCCTGGAGGCGGGGATCCGCCTGCGGGGACTGGAAGAAGCCTTTATCTATTCCTGCCCCGGCAGCGGCGACGAGAACATCCCCGACTTTATCCTGGAGGATCTGGAATTCTGCCATTCCATGACCGCGGATGTCCGGGCCTTTGTATACAGAAAGCTCTATGAGAAGAGAGAAGACCTGCACGACAGCTATGTCTCGAACCTGGGCAGGATCCGCGGCTTTCTGCAGGACCAGGTCCGGAAGGGGAGAGCGGGGAAAGACCTGCTGATCCTGTACCGGGCGGCCCTGACCGACAGAGATCTGGGCCTGGCCGATATCAGGGCCCTGGTGCCCTTTGTCTACGCGGCCGTGATCAGGGCCGGCCAGTCCGTGTCCGACACCCTGATCCTGGTCAATGACTATACCCTGAGCGAGCAGGCCGTATCCTGCTCGGGAGGCCTCTCCTGCATGCCGGTCTACGGCGACGACAACGTGATCCTGGTCTCCGACCGGAAGGGAATCCGGACCCTGGTGCCGGGAGACGCCGTCACCGGATACCTGGAGGGGGAAGAGGACAGGAATTCCTTCACCCCCGAGGAAAAGGAGATCCTCTGGTCGGCGGCCCCCGAGAGCCGCAACGTTCCCTTCCTCCTGGCCCTGATCGGGATCCGGGACGGACAGGTGCATGTGGGCTCCAGGGAGGAAAATCTCTGCCTGAGCCTTCTGTCCTCCAGAGAGCTGACGGAGGAATGCAGGGATATCCTGCTTTCCGGCGTTCTGGATTACGAAAGGGAGAAGGCGGATCTTTCCAGGATGCAGGAGATCCTTTCGGCCTGCTCCAGACAGCTGGAGCGGCCCGTATGGAGGAGCCGGATCCTGGACTACATGGTCCTGGGAAAGAGCCGGGAGGCCCTGTCCATCCTTCTGAAGCGGGGAAGCTTCGGGATCCGGGACGATACCCTCTGCCGGATCTGCGAGAGTGCTTCCGAGGACTTTGCCCAGAGAAGGGACCCCGTTCTGGCGGAGCTCTGCTTCGAAGCCTTTCAGAAGGGAGACCGCTATCCCGCCCTTTTAAACTATACGGCCGCCTATTTCGTGGGACTTTCTCAGGAGCTGGAGGAGGTCCGGCAGGTCATGGAAGAAGCGGGACTTCCCTGCGAGAACCTGATCCGCAGGCTCTGCGAACAGCTGCAGTTCTCCGGCTCGGTCACCCCTGCCTATGAAAGACTGGCAGCGTCCTGCGCGGCCCTGCCCGACGCCAGAAGCGTCCTGCCGCCTCTTCTGATCCCCCTGTGCAGGAGCCTTTTCCTGGAGGGCAGGGAGGCGTCCGGAGACCTTATGGATCTGATCATGCTCTGCGGAGAACTGATCAGGGAGGACGATCCCGCCTGGGACCCCTGCCGCCTTGTCTGGCTCAGGCAGATGGCAGGAGCAGCGGGCATGTCCGCGGAGGAGAAGGCCGCAGCGGCTTCCTGTGTGAGATCCCTTCTGGACCGCCGGATCCTCTTCCCCTTCTTCATGCACTACCGGGAGGCGGATCCCCGTCTGGATGCGTGGAAGCACCATACCTTTATCACCTGCACGCCCGGGGAGGACGTGAGAGGGGACCGTCTGACCCTTCATCCCCGTCTCCCTGCCGGAGGCGGAAAGCAGCCCGGCTTTGAGGACAGGGTGATCATGCGGCGCATGTTCGAAGGGACCTACGTCTGCGCCCTTCCCGTCTTTACCGGGGAAGAGGTGGAATACTATGTGACGGACGATCCCTCCGGAAGACATACGGTGGCAGAGGGAAAGGCCGTCAGAAAGCCTGTGGTCCCCTGTGAGGACCAGGACCGCTTCGCCGCCCTGGACCGGGTCATGACAGCCAGGCAGCAGGGACAGACGGAAGCCGTCATTTCCCTGCTGGAGCAGTATTATAAAAATGAAAGGATCGCGGATGCCCTGTTCGGGAAGGCGGGGGAGGAAAACAGCCCCCGGTAAGCCGCGAAGAAAGAAATCGCAGATGAATCTGACCGGAAAAGAAGGAACTGAATATCTTGTGGGCCTGGATCTGCAGGCTTCCTTCTGCCAGATTTCCGCCGTGAACGCGAAGGCGGCAGAGGGAGGCATCTATGCGGGTGCCAGATCCGATCCGGAGACCCTCTCCACGTCGGAGGACGAAAAGGACAGCATGATCCCCCTTACGGCCGCCAGATCAAGGAACGGGAGCTGGCTGTTCGGGAGGGAGGCCGCAGCGGCCAGGGAGGCTCTGGAGATCCCGGCGGCAGAGGGCCTTCTGGAGTGCTGCAGAGACGGGGTCCCTCTTCTTCTGGGAGAGGAAAGCCTGGACCCGGTCCCCCTGCTGGGCGGTTTTCTTTCCTATGCCTTCTCCCTTTTTGCCTCCAGGATCCCCGCCGACAGGATCGGCCTTCTGGTCTGTACCACGGCCTACGACACGCCGGAAATGAAAGAAGCCCTGAAGAGGGCCCTGGCCGGCCTTTCCCTGCCGGAAGAGAGGATCCGGATCCAGACCCATACGGATTCCTTCTATTATTATATTCTTATGCAGAGCAGGGAGCGGAGGCCCGGAGACTCTGTCCTCTGCGACCTGACGCCGGAAGGGCGGCTGTCCGTCTCCACCCTGTATTTCCCCAACCGGAAGGACGCTTCCCGCTACGAGGTGCAGGAGGGACACTGGAACCTGCCCTCCTCGGATCCGCCCAGCCGCAAGGACCAGATCCTTTTCCAGGCCTTCAGGGACATGACCGTGCTGCCAGGCGTCAAGGGCCAGTTCCGCACCGTATATCTGGCCGGGGACGCTTTCCTGGGACACTGGATGCAGCAGTCCCTCCGCTACATGGGCCAGGGCAGAAAGCTCTACCAGGGCAGCAACCTCTACAGCAAGGGAGCGGCGCTCAGCGCCCTGTACGAGCTGGAAAAGGAGGACAGGACCACGGGAGACCTGGTCAGATCCGCTCCGGTCCCCGCCGTTCACTTAAGCCGTGAGGATCCCGCCGCCCGGAAGGAAAAGGCAGACGACAGGCCGGTCCAGGTGCTGAAAGCCGTAAAGGCTCCCGTTCCCGGGGAGGAAAAGCCTGCCCCCGGGGAGGAAAAGCCGGCCCAGGCGCCCCCGCAGACCAGCGATGAGCTTATGGACCGGGGCAGGGCCTTTGCCAGGGACTTCCTCTACGAAAAGGCGGCCCGGTGCTTCCAGAAGGTCTTTAAGGAAACGGGAGACCCGGAGGCGGGCGTCCTTCTGATGGCTTCTCTCAGGATGGGACTGGCGGAGGAAACATACTTCGGCTATGTCCAGCGCCATCCCGAGCTTTACTTGGCCTCCAAGGAGGCGGAAAGACGGATCCAGGAGGCGGACGCTCTTTACAGGAACGGGTCCGAAGCCAGGATGATCCGGAAGATGCGGCAGCTGAAGAGAGAGGAAAGGACTTCGGAACTGGACTCCCTGATCGCCTACCGCCTGGCGGACGCCGCTGCCCAGTATCGCAGCGGCAGTTGACGAATCGGATTTTGCTGATATACTGAGATTGCTTAAAAAGGGCCTTCTTTAAGGAAAAGGGGGCCGGCGGGGGAGCCGCGCGGAGCGCCGCGGCCGCCTCCTGTGTCATCCGGCGCTCCGGAATGGAGAAAAAAATAAAAATGGCAAATGACAGATACGTAAGCCCCCTCTCGGAGAGATACGCCAGCCGGGAAATGCAGTACATCTTTTCACCTGACATGAAATTCAGCACCTGGCGCCGCCTCTGGATCGCTCTGGCCGAGACAGAGAAGGAACTGGGACTGCCCATCACGGACGAGCAGATCGCCGAGATGAAGGAGCATATCACAGACATCAACTATGAGGACGCAAGGGCCAGGGAAAAACAGGTCCGCCACGATGTCATGAGCCATGTGTACGCCTACGGCCTCCAGTGCCCCAAAGCCAAGGGAATCATCCACCTGGGCGCCACCAGCTGCTACGTGGGCGACAATACGGACGTCATTATCATGCGGGAAGCCCTGCGCCTGGTCAGGAAGAAGCTGATCAACGTGATCGCGGCCCTTGCCAGGTTCGCGGACGAATACAAGGACCTGCCCACCCTGGGCTTTACCCATTTCCAGCCGGCCCAGCCCACTACCGTGGGCAAGAGAGCCTCTCTCTGGCTGCAGGAATTCATGATCGACCTTGGCGAAGTGGATCACGTGCTGGGCGGCCTCCGCCTTCTGGGCAGCAAGGGCACCACGGGCACCCAGGCTTCCTTCCTGGAGCTCTTTGAGGGAGACCTTGACAAGGTGGACGCTCTGGATCCCATGATCGCGGAGAAGATGGGCTTTGACGGCTGCATTTCCGTATCCGGCCAGACCTATCCCCGCAAGATCGATACCATCGTCATGAACGCCCTTTCCGGCATTGCCCAGTCCGCCATGAAGATGGCTACCGACATCCGCCTCCTGCAGCACCTCAAGGAAGTGGAGGAGCCCTTCGAGAAATCCCAGATCGGATCTTCCGCCATGGCCTATAAGAGAAATCCCATGCGCAGCGAGCGCATCTGCTCCCTGTCCCGCTATGTGATGATCGACGTGCTGAACCCGGCGGTGACCGCAGGGACCCAGTGGTTCGAGAGGACCCTGGACGATTCCGCCAACAAGCGCCTGTCCGTGCCCGAAGGCTTCCTGGCCATCGACGGCATTCTGGATCTGTGCATCAACGTGACCGACGGCCTCAAGGTCTATCCCAAGGTCATCGAAAAGCGGCTCCGGTCCGAACTTCCCTTCATGGCCACCGAGAACATCATGATGGACGCCGTCAAGGCAGGCGGCGACCGCCAGGAGCTGCATGAGAGGATCCGCGAGCTGTCCATGCAGGCCGGCAGAAGGGTCAAGGAGGAAGGTCTGGACAACAACCTTCTGGAGCTGATCGCGGAAGATCCCGCCTTCAACCTGTCCCTGGAGGAGCTGGAGAAATCCATGGATCCCGCCAGATACGTGGGCTGTGCTCCCCACCAGGTGGAAAAATACCTGAAGGATGTGGTCCGTCCCATGCTGGAGGAGAACCGGGAAGCGCTTGGAGTGAATGCCGAGATCAATGTATAAGGTTTTTTGTATACAGGAGGATTTACTGAGATGGTAAAAGCAGTAGTAGGCGCAAACTGGGGCGACGAGGGAAAAGGAAAGATCACTGACACGCTGGCCGACCAGGCGGATATCGTCATCCGCTTTCAGGGCGGTGCCAATGCGGGCCATACCATTAAGAACCAGTACGGTAAATTTGCCCTCCACACCCTTCCTTCGGGCGTATTCCACCAGAATGTCATGAACATCATCGGCAACGGCGTGGCTCTGAATATCCCCATTCTTTTCGGGGAACTGAAAAGCATTGAGGAAAGAGGCGTGCCGGCTCCCCAGATCATGATCTCCGAACGGTGCCAGTTCGTCATGCCCTATCACATCCTGTTCGACCAGTGCGAAGAGGAGAGACTGGGCGGCAAGTCCTTCGGCTCCACCAAATCCGGCATCGCGCCCTTCTATTCGGACAAGTATGCCAAGATCGGCTGGCAGGTCTCCGAGCTTTTCCAGGACGACGACGCCCTGAGGGAAAAGATCGCCCGGGTGGCCGTGCAGAAGGACATCCTTCTGAAGTACCTCTACGGAAAAGAGCCCCTGGACCAGGAAGAACTGCTTGAGACCCTGCACAGCTACCGGGACATGGTGGCCCCCTACGTGGGCAATGTGTCCGCCTATCTGGACCGGGCCCTGAAAGACAATAAGACCATCCTTCTGGAAGGCCAGCTGGGCACCATGAAGGATCCAGACCACGGCATTTATCCCATGGTCACCTCTTCCTCCACGCTGGCTGCCTACGGAGCCATCGGGGCGGGCCTT
Organism: uncultured Lachnospiraceae bacterium; assembly: GCA_946614165.1. Taxonomy (GTDB): domain Bacteria; phylum Bacillota; class Clostridia; order Lachnospirales; family Lachnospiraceae; genus CAG-791. The sequence continues at coordinate 10,328 of CAMOGQ010000080.1, forward strand.
CCTCCCTATGCCATAGAGCAGATCGTCGTGGTCAACAAGGCCTATTCTTCGGCTGTGGGCGCAGGCGAGTTCACCTCCGAGATCTTCGGCGACGAGGCCAATGAGCTTCGGCTTCGCGGCGGCGACGGCGGCGAGTTCGGCGCCACCACGGGACGGCCCAGACGCGTGGGCTGGTATGACTGCGTGGCCTCCAAGTACGGGATCCGGCTCCAGGGCGGCACGGACGTTGCCTTTACGGTCCTGGACGTTCTGGGATATCTGGACGAGATCCCGGTCTGCGTGGCCTATGACATCGACGGAGAAGAGACCACGGAATTCCCCGTGACCCATCTGCTGGCCAGGGCAAAGCCCGTCTACGTGAAGCTGCCCGGCTGGAAGTGCGATATCCGGGGCATCAGAAAGTACGAGGACCTGCCCGAGAACTGCCGCAGGTACGTGGAGTTTATTGAGGAACAAATCGGCTTCCCCATCACCATGGTCTCCAACGGCCCCGCCAGAGAGGACATCATCTACAGAAAGTCTCCCCTTTCCAGGCGGTAAAGGGAGCCCAAAGTCCCGCGGGATGCGGGGATAGAAAAAACAATAAGACCCGGACCTTGGCGGCCCGGGTCCTCTGTTACGGTTTAAGGAAATAAAAATGATCGATACAGTGATATTTGATATAGGCGGGGTCCTCTCCGTCCTGGGAAGGATGAATTTCTTCAGGAAGTTCGACTATACGGAGGACTACCGGGAAAGGCTCATGCATGATACGGTGCTTTCCCCCTGGTGGAAGGAATTCGACCGGGCCGTCATGACGGAGGAGGAGATCATCGACTGCTTCGTCAAGGGAGATCCGGAGGCGGAAAAGGATATCCGCCATGTCATGAAGAACATCAACGGGATCGTGGTCCGGGCGGACTACGCCATCCCCTGGATCCGAAGCCTGAAGGAAAGGGGCCTGAGGGTCCTTTACCTGTCCAACTATTCGGAGAAGGTCCTGCGGGACTGCCCGGAGGTGACGGATTTTCTGCCGGAAACGGACGGCGGAGTCTTTTCCTATGCCTGCCATCTGATCAAGCCCGAGCCCGGCATCTACCGGGAGCTGATCGGAAAGTATGGCCTTATCCCCGAAAACTGCGTCTTCCTGGACGATCTCCAGGCCAACCTGGACGGCGCGGCCGCCTTCGGCATCCATACCATCCGCTTTCAGTCCTATGACCAGGCCAGGGGAGACCTGGAGGCCCTTCTGCAGGAGGAAAATCAGTCTTCCTGACCGGAGCCCTGATCTTCAGGGGCTTCCGGATCGGAGATGATCCTTTTTCCGCTCATCCTGCCTATGGCCCAGATGAAAATGAAAAGGAAGAGGGGGACCACCAGGGTCAGGGCAAAGCTGAGCCGGAAGAGCCCGTCGGAGCCCGGAAAGTCGAAGAGAGCCGCTATAAGGGATACCACGTACATGCCGGCCAGAAGGACGACGCCGGCAAGGGCCGCGATCCTTTTGGGAGTCATGGGAGTTTTTTTCCTGTTCTTTTTCTGATCCATTGTGATTACCTCGCCTTCCGGCAGGATCCGCCTGCCTGAAATTTCATCTACTATAACACAAAGCCTGCCGCTTTTGAATAAGGGAAGGGAATCACAGGGGGACCTTCCGGTCCGGAAAAAGATTCCTGAAAATAGTGTTTGACAAGGCAGGCGCGCTGTGTTAGGATTACATGGTGTCCGGAAACGGATACTCAGGTGAACAATAAAGCAGAGTTCCACTCTCACCCGTCGGCGACATACAGCTTACGGCGTTCATACTTCCTGTTCCCCTTTGAAGAGGGGATACATGCAGGCATGATATGACAGTGGATACTTTGTATTCACTGTTTTGTTTTTTGGAGGAGTATGGCAGTAAACAATAATTCTAAAAAAGATGATATGTTCATCAATGAGCAGATCAGAGACAGGGAAGTACGTGTCATCAGCGAAAACGGTGAGCAGCTGGGCATCATGTCTTCCATGGAAGCCAGAAGGCTGGCCGAAGAGGCAGGTCTTGACCTGGTCAAGATTTCGCCCAACGCAAAGCCTCCGGTCTGCAAGATCATCGATTACGGCAAATTCAAATATGAAAAGGCCCGTAAGGAAAAAGATGCCAAGAAGAAGCAGCATACTGTTGAGATCAAGGAAATCAGAATGTCTCCCAACATCGATGACAACGACATGAACACCAAGATCAATGCTGCCAAAAAGTTCCTGACAAAGGGTGACAGAGTCAAGGTTACGCTCCGCTTCAGAGGCCGTGAGATGGCCCACATGCAGCAGAGCGCCCACATCCTGACAGACTTCGCACAGGCCCTGGCCGACTGCGCGGTCGTGGACAAGACACCCAAGGTTGAAGGCAGGAGCCTGACAATGTTTTTAGCTGCAAAGAAGCAGTGAGGGATCGGGGCCGGAAGGCCGTGCTCTCACGCCATATGTATCTTACAGTTAGAATAGATGCGGGATGGTCCCGCAGCGGTCCCCGTAAAAAGGACCGGAGGTTGAACAGGAATAGGAGGAAATCATTATGCCCGCTATGAAGACTAGCAGATCTGCTGCTAAACGTTTTAAGAAGACCGGCACCGGCAAACTCGTCAGAAATAAAGCTTACAAGCGCCACATTCTGACCAAGAAGTCCACAAAGAGGAAGAGAAACCTCAGGAAGGACATCGTTCTGGATCAGACAAACGTAAAGGCTATGAAGAAGATCCTGCCTTACATCTGATTATCGCAGGAAGACAGGTATAGAGTCGGGCCGGGTCGCCACCGCCTGACGTGAATTCGAACGGAGGAAAGAAGAAATGGCTAGAATTAAAGGCGCTCTTAATGCCAGGAAAAAACACAACAGAGTATTAAAGCTTGCCAAGGGATACAGAGGAGCAAGATCCAAGCAGTACAGGATTGCCAAGCAGTCCGTTATGCGTGCACAGGCTTCCGCATTCGCCGGCAGAAAGCAGAAGAAGAGAGATATGAGATCCCTGTGGATCACCCGTATCAACGCAGCAGCAAGAATGAACGGTATCAGCTACAGCCAGATGATGTATGGTCTGAAGCTGGCTGATGTTGCCATCAACCGCAAGATGCTCTCCGAGATGGCCGTCAACGACGCTGCAGGCTTCACCGCTCTTGCAGAACTGGCAAAGTCCAAGATCTGAGATTAAGCGCAGAACCTGAAAATGAATGCTGAAGGCAGATGTATTTCCGAAAGGAAGGACATCTGCTTTTTTGCGTGGGGGATCCCCAAAGACGGAGTGATGGGTGCGTGGAACTTAGTTTATTGTCTTGCATATCCGGATATGATATGATGGATACGTTAACGAATCAGTAGTCACAGGTATCTGTGGGGTTTATGAAAACGGGGTAAATACAATGTCTAAGTACAGTTATGCGTATGGAATCGATGTAGGCGGAACCACCGTAAAATGCGGTCTCTTCCAGGTGGACGGCACCTATGTGGAGAGCTGGGAGATTCCTACCCGCACCGAGGGAAACGGGGTCAACATCATTCCCGACATCGCGGAGACGATCCAGAAGAACATGGAAGCGCATGAGCTTGGCCGCAAGGATGTGGCGGGCGTCGGCATCGGCGTTCCCGGTCCTGTCAGGGACGGCGGCGTGGTCAGCGGCTGCGTCAACCTGGGCTGGGGAGAATACCATGTGGCCAGCGAGCTGTCCGGACGTCTGGGCGGCATCCGCGTGGAAGTGGGCAATGACGCCAACGTGGCTGCTCTGGGCGAGCAGTGGCGGGGCGGCGGCCAGGGCTACAGGAACGTGGTCATGATCACGCTGGGCACCGGCGTCGGCGGCGGTATTATTATCGGCGGCAAGATCCTTGCAGGCGCCCACGGCGCGGGCGGCGAGATCGGCCACATCACGGTCAACAGAAACGAGACCATTCCCTGCAACTGCGGCAAGAAGGGATGCCTGGAGCAGTACAGCTCCGCCACCGGCATCGTCCGCAGGGCAAAGGAAGTGCTCGCTGCCGGCAATAAGACTTCCCTGCTCAACATTGAGACCGTCACCAGCAAGGATGTTTTCGAGGCGGCCAAGACCGGAGACGAAGCGGCGGTTTCCGTCGTGCAGTTCGCGGGCCGTATGCTGGGCCAGGCGGCAGCCACCATCACAGCCGTTGTGGATCCCGACGTGATCGTCATCGGCGGCGGCGTATCCAGAGCCGGCCAGATCCTTCTGGATGCCATCACCAAGTACTACGTGCCCAGTGCCTTCAAGGCCTGCAGGGAGATCCCCTTCAAGCTGGCGGTGCTCGGAAACGATGCCGGCATGTACGGCGCGGTCAGGATGGTCCTGAACTGATCGGAAGATGCTTTTTGCGGGAGCAGGGCAGCCTGCTCCCGTTTTCTGACAAAAGGACCAAAAGCCGCAAGATGACAAACATCGAAAAAATAAAAAAAGGGCTTGCATTTCCGGGAAGGTGCGGATATAATAATTCTTGCGTGTTGAAAAGCACACAAAAATAAATCGGGGTGTAGCGCAGCTGGCTAGCGCACTTCGTTAGGGACGAAGGGGTCGTGGGTTCAAATCCCGTCACTCCGAT
>CAMOGQ010000081.1 GCA_946614165.1 uncultured Lachnospiraceae bacterium
AGATCTCCAGGGAATCCAGAAGAACGCCGTCTATATCCAGGATCACTCCCTTTATATCCGGATTTGAGGGCGCCGCGGATTCTTTCTTCATGGATTTTCTTCCTTTCATGCTGCCTGCCGGTATATTACCATTCCCTTACGGAAGGTACTTTTCTCCGTTTAAAAGGACCACATTCATCTGCTCCACTTCGACCTTCTCCCATACCCCTTCCGTGATATAGCGTTCGTTCCTCAGATACTCCTCCAGAAGTTCTTCACTTTCGAATTCCATGACCATAAGAGATCCCTTCATCTTTCCCTCCTGGTCCAGAAGGCCGCCTGCGCAGATGACTTTTCCCTTTATTTTCGACATGTTTTCCAGATGTCCGGGCCTGACCTCCATGCGTTTGGAAAGTTTCCCTTCGCCGTCAGTGGCTTTGATCATGAACTGCATGTTTTACCTCCCCTTTTTTATACTCATCCATGCACCACCCGCCTTTTACCCGGGCTTCTCAGTTTATTATACCCTACAAGTCTCCCGCCCGCTTCTACTTTTCCCGGGAAAGCAGAAGCATGCCCGGGGCGAAGCAGAAGCGGGACAGGGATGAAAAGAGCCAAAAAAGCCTTTCCCCGGGAACTCTGCCGGGGAAAGGCTTGGCTGCGTCATGCTTTGTACGCTGATCACCTGGTCCAGGCCCTTACGGCTCTGGAGATCTGCCTGTCGATATCGATCCTAGTCTGTCTGCACTCCTTCGGATACTGCCTTCCCGCAGCAAAGACCCTGGTGATCAGGTCGCCTCCCAAGGGCAGCATGGCTTTTACCATGCCCTCCGGAAAGACGAAGTGAGTCCCGTGCTCGTAAAGGACAGCCTTCACCCTGCAGGTATGATCTCTTTTTTTCAGACGCTTCATCATCCTTTTTATGTAACGGGTCGTTTCCCAGAGAACATCGTCCGCGGCGCCGATCAGAAGGACTCTTCCCTGTATCCTTTCCACTTTGATCATTTCCTCCTCCTGCAGAGGATGGGCTTTTTCGGAATCGTTGAAGATCCAGGAGGAAGCGGTCAGATCCTTTCCCAGACGTGCCTGGGTCTTTATTTTCTCCCCGTATTCGGGATGGCGGTAGACAAAGGGCAGGTAGGGAAGAGGCTTTCCCTCCCAGGACAGAGTGGATTCCCCCTCTCCGGGCCATTCCTCCTGACCCTCCCGTTTTCCCCTGTAAAAGCCTTCCATAATAAAATCGCAGGGAGACAGAGCGATGGTCAGAGTCAGGTCAGGGTAATAGGAGGCCGCGGTCAGAGCGAACATGGCAGTGGTGGAAGCTCCTACGATGGCAAAGCGCTCCATTCCCTGCTCTTTTCCGTAGGCAATGGCGGTGCCGACGGTCTCTATGGGAAGGTTATGGTGGCTGTAATCCTTATGTCCGGGGCTGAGGGTCAGGACATTTATCCCATATCTTCTCTGAAGCCACCTGACCGCGGATCTGGCCATGCAGTCTTCACAGTCATCCCCGATCATGGCGATCATGCAGTTCCTGCTCCCCTCCAGGGGCCAGAAACAGCCGTAGAATCCCTTTTCTGTCTCTTTGATCTTTTTCACTTCGGACACCTCTGATGATCCGGTCTGAAACCGGGTCTGTTTCCTATCCTGCATATCCTGTAAAAGGATCTGTAAGACCACGACTTTTTCAATATCAGATTAGGAGTTTCTAACCTCCGTGTCAAGAAAAAGCTCCGGCAGGCCGCCGGAGCTCCTCTTTCTGCATCTTTTTGTGCCCGGATCAGGCATCGGAGGCCAGCAGAGCCTCGAATTCGGGCAGGGTCATCAGGACTTTCCTGGCCTTGGTGGCGTTCTCGCTGCTGACAACGCCTTCGTCCGCAAGCTGGTCCATGATCCTGGCTGCCCGGTTGAAGCCGATCTGGAGCTCTCTCTGCAGGCTTCCTATGGTGGCCTTCTGTTTGCTGATCACAGCCCTGCCGGCCTTTTCGAACAGGGGATCCCTGCCCCCGGCATTTGCCGCGGCTGCTCCGCCTCCGGCCTCGGAGGATGCCTCCAGAGCGTCCATCTCCTTCTGGATCTTTTCGCTCTTTCTGCCGGCCTCGGGACCCGCGGGATTTTTCTTTCTGATATACTGGGCGATCTTGATGGCTTCCTCTTCGTCAATGAAGGCGCCCTGGATCCTCAAGGGCTTGTTCAGGCTGGCCGGGGCAAAGAGCATGTCTCCGTAGCCCAGAAGCTTTTCCGCTCCGCCGGTATCCAGGATGGTCTTGGAGTCCACGGCAGAGGAAGTCATAAAGGCGATCCTGGAAGGCATGTTGGCCTTGATGACGCCGGTAATGACATCGACGGAAGGCCTCTGGGTGGCGATGACCAGATGGATGCCCGCAGCCCTGGCCTTGGCGGCCAGACGGTTGATGGCTGTCTCCACTTCCTTGCTGGCCACGGTCATAAGGTCCGCAAGCTCGTCCACGATGACCACGATCCTGGGCATGTACTCATGGTCCGGATCGGATACGCCCTTCTTTTTCTGTTCCTTGACATACCTGTTGTAGGAAGAGATCTCTCTGGCTCCCACTTCCAGGAAACGGCTGTAACGGTTGTCCATTTCGGCGCAGGCCCACTGCAGAGCGGCAGCCGCCTTTTTAGCGTCCGTCACCACGGGCAGGAGCAGATGGGGAATGCCGTCGTAGATGCTCAGCTCCACCATCTTGGGGTCGATCATAATGAACTTGACCTCCGAGGGAGAAGCCTTGTAGAGGATGGAAACGATCATGGAGTTGAGGCAGACCGATTTTCCGGCACCGGTGGCGCCCGCGATCAGCAGGTGGGGCATCTTTGCGATGTCGCTGACCACGATTCTGCCGGTGATATCCTTGCCTACCACGTAGGTCAGATGGCTCTTGGCATCGATGAACTCCCTGGACTCCAGGATCTCCCGCAGGGTGACCGTGGTTCTGGAATCGTTGGGGACCTCGATTCCCACGGCATGCTTGCCGGGGATGGGCGCCTCCATACGGATGGAAGCGGCGCCCAGATTCAGGGCGATATCCGCTTCTCTGGCCTTAATGGCGGAAACCGTGATATGGGGCCCGGGGCGGAGCTCATAGCGGGTGACGGAAGGGCCGCGGCAGATATCGGTGACCGTTACGTCGACCTTGAAATTTTTCAGGACCTCTTCCAGGGCCTTGCCGGTATTCTGAAGCTCCTTGTCCGTGACCGTGTTTCTCTCCCTGACAGGCTTTTCCAGCAGGTCATAGGGAGGGAAGGTATACTGTTTCTTTTTGGGAGGCGCCTTGACGCCGGCCGCGGAGTCCTGTTCGCCCTCCTTGACCCGGTGGACCTCGATCTCCTCCAGCTCCCTGTCAGAAAACCTGGGCATTTCCCGCCGGGAGGCAGGTCCCACTGAGGCTGCCTGGCTTCTTTCCCTGCCGGCAGATCCCCTGCCGGCTCTTTCGGCCGCCTCCACTACGGCAGCCGCGTCCTCCGCAGGGCCTGCGGGGATCTTCTGCCAGGCCGGATCCTCTCCGGGATTTACGGGCGGCTGACTTCCGCCCAGGTCAGTGGCTTCAAAATCCACGGATCCCTCGGGGCTTCCTGTCCGGCCCCGTCTGGTCCGGCCGCTTCGTATGCCTGAGTAGGTGCCGGTTCCGGAAGGATTTTTCAGGGGCGGCTCGTCCTCAGGGCGGGTCCTCTTGGCCCTTGCGGCCTCTTCATAATCATCCATGTAGTTCCTTACCCTGGGTTCAGACTTTTTCTCCTCCCGGGCAGGCTCCGTTTCAGGGCCCTCTTCTTCCTCTTCTTCCGCTTCCTCCTCCATTCTGGCTCTGCGTTCCTCTCTCCGCTCCCGGTTTCTGGCAGCCCAGTCCTTCCCGGCCTCCACAGTGCCGGAGACGCCTTTGCCCACAATGGCGATGGGAGATTTTCTGGTGATAATGATCAGGCATATGGCTGTGATCATAAGAAGGACCAGCAGAGTGCCGGCCGTATTGAGCACATGGAGAAGCCCCCATGCACAGGTGCCGGCGGCAAGGCCTCCGCCCTTCTGGAACTGGGTCCCTGCCTTAAAGAGAGCATCCGGATCATAGGAGGAAAGGCCTCTGGCGGTCCCGGCATGGATCTCACACAGGATCCCGTATATCAGATAGAGGACAAAGGAACAGAAAATACGGACCATTCTGAATTTTCTGCCCTTCTGGTGCATGGCAAAGATCAGGACGAAGATCAGGTAAAAGGGGAAGACCCAGGCTGAAAAGCCCAGAAGTCCGAACATGAGGTTCTTGAGGGTTTTTCCCACTACGCCGCCTTTGCCGATCATGGAAAGAAGCATCATAATGACGAGACCGGCCAGGATCACCACCAGAATGTCGGCAAAAAGGTCGTCTGTCTTAATAATGGTAAGAAGCGAAGGCTCTTTCTTTCTGCTTCTGCCGGATCCGGTCTTTCTGCCCGATGCGGATTTTTTACTTTTTGTGGATCTGCTGCTGGATGCCATAGGCTCTCCCTTTCCGATGACGCCTACAGATCGAAATCATCGTCGTCATCTGTCTGAAAATCGTAGTCCAGGTCAGGATCCTCCGTATTCCATTCGGGATCCGGAAAATCGAATTCCTGCCTGATATGCTGTTTCTTTCTGGGGACCGGAAGCGGATTTCTGAGAAGCACGATCTCCTCTCCCTCTTCGGCTTTCCGGTATCTGTTCCCGGGTTCTGTATTCATGGACTTCCGGCCTTTTATTCTCAAAAATGCCTGGTCCGTAAATAGTAATACAAGGAGACTTCCCTCCGGAAGTCTCCTTGACGAATCAGACACAGCTTATGCCTGCACATATGTATGACAGCTGAAAGGATCAGTCATCTGCCTCTTCCCAGTTATGATAGACGTTCTGAACGTCGTCATCGTCATCCAGGATGTCCAGGATCCTGCGGATTCCCTTGACGGCCTTTTCGTCGGTCACGGAAACATAGTTCTGAGGGATCATTGTGACTTCTGCGGAGACTGTGGGGATGCCCTGCTCCTTCAGTGCCTGGCAGACTGCCTCGAAATCATCTTCGGAAGTCAGGATCTCAAAGCTGTCTTCTTCCTCCTGCAGATCGTCCGCGCCGGCTTCCAGAGCGATCATCATCAGATCGTCCGCTTCCAGATCGCACTCTTCCTTGTCAATGATGATCTGGCCCTTTTTGTCGAACATAAAGGAAACGCAGCCCTGGGTGCCGATGGATCCGCCGCCCTTTACAAAAGCGCTGCGGACGTTGGCAGCCGTACGGTTCTGGTTGTCGGTCAGGGTATCTACGATGATGGCGATGCCGGAGGGGCCGTAGCCTTCGTAGGTGTTGTACTGATAGTCAACGGCGCCCAGTTCGCCGGCAGCCTTCTTGATGCCTCTCTCGATGGTATCGTTGGGCATGTTGTTGGCCTTGGCCTTGGCAATGACCTGTGCAAGCTTGAAGTTGTTAGCAGGATCAGAACCGCCTTCCTTGACCGCTACGGCGATCTCACGTCCGATGACGGTAAAGATCTTGCCCTTTGCTGCGTCGTTTTTCTCTTTCTTATGTTTGATATTGGCAAATTTGGAATGTCCTGACATACCTGTAAACTCCTTCTATATAAAAATATTACCCGGCTGACAGCACCGGTAAGGGCTAAGCCGGTCTTTCTGACTGTTTCGCACACTAAAATATAACATATGTTCTAAAACGCGTCAATCTTAATTGCGGATATAAATGCGGGGCACTCTTTCGGAGATATCGCAGACCAGTTCGTAGTTGAACCGTCCGGAAAGCTCTCCCAGCTCCTCTGCGGTGATGACCTGACCGCCGTCTCTTCCCATCAGGACCACCTCATCGTCTTCGGCTGCCTCCGGGATATGGGTCACGTCCACCATGAACTGGTCCATGCAGACCCTGCCCAGAATGGGGGCCTTCTTACCGCGGATCAGGACATAGCCCTTACCCGAAAGGCTCCTGGGGTAGCCGTCCGCGTAGCCCACGGGAATGGTGGCGATCCTGGTAAGGCCTTTTGTTTCGTAGGTGCCGCCGTAGCTGACCCTGACGCCTGCGGGCACTTCCTTGATATAGACGATGTGGGATTTGAGGCTCATGACCGGCCTTAGGGGCACGATCTGCTTATGGACTTCTCCGGAGGGCCAGAGGCCGTAGAGAGTAATGCCGGCCCTGACCAGATCCATGTTGGCTTCGGGGTATTCGATGATGCCGGCAGAATTGGAGCAGTGCTTTAAGGGAACATCGTATCCCAGCTCCTCCCGGATCCTTTCGCAGAAGTCCTTAAAGAGCCTGATCTGGGTGCCGGTGGCTTCCCTGTCCCATTCATCCGCTCTGGCAAAGTGGGTAAAGATCCCTTCCACGAGAATGCCGGGGGTCTCCAGCGCTTCTTTTACAAAGGAAAGTCCGTCGTCGTCCGGCCGGATCCCGATCCTGGTCATGCCCGTATCCACGGCGATGTGGATCCGGATCCTGTGTCCCTCCGAAAGGGCAGCCTCCGAGAGCTGCCGCAGGGAGTCCCTCCGGAAGACCGCGGGGCGGATGCGAAAGTCCGCCAGTTCCCTGTAGCAGTAGGGGAAGCAGTGGCCCAGGATCAGGACAGGCTTTTCGGACCCGGCCTGCCGGATCTCCTTTGCCTCCTCGAAGGTGGCGGCCGCAAAGCCCCACACGTAGGGAAGGCTGTCCAGCTCGGCCGCGATCCTGGCCGCTCCGTGTCCGTAGCCGTTGGCCTTGATCACGGCGATCATTCCCGCATGGCCCGATATATGGGCATGCATGCTTTCCATGTTGTAGAGGATGGCGCCAAGGTCGATCTCCGCGCGCACCCTGGTAGATGCATCAGTCATATACATTCAGTTCCTTTTTATTTCAGAAGGCCGGGCAGATGCCTTATGATATCTCCCGCCTTCATACTGTAGTCTCCAAGCTCGCCTGCTGCGGCCTCCCCTGCCCTGGCATGGGCGCTGCAGCCTGCGCAGGCCGCATCGAAAGCCTCCATGCCGGCGGCAAGAAAGCCGCCGCAGATCCCGGTCAGGACATCTCCCGAGCCGGCGGTGGCCATGCCGCTTGTCCCGTACTGGTTCAGGAAGATCCTGTCATCCCCGGGGCCCACGGCAAGTGTCCTTGCGTCCTTACATAGTATGACACCACGGCACTTTTTCGCAAGACTTCTTCCAAGGAAAATTCTGTCTGCGGCGGCGGTGGCTATGTCCCTGCCCGCCATATGGGCGAATTCTCCCAGGTGGGGCGTCATGATCAGTTTCTCCGGCCATGCCCGGTGGCAGAACATCCTTTCAAGCTCCGGTTCCGAAAAGGTGGTCCAGATCCCGTCCGCGTCCAGGACAAGGCCCCGGACCAGTTCCCTTTCTTCCTGCATGATCTTGTAAAGACAGGAAAGAAGTTCTTTTGCGTAGTCTCCTCTGCCGATGCCTGGACCGAGAATCAGGATATCCGCCCACTCCAGATCCTGTCTGAGCTTTTCCCCCAATGATTCCGGATCCTCCGGGCGGCAGGCCGTGATCATGGCTTCCGGAAGGAGGGTCTGCAGGACCGTCCTGTTCTCTTCCGGAGTAAAGATCTTCACCATGCCCGCCCCCGCGGCAAAAGCCGCCGAGGCGGAAAGAAAGGCCGCGCCGCACATGCCGGGAGAGCCCGCGGCTACAAGGATCTTTCCGAAGGTGCCCTTGTTGCCGGCTTTGTCTCTTTCCGGGATCAGATCCCGGATCCTTTCCCTGTCATATATGAACATATCCGGCCTCTTTTCAAGAGACCTTTCCGTAATTCCGATCTCCTTCAGGACCAGGTCTCCGCAGAAGGCGGCGCCGGGATAAAGGAACTGGCCTCTTTTGTAAAAGGCAAAGGTCACGGTAAGATCGCTCTTTACCGCGCACCCCATCACGGATCCGTCATCCGAGGAGATGCCGGAAGGGATATCCACGCTTGCCACGAAAACGCCACGCTTCTCCCTTAATCCGTTGATTTCCGAAACGGTCTCCGCCAGTTCTCCTTCTATGTTTCTGGCAAGGCCCGTACCGAAAAGGCCGTCGATCAGGACCACGGGCTCTGTTTCCTCCAGCATGCCCTGCCCCGGCTCATAGACCCTTAAGGAGAGGCCGTAGGAGGAAATGACCCTGAGCTGGACTGCCATGGAGGAGTCCTCTCCCACTTTCCCCTTTGTAATAAAGAAAGAGACAGGATAGCCCCTGTCGGTAAGGAGCCTGCCCGCAGCTACGGCATCCGCCCCGTTGTTGCCCCGGCCCGCCAGGACCGTGACTCTGACCTTCTCCGGAAAGCGCTTTTCGATCTCTTCTGCCACCCCCAGGGCAGCTCTTTCCATCAGGACCAGGGAGGGAATGCCTATGGCTTCCGATGTATAATGGTCGGCCTTTGTCATTTCCGCTCCGGTAAGCAGATATTTCATAATTCCTCCTTAAAAACAGAAAACGGCACAGAGCCCTGTGCCGCCTTTTTTAAGTCATTCCTGTCTGCTTCCGCATTTAATGCTGTAGGACAGCTTCATCAGCGAATCCTGAAGATGGACATTCTCCACCTGGATATGCTCCGGCATCATCAGGTCCACGTGCGCAAAGTTCCAGACAGCACGGATGCTGCTTCCCGACAGGATCTCGGAGATCTTCAGGGCCTCGCCCTTGGGCAGGGTCAGTACAGCGATATCGATCTGATTGTTTTCCAGATATTCCTTCAGAGTGCTGATATGATAGATCGGAATACCGCCGACTTCCCCTCCCACCAGGTCTTCCCTGATATCGAAGGCCCCGCGGAAGTCAAAGCCGTTGCTTCTGAACTTCATATAGTTGACCAGGGCAGAACCCAGATGGCCCGCTCCGATCAGAATCATGTCGTGGTGCTGGTCCAGACCCAGGATATTTCCGATCATTTCGTGCAGGTAATGAATGTTGTATCCGTAGCCCTGCTGGCCGAAACCTCCGAAGTTGTTGAAATCCTGACGGATCTGTGAAGCCGTGACGTGCATCATACTGCTAAGCTCGTGTGAAGAAACCCGTTCAATCCCCATTTTCTCGAGTTCTCCGAGATAGCGGTAGTACCTTGGCAGCCTCCCTATAACTGCCTGTGAAATTTCCTTTGTTTCCAAAATTTACACCATCCCCTGTGTTGTATGTTATAAATTACTATCATTATATAGGATTAGCCACTTTTATGCAACTCAATGGAACGTTTCGAACCTTCCTGCGCCGGGAGCAGCACCAGCTTTCGATGCAATTATAATTGTAATGTCGTTTCTGTTTATCTTATTATTACATTAATTCTCTTAAAATGCCTTATGTTTTCCGTCATAAATAAGCCCGCAGCCGGCAGAAGTCTGCAGCCCATCGTCCTTTATTCCGAATTTGACATAGATGAAAAACTCCATTAAGATGGTCGTTGGAATCTTTTCCGACATTTATGCCATAAGAGGTCATTATGATTCTGTCCTGTCACCATATATCGAAAGCATTCGTTGAAAATACAGTCCTGTCCGACGTCACCTTCCATCTGGAAAAAGGAGAAAAGGCGGCCATCGTGGGCATGAACGGGGCCGGCAAGACCACCCTGATCCGGATCATTACGGGCGAAATGGAAGCCGATTCCGGAACCGTTTCCTTTGCCAGGGATACCAGCTTCGGCTACCTGGCCCAGAACCAGAACCTGGACTCCCATAATACCATCTACGACGAGCTTTTATCCGTCAAGCAGTACCTGCTGGACATGGAAAAGCAGATCGCCGAGGACGAAAGGCTGATGAACAGCCTGCAGGGAGAAGCCCTGGTCACCCTGATGACGGAATACACGGACCTTCTCCACAGGTTCGAGATGGAAAACGGCTACTCTTACAAGGGAGAGATCACCGGAGTCCTCAGGGGCCTGGGCTTTTCCGAGGAGGAATACGGCCAGAACATCTCCACCCTTTCCGGCGGTCAGAAGACCCGGGTGGCTCTTGGAAAGCTTCTTCTCTCCAGACCTCCGGTGATCATTCTGGACGAGCCCACCAACCACCTGGATCTGGGCAGCATCCGCTGGCTGGAGACCTATCTGTCCAACTATAAGGGCACTGTCCTGATCGTATCCCACGACCGCTATTTCCTGGACCGGACCGTGACCAAGGTCATCGAGATCGAAAACACCCATGCCCTGGTCTTTCCCGGCAACTACAGCTTCTACGCGGAGCAGAAAAAGAACCTGCAGGAAGCCAGAAAAAAGGCCTGGCTCAATAACCAGGCGGAGATCCGCCATCAGGAAGCCGTCATCGCAAAGCTCAGACAGTTCAACCGTGAAAAGTCCATCAAGAGAGCCGAAAGCCGTGAAAAGATGCTGGCCAGAACGGAAAGGGTGGAAAAGCCCTTTGAGATCCGGGACGACATGCATCTGGTCCTGAAGCCCTGCATCAAAAGCGGCCGCGAGGTCATGGAAGTGGAAGGCCTTTCCAAGTCCTTTGACCAGAAGGAACTGTTCAGAGGCATCTCCTTCGGCATCCGCCGGGGCGAGCACGTGGCCATGATCGGCGACAACGGCACCGGCAAGACCACCATCCTCAGGATCATCAACGAACTGACCCCTCCCGACCAGGGAAGGATCCGTCTGGGCACCAACGTGCATATAGGCTACTACGATCAGGAGCATCACGTCCTTCACGACGACAATACCGTTTTCGAAGAAATCTCCGACGCCTATCCTGCCATGACCAATACGGAGATCCGCAATCTCCTGGCCTCCTTCCTCTTTACGGGGGAGGATGTCTTCAAGCAGATCCGGTCTCTCTCCGGCGGCGAAAAGGGCCGGGTCTCCCTGGCCAAGCTCATGCTCTCCCAGGCCAACTTCCTGATCCTGGACGAACCCACCAACCACCTGGACATGACCTCCAGGGAAGTCCTGGAAAACGCCCTGAACTCCTACGAGGGCACCGTGCTCTACGTATCCCATGACCGGTATTTCATCAATCACACGGCCAGCCGGATCCTGTCCCTGACAAAGGGGACCATGCTGAACTATCCCGGAAACGGAAAAGATGCCGTGCCGGACAGATTCATGGGCAACTATGACTTCTATCTGGAAAAGTCCCAGGAAGTGGAGGAAAGCCTCCTGCAGGACGCCTACGCCAGAGAACAGGGCCTCTCCTATGAGGAGGCCAGAAAGCAGCTGGAAAAAGCGCCTGCCGCAGCCGCAGCAGTCTCCGCCGGATCCGCCGACTGGAAAAAACAGAAGGAAGAGCAGGCCCGTCTCAGAAAGGCCGCTTCGGACCTGAAAAAGTGCGAGGACAGGATCGCTGCCCTGGAGGAGGAAAGCGCCTCCATCGACGAAGAAATGGCAAGACCGGAGGTCTGCACAGACCTGTCCCGTCTGACGGCCCTGAGCCGGAAAAAGGAAGAACTGGAAGAGGAGCTTGCGGGTCTCTACGAAGAATGGGAAGTCCTTTCCGAAAACGCATGAAAACAGGTCCCGCCGGGGCTCGCCTTTCCCAGACCGTTCTGTTCTGTTATCAAGAAAACGCAGAAGAGCGCCGCTCTTCTGCGTTTTTTCATGTCCCGTTATCTGTTATGGTCTCCGGGTCCTGCCCCGATGCCTTATGCCCCGGCCAGGATCTCGTCCAGTCTTGCTCTGACCGCCAGGATGAACTCTTCCGTTCCCAGCTTCTCCACATGGTCCAGAGTGGAAATCAGGGCCAGGTCGCCGGTCATCTTTCCGGATTCGATGGTCTCCAGGGTAGCTCTGTCCAGAGCGTTGGCGAAGTCCACCAGATCGTCGATGCCGTCCAGCTCACCTCTCTTGCGCAGTCCGCCGGACCAGGCAAAGATGGTGGCTACGGAGTTGGTGGAGGTAGGCTCACCCTTGAGGTGCTTGTAATAATGTCTCTGTACGGTGCCGTGGGCCGCTTCGTACTCGTAGTTGCCGTCAGGAGATACCAGAACGGATGTCATCATGGCCAGGGACCCGAAGGCTGTGGCGGACATATCGGACTGGACGTCGCCGTCGTAGTTCTTGAGAGCCCAGATAAAGCCGCCCTCGGAACGGATCACACGGGCAACCGCGTCGTCGATCAGAGTGTAGAAGTAGGTGATTCCTGCTTCTTCGAAGGGCTTTTTGAACTCTTCGTCATAGAGCCTCTGGAAGATGGCCTTGAAGTTGCCGTCATAGGTCTTGGAAATGGTATCCTTGCAGGAGAACCAGAGATCTTCCTTCTGGCTCAGAGCGTACTGAAAGCAGGCTCTTGCAAAGTTCTCGATGGAAGCGTCCGTATTGTGGATGCCCTGGACGATGCCGGGGCCTTTGAAGTCAAAGATGGTCTTTCTGGTCTCGGTTCCGTCTGCGGCCGTGAACACGATCTCCGCCTTGCCGGGGCCTTCGATCTTGATCTCGGAGTTCTTATAAACGTCGCCGTACGCGTGACGGGCCATGGTGATGGGCTTTTTCCAGGTACGGACATAGGGTTCGATGCCTTTTACCAGGATGGGAGCCCTGAATACGGTGCCGTCCAGGGAAGCCCTGATGGTGGCGTTGGGGCTCTTGTACATATTCTTTAAGTTGTATTCGGACATTCTGGCCACGTTGGGAGTGATGGTGGCGCACTTGACGGCAACGCCGTACTTCTTGGTGGCTTCCGCAGCATCGATCGTAACCTGATCTTCCGTCTCGTCTCTGTGGCGCAGTCCCAGATCATAATATTCTGTCTTCAGATCAATATAGGGAAGAAGAAGATGGTCCTTGATCATCTGCCAGATGATCCTGGTCATTTCGTCGCCGTCCATTTCTACCAGAGGGGTTGTCATTACGATTTTGCTCATATAAAACTCCTTACCGTGCACGGGGCACTTTATTTTTTGTATACATCATAGAGTCCGTTCTGGACCAGATTTTCGTAGGCATTGGTCATGTGCTCGGAAGCCAGGCGCTCCGCCAGGTTGGCGTTGCCGGCCCTTATGGCTTCCATAATGGCTCTGTGCTCCTTGATGGAGACCGTGGCTCTGGTCTGGGTACCGAGAGCCTTGCGGCGGACCCGGAGCAGATATTCGTGATAATCCAGAAGCTGATGCTTTAAGAACTTGGAATTGCAGGCTTCATAAAGGATGTGGTGGAACTGGTTGTCCAGTTCGGCCAGCTGCTCCATATGCCCCTTGCCGGAGTGGAATTCCGCCAGATAGACATTCTCTTCTATGGCTTCCATCTGCTCTTTGGTGATGAACTCACAGGCCCATCTGGCGCAGAGGCCTTCCAGCCTGGCCCGGATCATATATATGTCCTGAACATCCTTGGCGGAGATCCCCGTCACAAAGGCGCCTCTGTTGGGAATGATCTGGACCAGTCCCTCCAGCTCCAGCTGACGCAGGGCTTCTCTGACCGGCGTTCTGGAAACGCCCAGCTCTTTGCCGATCTTAGCTTCCTTCAGCTCCTCATGCTCCTTATACACACCATTCAGAATGTCCTCACGGATCTTCGTAAAGACCATTCCCCGCAGCGAATATTTATCCGATACTTCCCGCGCAAGATCAAAACCAGCCATCTGTATCCTTCCCCCGCATCCTATGCGGAACCCATTTTTATGCCTGAAGTTTATGTCGTACCTTCTGCCCGGCCCAGATTCCCCCAAGGCCAGACGCATGTATAATTGTATACACCTCATACATGTATGTCAAGGACAAATCCTGCACTGGTTTTAAGTATTAAACCGCTGAATCATGGCTGGCCTAGCGGGATCCGGATAAAAAGCAGAAAGAAGCCGCAGACTTTCCGCCTGCGGCATTCATGGATTCATTTCCAGAAGCTGATCACTTTTCCCGGTATATATCTGGCCCGGAAGCCTCTCACATCAAGGCCTTTCCCGGCAAGGATCTTCTCTCCTCTTCCTATGATTTCATCCGCCTCTTCTCCCGGCCGGACCAGAAGGCGGCCCCGGACCCTTCCCATGACCTGGATGACCGCTTCACTGCCGGCCTCTCCCTTCTCCAGCAGGTCTCCTATCCGTGCCCTGCCATCTCCCGGAGATATACCCTCCAGATCCAGCAGATGCCCCGAAAGGCAGGGAGCGGTCTCCCGAAGAAGCAGGAGAAAGAGTTCTCTCTCCTCCTGATCTGCCCCGCTTTTTCCGATCAGGGGAAGAGCCTTTGCCAGAGCCGCCTCATAGAGGCTCATACGGCCGGACTCCAGAGCGGTAAAGGCAGATGCGCAGAGGGCATAAAAACGCTCTTTCCACCCTTCCCCGGCTTCTTCTTTAGTTCCTTTTCCTTCTCCCTGTCCCAAGGTCCGGTATACCCGGCCCAGGAAGCGGAAAATGCCGCACAGGGCGTCTTCGTCCCGGTCTGTCATTTCCGCGCTTTTATCTCCCTCCGCCTTCTCTCTTTTCAGGAAGTAAAGGACCGCGTCCAGGCCGTATTCCCTGACCAGTTCCTTCGGCAAAGCCCCCGCTCTTTCCCTAAGGGCCCTGAAAAGCTCCGGGTCCTTCTCCTTCAGAAAGGCTTCCTCCTCCAGATGGTTATAGGGCTTTTCATGCACTGCGCTGTAGAAACGGTCTTCCATATATCCTCCCGAAAAAGGCTGCCCCGGAAAACAGGGCAGCCTTTCATAAAAATCTTTTTTACAGTGTCCTGAGGAAAATCAGCGGACTACATAGTTGAGGATCCTGCCGGGCACATAGATCTCCTTGACCA
>CAMOGQ010000082.1 GCA_946614165.1 uncultured Lachnospiraceae bacterium
TATGTCAGAAAAACGGAACCTGTCAGGAAAGCAGATAGAGGTCTATGACCTGGGCGATGCCGTCGTGGTCGTTGCCTGCGACGACTGCGTCCGCGGCGCCAAGGGCAGCCTCGTTGGAGTTGCCCATGGCAATGCCAAGGCCGGCGGCTTCCAGCATGGGAACGTCGTTGAAGGCGTCGCCCACCCCTATGGCAGCGGATACGGGGATGTCAAGGACCCTGCACAGGTCCAGAAGGCCCGAGCCCTTGGATACGCCCCGGGGCGTGCATTCCAGAGAGGTGGTCTCCGCGAAGGTCAGATCCAGGGGGAGATGGGAAAGGCGCTTCCTTGTCCGCTCCCGGCTCCGGGGATCTGTATGGTAGAGATTGATCTTGTTGATCCGGTCCCGGTTTTCCAGGGCAAAGGCCCTGACGTCCTCCGCATAGGAGGTGGTGGCCAGGTAGAGGGGCTGATAGACCCCCATCTGATAGCGGTCCATGTGCTCTGCGTCTTTTCTTTCCACGTAGGAGATGCCTTCCACCATGACCTGGAACATCAGGCCCTCTTTACGGGAGATGTCCGCGATGAGGGGGATCAGGTCCGAGGGGATGGTCCTTCGGAGCAGGACCTTTTCCTCCCGGAAGTCATAGATGACCGTGCCGCAGGCGCAGGAGCCGTAGCGGATCCCCATGTCTGCGAAATGATAGAGGGAAAGCTCCGAAACGGCCCTTCCCGTATCCAGGGCAAGGATCTTTCCCGCCGCCAGGGCCCTTTCAAAGGCCTTAAGGGAGGAGGGGAGTATTTCTTTATTTGAGTCAAGCAATGTGCCGTCCATGTCAAAGGCGGCCAGCCGGTAAGCGTTCATATGAGCATCCTTTCATGAAGATGGGGCAGAGAAGGCGCCTCTTCTTTTTTCTGCCTATTGTAGCGGGAGAGGAAGGGGAAGGCAAGACAAGACGAAAGATTCCCCGGATTTATGGAAAAGGGCGGAAGAATGCAAGTTTGTGAATATGTTACAAAGCTTTTAGGTTTCGCAAGGCAAACTTGGCAGTGTCGGCATTGATTTTCTTCGGATTTTCTATATAATTCAAAGTGTAAAGTTGTTGAAAATGGCAGACTATGGCGGTTTCTCCGCCGGAAGCCATGTAACAATGATTCTATAAAAAAAGAAAGAGGTTAACTAACATGGCAAAAATCGATTTAACCCAGTATGGCATTACCGGCGTTCAGGAGATCGTTTACAATCCCTCCTACGAGCAGCTCTACAAGGACGAGATGAATCCCGCTCTCGAAGGCTTCGACAAGGGTGTTGAGACAGAACTGGGTGCTGTCAACGTTATGACAGGTATCTACACCGGCCGTTCCCCCAAGGATAAATACATCGTCATGGACGAGAACTCCAAGGACACCGTATGGTGGACCACAGAGGGCTACAAGAACGACAACCATCCCATGAGCGAGCAGGTCTGGGCACAGGTCAAGGAACTGGCTATTAAGCAGCTCTCCGGCAAGAAGCTCTATGTCGTGGATGCATTCTGCGGCGCCAACAAGGATACCCGCATGGCCGTCCGTTTCATCATGGAAGTGGCCTGGCAGGCACATTTCGTAAAGAACATGTTCATCGTGCCCACCGCTGAAGAAGAAGAGACCTTCACACCCGATTTCATGGTCTACACCGCTTCCAAGGCCAAGGTAGACAACTACAAGGAGCTGGGCCTCAACTCTGAGACATGCGTAGCTTTCAACGTTTCCTCCCGTGAGCAGGTCATCCTGAATACATGGTACGGCGGCGAAATGAAGAAGGGCATGTTCTCCATGATGAACTATTACCTTCCTCTGAAGGGCATCGCTTCCATGCACTGCTCTGCCAACACCGATATGGAAGGCAAGAACACAGCCATCTTCTTCGGTCTGTCCGGCACAGGCAAGACCACTCTGTCCACAGATCCCAAGCGTCTGCTGATCGGCGACGACGAGCACGGCTGGGACGACAACGGCGTATTCAACTTCGAAGGCGGCTGCTATGCAAAGGTCATCAACCTGGACAAGGAATCCGAGCCCGACATCTACAACGCCATCAGAAGAGACGCTCTGCTTGAGAACGTTACCGTGGACGAGAACGGCAAGATTGATTTCGCTGACAAGAGCGTGACCGAGAACACCCGTGTTTCCTATCCCATCGACCACATTGAGAAGATCGTCAAGAACGTAGCTCCCGTTTCCGCAGGCCCTGCAGCTGAAAACGTGATCTTCCTGTCCGCTGACGCTTTCGGCGTACTGCCTCCCGTTTCCATCCTGACTCCCGAGCAGACTCAGTACTACTTCCTGAGCGGCTTCACAGCAAAGCTGGCAGGTACAGAGCGCGGCATCACAGAGCCCACACCTACCTTCTCCGCATGCTTCGGCCAGGCATTCCTGGAGCTGCACCCCACCAAGTACGCTGAGGAGCTGGTCAAGAGAATGGAGAAGAGCGGCGCCAAGGCATACCTTGTCAACACCGGCTGGAACGGCACAGGCAAGCGTATCTCCATCAAGGATACCCGCGGCATCATCGACGGCATCCTGAGCGGCGCCATCAAGTCTGCACCTACAAAGACCATTCCTTACTTCAACTTCGAAGTTCCTACAGAGCTTGAAGGCGTTGATTCCGGTATCCTGGATCCCCGCGATACCTATAAGGACGCAGCAGAGTGGGAAGCAAAGGCAAAGGATCTGGCATCCAGATTCCAGAAGAACTTCGTCAAGTACACCACCAACGAAGCCGGCAAGGCTCTGGTGGCAGCAGGCCCTCAGCTGTAATAAAAGGCATCTGCCTGAATCATTTATGAACAAAAAGACCGGAGGCCCCATTTGGGGAACCTCCGGTCTTTTTATCCTTCCGGGATCCTGCCTGATTTACTGGGCCCCGGTTTCCTTTTCGGCTTCCTTTTCAGCCTCGGCTTCGGCTTCAGCTTCGGCCTCCTTTTCAGCTTTCTTTTTGGATTTCTTCTTGGACTTTTTCTCTGTTTTTGTTTCTTCTTCCGTTTCCTTCTCAGCCTTTTCTTCAGCTTTCTCCGGGGCTTCGGCTTCTTCCCCGGTCTCTGCTGCCTCTTCCGGCGTCTCCTGTGCGTCTGCTGGCGCATTTCCCGCCTGCTCTGCGGCTCCGGGAACCAGGTCAGCGGGATCGATCCCGTACTGTTCCATCAGTTCATCCTGGTGGATGTAAACATAAGCTCCGAAGGCGATGGTGCCGCCGATGATGCCAAGGACCACCAGGACCATGGCTACCTTGTCCCAGATGTACCTTCTGTCCGCATGGTTTTCTTCCATGTCCTGCCAGTAATCCATCCGCTCACCGCGCTTTGTGATGAGACCGAAAAGAAGGACCAGAAGAATGGCCGCGCCGATCATGATGTTGGCGCCCAGGCTGCCTTCCACGCCGAAGCTGGTGTTATAGAAAATACCGTCCACTGCGGAAGCGGCGTCCAGCTTGAAGAGGGAATACTTGGATACGATTCCGCTGTTGGGCAGGCCGAAGACAATGCTCTGGGAGAAGTTCCAGGCCATATGGGCCCACATGACCGCCCAGAGGCTGTCCCAGAAATAAACGATCAGGGAGAAGAGGACGCCGATCAGGAAGACCTGCAGAAGGCCCAGCATGGTCACTCCCGGATTCCCTATGTGCAGGGACATGAAGAAGAGGGAGTTGACAAGGACGGCGATCCAGGGCCAGCGGTATCTTCTGCGCAGCTTCTGATAAAGATAGCATCTGTCCGCAATCTCTTCCGCCGCCGACTGGATGAATACACATACGAAAAAGGCAAGGAAAAGCACAGGATCAAAGCCGTTCCAGACCAGCTTGATGTCTCCCCGCAGCCAGGACATGAAAACGCAGAAGCCGTTCATGCCGCCGCCCAGAAGTATGCCGATCAGGATGGACTTCAGGTTGTTGCCGTGGCGGTTGTAGACAAAGGACTTCCACATGGGCCAGTTTCTGCGGAATACAGTGATGACAAGGATAAAGACGATCCATATGCCGTAAAAGTTAAAGTACTGCAGGAGGAAGGGCACAATGTCCTCGTCCCCCGTAAGCTTCAGGGCATAGCCGGAAAAGTCCAGGACATTTCCCAGGACTTCCGATATGATCTGCCCGGCCAGGATCAGCAGGAAGGCCATGAGGACCGCGATGGGGATAATGTCCATGCGGCTTGCGCTGGCGCGCCGGAAAGGCTTTCTGCCGGGAGCAGGAGAAGCCGCCGGCTCCTCATACTGTGCGGCAGGGACCGCTTCCTCCGGGATGGTTTCGGTTTCTGTTTCAAAGATGTTTTCCGTGCTCATAAAGACTCCTTCTGTAAACGTGTCTGTTTTACGGGCTCAGGCGGCAAAGCTCCGCCGGTCTTTTCTATTTTACTTCTTTTGCCGCTGTCATTCCATACCGGACCTGTTTAACATGAAAGAAAAATCATCGGAATTCACAGGTCCTGCGGGCTTTTCCGGGAGGACCCGGCCTGGGGAAGTCCGCCTTCCGTCTACGGACCGGTTTACCGCGCTTTACTTCCCGGGGGGGCGGCCTGGCGGCCCACCGCTCTTGCACGACGTTATTCACTTCAGAGAAGCAAAACGCTTTTTATAGATGAAATATGTAAAAAATAGTTGACATAATGCTATCGGAGATGTATGATGAGGCTGTAAGAAAGATAAGAGCGCCGGGGACCGGAGATCCCCGGCAGTGAAAGGAGCATATCATGAACGTTAATTTTCTGTTTCCGGCCCTTCTTTTGATAGCAGTCATTCTTCTCATCAAGGTGATTGATGCCATGGGGAAGGGAGAAAAGGAGTATGACGAGCGCCAGGCCCTGGTACGGGGCAAAGCCGCCCGCTACGGATATATGACCACCCTGATCCTTCTGATGCCGGTGATTGTTCTGTTTTACAACGGGCAGAGGGAGGCAGGCCTCTTCGTAAGCCTGGCCTTTTTCGGCGGGCTGGGCGTCTACGCCGTCTATAACATCTGGAACGGGGGATTTTTCCGCCGGAACCAGAACATCACCCACTACATGGTCCTGTGCTTTGTGGTCGCAGGCATCAATCTCCTGACCACATTTCTCCGGATCAGGGAAGGACAGAGCTTATGGGAGATCACGACAGAGAGGGGCGGATCCAACTTCTTTTTAGGTATCCTGTTTGCCGTGATCGGCGTGGTCATCCCGCTCAGGATCTTTGCCGACAGGAAAGAGGAGGAATGAGATGAAGAACCTGCGTCTGAAAGCGGCCCGGGCGGCCATGGACCTGTCCCAGCAGCAGCTGGCGGATATGGTGGGCGTATCCCGCCAGACCATCAGCTCCATCGAAAAGGGAGACTATAATCCCTCCATCAAACTCTGCATCGCCATCTGCAAGGTCCTGGACAGGACCCTGGACCAGCTCTTCTGGGAGGAATGAGAAGGCAGGCCGTGATATAATGAAGGCTGTGAAAGGGCAGGCTCCGGAGCGGGTGCTCCGGGACCTGCCCCTGTTATTTCAGAAAGGATCGCCATGTCTTTTGTAAAAGTATTCTGCCCCTTCTGCAGGACCCAGATCCGCAGGACCGAAGTCAGTGACACAGCCCTTTCCCGCAAAGTCCCCGTGACATGCTTTAAATGCGGAAGGCGCTTTTCCTATGTACCGGGCATGGGGAAAATCACTTATAATAAGAAAGAGAGAAACTGAGCTTTGGCAGCGGCATCTGCGCAGAGCCGGTTCTCGTGCAGACACAGGCAGAGGCTTTTTGAAAACGGGGAGGGAAACGTCTATGGCCGCAGCCGGAAATACTTTTTTCTTTGCCTGGGAGGCAGCTCTGGAGGTCTGGCTGCAGAGCCGTCTTCCGGCAGCCGTCCTTTCCCTGATCTCCTTTTTTTCCGCCTTCGGGGAGGAAGGGGCCGCCATCATGATCCTGGGGATCTTTTACTGGTGCCTGGACAAGGAGACGGGGCGCTACATAGGCATCAACGTGATCATGGGCTGCGTCTGGCATCCCATGATCAAGAACATAGCCCTCAGGCGAAGGCCCTACTTTGACCATGAGGGGATCGATCTGCTCCGGCCCCTGGACCCCGGCGCGGACCTTTATGACATACAGGCCCAGGGCTATTCCTTCCCCAGCGGCCACTCCACCAACGGTCCTGCCGTGTACGGGTCTCTGGCAAGGCGGCTGAAAAAAAGGCGGATGAGTCTCCTGGCAGTCCTTGTGACTTTTCTGATCGGCTTTTCCAGAGTGGCCGTGGGAGCCCATTATCCCACGGACGTGCTGGCAGGCTGGGGCCTGGGCCTTGCCATTATCTTTCTGGTCCCGTACCTCAGGGAAAAGACAGGGGATATCCGGATCTTTTACGGGATCCTCATCGCCTCCGGCCTTCCGGGTTTTTTTTTCGCCCGGACCGACGACTATTATACGGGCATGGGCCTTCTTCTGGGCTTTGCCCTGGCGGAAATGTTCGAGAGGAAATATGTGAATTTCAAAAAGGCGGAGACGGTTTCCGGGGGCCTTCTCAGGATCCTGGGCGGCCTGATCCTCTACGCAGGGCTGAATTTTCTTCTGAAGAGCCTTTTCAATCCGGCCCTGACCCCCTGGCCGGGGCCGGCAGAATACCTCTTCAGGACGCTCCGCTACACCCTGATCCTCTTTGCTCTGCTGGGCCTGTACCCGATGTGCTTTGAGAAACTGAAAAAACGGGATACAGACTAAAAGAATACGCAATAGAAGCAAAAATGCCAAAAAAGTACATAATGACAGGAAAAAGTGACATATTTTCCTCCATGAAAGTGACAGCTGATGACGATTGGCTGTCACTTTTTAAAGGTGACAAAAGTAATATATGAATAAGTTGTTTAGAAATAGTGGGTAAAATATAATGAAAACATGGAGGAAATCACATGGCTGAAAAAGGCAGGAAGGGAAGGAATACCCTTTCATCACGTCAGAGAGAAATCATAAAGATCCTGATCGAGATGGAATCGGAAACGACCACGGTCGCGGCGGTTTCGGAAAGGCTCGGGGTCTCCTCCAGGACCGTACTCAGAGAAATGCCCTCCATTGAACAGTGGCTCCTGGAAAACGATTTCCATTTCAGCCGAAAGCACGGCGTCGGACTTTCCATCCAGGAAACGCCGGAGCACCTGGAACTGATCCGGGAGCTTCTGGAGCTGGAAGGGGTCAGACACATGTACAGCAGAGACGAGCGCAAGCGCTGGATCCTGGGCGAGCTTTTCTTCGCAGGCGGTCCCATCAAGGCCTTCGCCTTTACCTCCCGGTTCGACATTTCCGAAGGAACCCTTTTTTCCGATCTGGATTCCCTGGACGAATGGCTTTCCGAATACGATGTCCACATCGTAAGGAAGCCGGGCCTGGGCATCTACCTGGAGGGGGAAGAGCTCTACATGCGGCAGGCCATAGCCAACGCGGTCATAGCCTTCTGCGAGATGGACCGGATCACGGAAAAGATCGCCGGGGCCGAATCCCTGGAAGGGCTGTCTTCCGGCGGAAATCCTCTGCTGACCTTTATGAGGCCCGAGATCGTGTCCTTTGCAAGGGACGAGGTCCGCAGATGCGAGGAGAGGCTCAATGTCCGATACATGGACTCCAGCGAGCTGAACCTGATCATCCGCATGTCTCTTGCCATCTACCGGATGCAGAAAGGAAGCTTTCTGACAAAGCTGCCTGCCGAAAAGGGCAGGATCGGCGCCCTGGCCGAGCTTTCCGTTTCCAGAGATGTGGCGGCGGCGATCCGCAAGAACTTTGACCTGCAGGTCACGGAGCCCGAGATCGGGCGCATGGCCATGCAGCTCTCATCCACAAGATTCTGGTCGGATGTTTCGGAATTCAATGATCCCATGCAGACCATGAACATCCGGCGCATCACCCTGTCCATGATCGGAATCGCGGAGCAGATGACCGAGATCCCCTTCCACTTAGACGACATCCTGATCGAAGACCTGGTCAAGCACCTGACCGTCATGGTAAGAAGGTTCGCCATGGACGTGCTGGAGGAGAATGTCCAGGCGGAAGCGGTCAGGGAACGGTATCCGGACATCTACAAGGCGGCAGCCGTCGCCTGTCAGGTCCTGCAGGAGCTGGGGCTTCCCGGCCAGGTCAGGGATTCGGATATCGGCTACGTGGCCATGCACTTCGCGGCATCGGCCGAGAGGATCCAGGAGAACGAGCAGAAGATCGTGGCGGCAGTGGTCTGTCCCACGGGCATCAGCTCTTCCAGAATGCTGGCGGCGGGCCTTCGCAAGTCCTTCCCCGGCATCGAGATCCGGAGAGTCCTGTCCGCCTTCAACATCGATCCGAGAGCCCTCTGGGAGGAAGGCATCGACCTGATCATTTCCACGGTGGATCTGAAAACGGATTTCCCCTGGATGCGGGTCAGCCAGATCCTGCAGGCCCAGGACATGATGCGGATCCGCAACGAGATCGTCCGGATCAACCGGGAGAGGATCCGTCAGAGGACCCAGAGCGTGGGATCCAGACGGGAGGGAGCCTTCCGGATCAGGGACATCCGCAGGATCACGGAACTGGGCATCGAGATCACCCAGATCCTGGACCACTTCCGCCTGCAGACGGCAGATGCGGGAAGCAGCGCAGAACTGATGGGAATGGCGGCCCGCTGCATTACGGACGATCCCCATGCGGCCGAGGCTGTCCGCAGAGGCTTCGAGGAAAGAGAAGCCAGAGCATCCACCTATGTGGGGGAGATGCAGATCTGCCTCTGCCACTGCAGGACAAAGGCCCTGGAGCACAGCAGAGTCTCCTACCTGAGACTCAAAAATCCTCTGAAAACAGAGGAAGGGACCATCGAAGGCGCCCTGGTCATGGCGGTGCCGGACGGTCTGAAAGACTACCAGACGGAGCCGGTGGGAAGGATCAGCGCCCTTCTGGTGGAAGAAGAGAGGTTTCTTAAGGCGCTTAAGGCCGGAGACGAAAAGGAGAGCGTCTCTTTTGTCGAAACGGCGCTTGAGAAATATTATCAGGGGTACCTGAGCAACAAAAAAACTTTTAATCATTGAGGAGGAAAGAAATGAAGAACGCGTTACAGAAATTCGGTAAATTCCTGTCAGCGATGGTCATGCCCAACATCGGTGCATTCATCGCGTGGGGCTTTATTACAGCCCTGTTCATCCCGGCAGGCTGGCTTCCCAACGAAAAGCTGGCAGCCATTCAGCCCTACATGCTGTTCTATCTGCTTCCCGTTCTGATCGCCTATACAGGCGGTAAGATGGTGGGCGGCGCCCGCGGCGGTGTCATCGGTGCCATCGCAGTCATGGGTGCAGTCGCAGGCGTAGGCGGCACAGACGGTCAGCCCATGCTGATGGGCGCCATGATCATGGGCCCTCTTGCAGGCTGGGTCATCAAGAAGTTCGACCAGTTCATGGAAGACAAGATGCCCGCAGGCTTCGAGATGCTGATCAACAACTTCTCCGTCGGTATCCTGGGCATGCTGCTTGCCATCTTCGGCTCCTACATCATGAGCCCTCTGATGACCGGTATCATGAACGTCCTGACAGCAGGCGTCAACGCTCTGGTCAATGCACACCTTCTGCCTCTGGCAGCCATCTTCATCGAGCCCGCAAAGGTCCTCTTCCTGAACAACGCCATCAACCACGGTATCTTCACCCCCATCGGCGCTACCCAGGTCGAAGCAGCAGGAAAGTCCATCATGTACATGCTGGAAGCAAACCCCGGCCCCGGCCTCGGCGTTCTTCTTGCCTACATGTTCTTTGCAAAGGATGAGACAACAAAGCAGTCCGCTCCCGGCGCGATCATCATCCACTTCCTGGGCGGTATCCACGAGATCTACTTCCCTTATGTCCTGATGAACCCCATCGTGATCATTGCTCCCATCGTTGGCAACATCGTAGCCATCGCTTTCTTCAGCATCTTCAACGTTGGTCTGGTAGGTCCTTCCTCCCCCGGTTCCATCATCGCATTCCTGTCCGTAGCACCCAGGGATCAGATCATCCTGGTTCTGGCAGGCGTCCTGATCGCAGCAGCTGTTTCCTTCCTGGTAGCTTCTCCCATTATCCGCTTCACCGATAAGGGCGGCAGCCTTGAAGACGCACAGGCCGATATGTCCGCTATGAAGGCAGAAGCCAAGGGTCAGAAGACCGTTTCCGCCGGCACAGTCAAGAACCCCGGCGACATCAAGATGATCATCTTCGCCTGCGACGCCGGCATGGGCTCCTCCGCTATGGGCGCAACCAAGTTCCGCAACAGAATCAAGGCCATCCGTCCCGACATCACCGTAAAGAATACTTCCGTCGACAACATCCCCGCAGCCTGCGACATCGCCGTCGTTCAGACCATCCTGGCAGACCGTGCAAGAAAGTCCTGCCCCGGTGCTCAGATCGTCGAGATCGGCAACTTCCTGGCAGATCCCGCACTGGACAACCTGTTCATGCAGATCTCTACCGGTGACACCATGGTGACCGCAGCTCCCGAGAAGGAAGACATCGTCGAGAAGGTCACAAAGCCCGACGTATTCACAAAGGAAGGCATCCTTCTGAACCAGAAGGCAGCAACCAAGGAAGAAGCTATCCGTCAGGCAGGCCAGCTCCTGGTCGACAGAGGCTGCGTAGATCCTTCCTACATCGACGCTATGCTGGAGCGCGAGAAGATCGTCACCACCTACATGGGCATGGGCCTTGCGATCCCTCACGGCACAACCCAGGCCAAGGGAACCGTCAAGAAGACCGGTATCGTATTCGTTCAGTATCCTGACGGCGTACCGTTCGGCGATGAGAAGGCACAGCTGGTATTCGGTATCGCAGGTATCGGCGACGAGCATCTTGACATGCTGGCCAAGGTCGCAAACGCTCTGGATGACGAGGAAGTCATCGAGAAGATGAAGACAACCAACGACGTCAACTGGATCCTGAAGCAGCTCAGCTGATTGGGACCGGATAATAAAGTATCAGTAAGAAGGTCATAAGGGATCGGCCGGATGCGGAGCATCCGGCTGATCCAAGATCCAAGTTTGACTGGGAGTCGGTCTTTGGACTCCGGAAAGAAGGCATATCATGAAATCAGCAGTAATGTTCGGCGCAGGCAATATCGGACGCGGCTTTATCGGCATGGTTCTGGCAGAAGCCGGCTACAAGGTCATTTTCGGCGACGTCAATCCTGTAGTCATTGACAGGATCGCTGCAGACAAGGAATACACTGTTCATATCATGGACGTGGAAAAGAGAGACGTTAAGATCACGGGCGTGGACGGCGTCATGTCCAACGGTCCCGCCATCATCCCTCCCATTGCCGAGGCAGATCTTGTTACCACGGCTGTCGGCCTGGTCATCCTTCCCCGCGTAGCTCCTACCATGGTAGAAGGCATCCGTGCCCGCATCGCGGCAGGCAGCGAGAAGCCCCTCAACTTCATCGCATGCGAGAACGCCATCCGTGCATCCTCTCAGCTCAAGGCAGCCATCTATGCCCTGCTGACAGACGAGGAAAAGGCTTATGCGGACAAGTACATCGGCTTCCCGGACTGCTCCGTTGACAGAATCGTTCCCCCCATCCGTTCCGAGAACCCCATCGACGTGGTCGTAGAAGAGCACTTCGAGTGGAACGTTGAAAAGGGCTCCTTCAAGGGCGAGCTTCCCCAGATCGAAGGTATGAACCTGGTAGACAACCTGGAT
The DNA here is from genome assembly GCA_946614165.1 of uncultured Lachnospiraceae bacterium. Taxonomy (GTDB): domain Bacteria; phylum Bacillota; class Clostridia; order Lachnospirales; family Lachnospiraceae; genus CAG-791. The sequence continues at coordinate 11,629 of CAMOGQ010000082.1, forward strand.
GCCTACATCGAGAGAAAGCTCTTCACCCTGAACACAGGCCACTGCATCACCGCATACCTGGGCGTCATCAAGGGCCTTCCCACCATCATGGACGCCATCCTTGACAAAGAGATCTATGACACCGTGCACGAAGCCATGATCCAGTCCGGAAACGGCCTGGTAGCAAAGTATGGTCTGGACGCAGAGGCCCATGCAGCCTATATCGAAAAGATCATCGCCAGATTCAAGAACCCTTATCTGCATGACGATGTGACCCGTGTCGGCCGTGAGCCTCTCCGCAAGCTCTCCGCCTCGGACCGTCTGACCAAGCCCATGACCACCGCTCTGTCCTTCGGCCTTCCCGTTGACAAGCTGATCGTCGGTATCGGCGCAGCTCTGCGTTACAACAATCCCGAAGACAAGCAGTCCGTGGAACTTCAGGAAAAGATCGCCGAGAAGGGCGTTGTGGAAGCCTACAAGGAGATCTCCGGCGTAGAAGACGAGGCAGTCCTGGCCCAGGTCAAGGCAGCCTATGACAGCTTCGCAAAGTAAAAATGGTCACCGAAACGATACCGCTTAAAAAGGGGGCCAGGTTCCATGCAAGACCTGCAGGAGCCCTGGCGAAACGGGCAGGGAGCTTCTCCTGCATGATCATGCTGCAGACCACATACGGCTTTGCGGACGCCCGCGACTTTCTATCCATCATGCGTCTGACGCCGGGGCCCTGCAGCCAGGTGGAAGTGCTGACAGACGGAGAGGATGAAAAGGAAGCCGCCCAGGCTATGAAGGCCCTGATCCTGGACCTGATGGACGATATGGCCGCCATGCCCTGACAGGCGCCCCCTGATTAACAGTTGAGAAATGCCAAAGAGCAGTTGACGGGTACAGAGATGTTCCGCTATGGCTGCTCTTTCTGTTTGCGGTGAATTGTTGTATAATGCCACTATAAGCGGCTGCGGGCCGCACCGTCAGAGGTTATGAATGATCGCAGAAGGGAGCTACTCACCATGAAAGAATTAAAAGATTATGTAACAACGATCCCGGATTTTCCCCAGCCCGGTATTATGTTCCGCGACATCACCAGTGTACTGCAGGACGCAGACGGCCTTCGTCTTGCCATCGATACCATGACAGATATGGTCAAGGACGTGGACTTTGACGTAGTTGCCGGCGCCGAGTCCAGAGGCTTCTGCTTCGGAGCTCCCATGGCCTACAATGAGAACAAGCCCCTTGTTCTGATCCGCAAGAAGGGCAAACTTCCCAGAGAGACCGTCTCGGTGGAGTATGATCTGGAATACGGCAAAGCCACCCTGGAGATCCATAAGGACGCCATCAAACCCGGACAGAAGGTCCTTCTGGTGGACGACCTGATTGCCACCGGCGGCACCACCATGGCCATGATCAAGCTGATCGAGTCCCTGGGCGGCAAGGTCGTAGGCGTAGTCGTCATGATGGAACTGGCCGGCTTCAATGTAAGGGACAAGCTGGGCGTTCCCCTCTATGCAGCCATCTCCTACGAAGGCAAGTAAGAAAAAGACAGGGAAAGGGCATGCCGCGGCATGCCCTTTTTTAACAGCTAAGAAATAAGCCCTCGGCCGACGGTCCTGTCCCCGTTGGCAGGCATCCGGCTGTCGGAATTCCGTTTTTTTTTCAGAGGATTCAGGGGGACTTATGTTATACTGAAGGCAGCAGCTGTAAACAGTTTTCCAACATTCGAGGTCATACATATATGAACAATTTTACTTACTATTCCCCCACCAGGATCGTCTTCGGTAAAGGCACCGAGAACCAGGTGGGCGAACTGATCAGAAAGGACGGCGGAAGCCGTGTGTTTATCGTATACGGCGGCGGAAGCGCGGTAAAGAGCGGGCTTCTTGACAAAGTCGTAAAATCCATTGAGGAGGCAGGTCTTGTCTGCACGTCCTTTGGCGGGGCCAAACCCAATCCCACTCTGGCCCATGCGGAAGAGGGAAGGAAGAAATCCATCGAATTTGCTTCCGACTATATCCTGGGCGTGGGCGGCGGATCCGTCATCGACACGGCCAAGGCCATAGCCCACGGCACGGCCAATCCGGAGCCGGATCTCTGGGACATCTGGTATAAGAGAGCGCCCATTACAAAGTCTCTTCCCGTGGCCTGCGTTCTGACCATCGCGGCGGCAGGCTCCGAAGTCTCCGGCGACGCGGTCCTGACCAACGAGGAGGTCAAAAAGAAAAAGGGTTTCGGTACGGACCTTAACCGCTGCCGCTTTGCGGTCATGAACCCCGAGCTCCTTTTCACCCTGCCCAGGTACCAGCTGGCCAACGGTATTACCGATATCATGCAGCATACCATGGAGCGCTACTTCATTCCCGGTCCCTCCTGCGAGATGACCGATGAGATCGCGGAAGGCCTCCTTCGTACAGTGGTCAGAAACGGCAGAAAGGTCATGAAAGACCAGACCGACTACGACGCCATGGCAGAGATCATGTGGTGCGGCTCCCTTTCCCATTCCGATATCACAGAGCTGGGCCGGGGCAAGGATTTCTCGGTCCACAAGCTGGGCCAGGCCCTGGGCAGCATCTATGACTACACCCACGGGGCTACCCTGTCGGCCGTATGGGGCGCCTGGGCCACCTACCTCTATAAGGACTGCCCGGACCGCTTCTCCCGCTACGCCAGAAAGGTCTGGGGCGTGGAGGAAGAGGACGACCTGAAGGCAGCCGCCGAGGGCATCCGCAGGACCGTGGCCTTCTATAAGGAGCTGGGCATGCCCACATCCCTTAAGGAGATCGGCCTGGAGGATCCCACCGACGAGGAGATCCACGTCCTTGCCATGATCGCCTCCTATGACAAGACCATCACCGTGACCAAGATCAAGCCCGTGGACTATGAGGGCATTAAGACCATGTTCGAATGGGCTAAGGAAGGCATTCTGCCTGAAGACTGATCAAGTCGGCAGACCCAATGAAGGGCGGGAGGGACCAGCGGATCCCTCCCGCCTTTTGTATCTGCGCGGGGCATCCC
>CAMOGQ010000083.1 GCA_946614165.1 uncultured Lachnospiraceae bacterium
CAGGCCAGGCAGACAGAGAGAGAGCTCACCGGCTGAAAGGCTCTTTACCAGGCAGCAGCGTTTATTCACTCCGGAGCTTTCCGCGTGAACAGAAATCAGTAATGCGGAACGGCCGGCCCCGTTACAGGCCTTTGAGAGCCGGGACAGGTCCCGGAATTTCAGGTGGTACCGCGGAGTATGACTTCGTCCTGTTATGGACGGAGTTTTTTCTTTTTATGCAGGCCATTTACTCAGAAAACAAATTTTTTTAACAGAGGTGTATTATGCAGGAACAGATCAAAGAATTGCGGAAACAGATGATGGACGCAATCAGCGGGATCCATTCCAAGGAAGATCTCGCGGATTTCTGGCAGAACTATCTTGGCAAGAACGGTCAGGTGGCCGGACTGATGAAGAACCTTCGCAGCGTTGCCAAGGAAGACCGTCCCACCATGGGCAAGCTGATCAACGAGCTGAAGACTGAGGCAGAAGCCCGTTACCAGACCGCCAGGGAAAAGATGGAAGAGGCAGAGCTGGCAGCCAGAGACAGAAAAGAACAGATCGACATTACCATGCCCGCAAAAAGAGGCAGGGCAGGCAATCTTCATCCCCTGACCCTGACCAGGAACGAGATGGTAGGCGTTTTCTCCGGCATGGGATTCGAGATTTACGACGGTGCCGAGATCGAGGACGACGACCACAACTTCACCAGGCTGAACGTGCCCAAGAACCATCCTTCCAGAGATATGCAGGATACCTTCTATATCACGGAGGACATCCTTCTGCGTACACAGACCTCTACCGGCCAGATCCGCTACATGGACGCTCACAAGCCCCCCATCAAGATGCTTTCTCCCGGCCGTGTATTCCGTTCCGACTCCGATGCCACCCATTCCCCCATGTTCTCCCAGATGGAAGGCCTGGTGGTGGATAAGCACATCACCCTGGGCGATCTGCAGGGCATGCTGGAGAAATTCTGCCAGCAGATCTTCGGCGGCAGCGTAAGGACCAGGCTTCGTCCCTCCTATTTCCCCTTCACAGAGCCTTCCGTTGAGATCGACGTATCCTGCTTCAGGTGCGGCGGCAAGGGCTGCAGCCTCTGCAAGGGAACCGGCTGGATCGAGATCCTGGGCGGCGGCGTTGTCCACCACAAAGTCCTGGCCAACTGCGGCATCGACCCCGACGTATACTCCGGATTTGCCTTCGGCATCGGCATCGAGCGTGTTGCCATGCTCAAGTACGGCATCAACAACATTGGCCTGCTGACACAGAACGATCTTCGTTTCCTCAAGCAGTTCAGAGAAGTCTAAGGAGGTAACTGACCATGAAAGTACCTTTCAGCTGGTTGAAAGAATATGTAGATATTGATATCAGTGCCCAGGAGCTGCAGGACAGACTCTTCTCCTGCGGTTTCGAAGTAGAAGAGCTGATCGACCTCTCCGAAGGCATTGACCGGGTGGTCGCTGCGGAAGTCACGGAGTGCGTGCCCCAGGAAGGCACCCACCTCTTCCTGTGCAGGGTCGACGCAGGCCCTCTGGGAAAAGACATCGAGATCAGCACCGGCGCTCCCAACGTATATCAGGGCATGAAGGTAGCCGCGGCTCTGGACGATTCCCATCTGCCCGGCGGCATCCACATCAAGGCCCGCAAGATGCAGGGCCATATGTCCTACGGCATGCTCTGCTCCGGCGAAGAGCTGGGACTCAACGACGACCTGTTCCCCGGTTCCGAAGTCTACGGACTTCTGGACCTGCCCAAGGACGTGGCAAACGGAACCCCCATCCAGGACGTGGTGGGACTCAGAGACCATATCTTCGATATCGCCCTGACCGCCAACCGCCCCGACTGCAACTCCGTTCTGGGCATCGCCAGGGAAGTGGCAGCCATCCTGGACAAGCCCCTGAAGGCTCCCGCCACAGACTATACCTGCTCCGACTATGTATTCGAGGGCTTCAAGGTAGCCGTCACGGCTCCCGAGTTCTGCCCCCGCTACACAGCCCACGGCGTCCACAACATCCGCTACGGCCAGTCCCCCCAGTGGATGAAGAGATATCTGGCTCTCTGCGGCCTGCGCTCCATCAGCGTGATCGTAGATATCACCAACTTCGTTATGCTGGAAATGGGCCAGCCCATGCACGCCTTTGACCTGGATCAGCTGGAATCCAGCCAGATCCTGGTAAGAAGAGCGGCGGAAGGCGAAAAGATCGTGACCCTGGACGGCAAGGAATTTACCTTAAACCCCGAGAACCTGGTCATCTGCGACGGCACAAAGCCCGAATGCCTGGCCGGCATCATGGGCGGCAAGTCCTCCGGCATCACCGAGGAGTCCAGAGAACTTCTTCTGGAATGCGCCAAGTTCGAGCGCGACAACATCCGCAAGACCTCCAGAGCCCTGGGACAGAGCACAGACTCCTCCTCCCACTATGAGAGAGGCGTTTCCGAATATACCGTAGAGCTGGGCATGGCCAGAGCCCTGCACCTGATCCAGGAGCTGGGCTGCGGCGAGGTATCTTCCTCCCACTTCGATATTAAGAACGGAGAAGATTTCACCGGTTCCGTCATGGACCAGGGATATGAATTCAAAGGCACCCTGAGCGGCATCAACCGGATCCTGGGCATCGAAGTTCCCGCGGATACCGTACTGGACATCCTGCGCCGCCTGTCCTTTAAGGTGGAAAGAGACGGCGACGTCCTCTCCGTGAAGGCTCCTGCCTACCGTGAGGACATTGAGATCGGCGATCCCGACCTGGCAGAGGAAGTCATCCGTGAATACGGCTACGATCACATCGTGCCTACCTTCGTACAGGACGCTTCCGTTACTTCCGGCGGTCTGACGCCCGAACAGGAAAGAAAGGCCAAGCTCAAGAGATGCATGTGCGCGGAAGGCTTCTATGAAGTCCAGACCCTTTCCTTCTACTCCGACGCCGACCTGGACGCCCTTCACATCGCTGAGGACGCTCCCGAAAGAAAAGTGATCCGGATCCTGAATCCCATCACCGACCGCCTGTCCATCATGCGGACCACCCTGGCTCCTTCCATGCTGGATACGGTGGTCAGCAACATCAAGATGGGCAACCTGGAAGGCCGTATCTTCGAGCTGGAGAACGTCTATATCCCGAAACAGCTTCCCGTTACGGAGCTGCCCGACGAGATCCCTCATCTGGGTTTCGCCGTCTTCGGAAACGATGAAGACTTCTTCACGGCCAAGGGGGCCGTGGAAGGCCTGGCAGACGAATTCGGCCTGACCTTCGACTATGAGAGGGCCCAGGACATTCCCTACCTGCACCCCGGCATTTCCGCCTACATTCTGTGCGACGGCGAAAGGATCGGCTATGTGGGCAAGCTTTCCAACCTGGTCTCCTCCGAGCTCAAGCTCCCCAAGGATTCCAGAGCCAATCACAAGATCTTCCTGGGCGAGATCGACTACGCCAGGCTGTCCGCTCATGTGAAGACCTTCCAGTATGTGCCGGTCTCCGAATTCCCTGTGGTGGAAAGAGACCTGGCCCTGATCGCCGACGAGGATATCGAGTGCGGCACCATCGAGAAGGAAATCAAAAAGGCATGCAAAAACGTGGAGAAGGCGGTCCTCTTCGATGTATACAGAAGCGCTGCCATCGGCCTGGGCAAGAAGAGCATGGCCTTCAAGATCACCTTTGCTCCCGAAGACAAGGCTCTGACGCCCGACGATCTCAACCGTTTTGTCAAGAAGATCCTTGGCAATCTCAAATTCCGTCTTGGAATTGAGATGAGATAAGGTTATACTGTAAGGACCTGACCTTTGGTCAGGTCCTTACTGTCTGTGCAATTCATTAAGAAGACAGAATTTTTTTAACATCATACAATTATACGGAGGAACCTTAATGGAACGAATCAACGCATGGAACACTTATGATCTGGAAATGCAGAAGGACTGCAATGACTTTGCCCGCGACTACATGGCATTCATGGATCAGAGCAAGACAGAGAGGGAGTGCGTCGATTTCTTTATCAACGACGCGGAAAAGGAAGGCTACAGGGAGCTGGGAGAGCTGATCGCGGAAGGGAAGACTCTGAAGGCCGGCGATAAGGTCTACACGGCCTGGATGGACAAGTCCCTGGTCATGTTCCGGATCGGTACGGAGCCCTTCGAGAACGGCCTGAATATCCTGGGAGCCCACATTGACTCGCCCAGACTGGACATCAAGCAGAATCCTCTTTTTGAGGACAGCGGACTGGCCCTGATGGAGACCCACTATTACGGGGGCATCAAGAAATACCAGTACGTGACCCTGCCTCTGGCCATTCACGGCGTGGTGGTCAAAAAGACCGGCGAGACCGTGGTCCTGAATATCGGCGAGGACGAGGACGATCCCGTATTTTTCATTTCCGACCTTCTGATCCACCTGTCCCAGGAACAGATGAAAAAGCCGGCCGCCACGGTGATCGAGGGAGAAGCCCTGGATCTGATCGTGGGCAGCAAGCCCATTGTCATCGACGCCGAAACAAAGGCGGGCAGGGAAGGCAAGGAACCCTCCGAAAAGGATGCCGTAAAGAAGGCCATCCTCACCATCCTGGAGATGAACTACGGCATTAAGGAAGAAGATTTCGAATCCGCGGAGCTGGAAGTGGTCCCTGCCGGCAGGGCCAGAGAGGCAGGCTTTGACAGGAGCATGATCCTGGCTTACGGACAGGACGACAGGTCCTGCGCATATCCTTCCTTCCGGGCCCATATGGAGCAGGCGGACATAAAGAGGACCGCCGTGCTCCTTCTGGTGGACAAGGAGGAGATCGGCAGCGTAGGCGCCACCGGCATGCGGGCAAGATACTTCGAGAACGCCCTGGCGGAGGTCATGAACCTCTGCGGCTCTTACAGCGAGCTTTCCCTCCGCAGGACCCTGGCCAACAGCTGCATGCTCTCTTCGGACGTCAGCGCGGCCCTGGATCCCACCTACAAGTCGGTCTTCGAAGCCAGGAACTGTTCCTACCTGGGCAGGGGCCTGGCCTTCAACAAGTTCACCGGAGCCAGGGGCAAATCCGGCTCCAACGACGCCAACGCGGAGTACATCGCCCACCTGCGGGGCATCTTCGACGAGGCGGGCGTCATGACCCAGACCGCGGAACTGGGCAAGGTGGACGTGGGCGGCGGCGGAACCATCGCCTATATCATGGCCCTCTACGGCATGAATGTCATTGACTCCGGCGTTCCGGTCCTGTCCATGCATTCCCCCTGGGAGGCCATCAGCAAGGCGGATCTTTACGAAGCCTACAAAGGCTATATGGCTTTTTTAAGGAGCGCGTCCCTCAGGAACATGTAAACCTGCAGGGCTTTAAGACAACATGAGTACAGAAAGCGAATTTACGAATATCCATAGGGAAACGGAAGAGGTCACGGGACTTCGGACGGCGGACTACTGGTTCGATCTGCCGGAAGAGCTGATCGCCCAGGACCCCAGCCAGGTCAGGGACATGGCCAGGCTCCTGGTCATGGACAGAAAGACAGGGGCGCTGGAGCACAGGATCTTCAGGGATATAAAGGACTATCTGATGCCCGGAGACGTGCTGGTGCTCAATAATACCAGAGTCATCCCCGCCAGGCTCCTCGGCACCAAGGAGGGGACCGGGGCCCACGTGGAGGTCTTTCTTCTGAAGCGGAAGGAAGCGGACGTGTGGGAGACCCTGGTAAAGCCCGGCAAAAAACTGAGGCCCGGTGCCAGAGTCACCTTCGGAGACGGGTCCCTGAAGGCCCAGATTCTGGAAGTGGTGGACGACGGAAACCGCCTGGTCCGATTCGAATACGAAGGGATCTTCGAGGAGGTCCTGGACAGGCTGGGAGAGATGCCCCTGCCTCCCTATATCAGAAAGAAACTGGAAAATCCCGAAATGTACCAGACCGTCTACGCAAAGTATGACGGTTCGGCGGCGGCTCCCACGGCAGGGCTCCATTTTACCAGGGAGCTGCTTGCGGAGATCGAAAAGATGGGCGTCAGCCTGGCTTTCGTGACCCTGCACGTGGGCCTGGGGACCTTCCGGCCGGTCAAGGTGGACGACGTAAAGAACCACCACATGCATACCGAATGGTACCAGGTCACCGAGGAAACGGCGGAGATCATCAACAGGGCAAAGAAGGAAGGCAGACGGGTCATCTGTGTGGGGACCACCTCCTGCAGGACCGTGGAGAGCGCGGCAGGAGAGGACGGCCTTGTCAGGGCCGGAGCGGACAACACCTCCATCTTTATCTACCCCGGCTACCGCTTCAGGGTCATGGACGCCCTGATCACCAACTTCCATCTGCCGGAATCCACCCTGGTCATGCTGGTCTCGGCCTTCGCGGGCAGGGAAAATGTCCTTTCCGCCTACGGGGAAGCGGTCAGGGAAAGATACAGGTTCTTCTCCTTCGGCGACGCCATGTTCATCCATTAAGACCTTTTCCATAAAAGGCAGATACAGGGACCGGTGTCCCGGACCTGGACTTAAATTTCTGAAAGGTATCCGGCAACGGGTACCTTTTTTCCCGTATTCCGGCCGAAAAATGATTAAAAAAATATAAAAATGTCCCGGAAGGGCCTCTTTCGCGATATTCTGATGCAAAGAAGAATTTATGATGTTATAATCAGCAGGATGCGGCGGATGCCCGAAAGAATTCAGACAGATCCGTACAGCCGGGACAGGGACATAAGCAGTGTCTGTTAACATCCCAGGAGGTGCAATCTGCCCTTGCATATGTTAAAATAATGTATTCAATATGCAGAAAAGGCATTCATATATGTTAAATCGCACTTTTCGATTCAATTTTGAAAAATTTCATGTCAATCTGGCGGAGATTCTGGTCTTCACGGGCCTGTTTCTGTGGACGGTCCAGATTTACTTCGACGATTCGGGATACTATGATCTGACCGGAGAGCTTCCCCTGAAGCTGATCCGGTATTTCTGCATGCTTCTTTTTATGGGAGCCATCCTGCTGACAGAGAAATCCTATTCCGTGAAGCTGGCCGGCGCCATATGCCTGGGCGGCGCTTTTATCATGGGCATTTCAAAGATGAGCAGCGACGGGATCAACCTCCTGCAGCTCATGCTGACGGTCCTGTCCGTCCGCAATGTCTCCTTCCGGAAGACGGCCAAAGCCATGTTCTGGTTCTGCCTCTTCATGATGCTGGTGGTCATAGTGGGCGACGCCGCGGGCCTGATCTATGTGGAGCCCATGCTGGAAACGGAGAGGATCCGCTATTTCCTGGGCTTCAAATATGTGTCCCTGGGCCCCATCAAGTTCTTCAACATAGCGGCCTGCGGTCTTTATGCCTATACGGATCCCGAATCCGTGGGCTCCGGCACCCGGGGAAAGGTCCACGGGGTCCTGTGGCTCTTCCTGGCTTTCCTTTTCGCCGCCAACTACTGGTATTTCAGGATGACTGACACAAATCTGATTTTTTATCTGATCTGCGTCATGTTCCTTCTCTACGTGATCTGCGTCAAGTTCAATCTCAATCTTTTCGCGGACAATATGCTGATCCGGTTCCTGGCCAGCATCGGCTATCCCCTCCTGTGCATCTTTACCTACGCTGTGGCCGTGCTCTACAATCCCAAGAACTCCATGTGGGTAAAGATCGACGACTGGACCCACACCAGAGTCCAGCAGATGAACAAGGGCGTGACCAGGCTGGGCGTTCATCTCCTGGGCCAGGTCCTGGAAGAAAATTCCAACGCGGCGGATATGAGCCGGTATTTCTATATCGACAGCGCCTATATGAAGAATCTGCTCAAGTACGGCATCATCTATACCGTACTGCTCATGATCGTGTTCAGCATCATGTTCCGGGCCGCCGTGCGGACCGGAGACAGGGTCATGTGCATCTGGCTCTTCTGTACCGCATCCTATTCCGTATTCAACAACAACATGACTTCACTGGTCTCCAACTGTGCAGTCCTTTATATCTGGACAGCCGTCAGGATCCTCCGGGATAAGGAGAGACCGCTGCCCTTTCTATCATCAAAAAGGAGACGTCCTCCCCTGGGGGAAGACCTCATAGAACATTATGATTAAAAAGAACAGTCCCAGCATCAAGCTGAACTTTATTCTGAGTACGGCCTATCAGGTCATGATCTTTATTCTGCCCCTGATCACCAAGCCGTATTTTTCCCGTGTCCTGAGACCGGAAGGCCTGGGCATCTACAGTTACACCCAGTCCTATCAGACTTATTTCTCCATGTTTGCGGCCCTGGGCACCATGTCCTACGGCACCAGAGAGATCGCCAGAGCCAGAGACGACCTGGAAAAACGGTCCAGGCTCTTCTGGGAGATCGAGCTGATGACGGTGATCACCTCCACCATCTGTCTGGGGGCCTGGATCCTTTTTATTCTCTTCAATGAGAAATACAGGATCTACTACATCGTCCTGACCATGGGCATTTTTTCCACCATGTTCGACATCTCCTGGTTCTTCAACGGCCTGGAACAGTTCAAGTACACGGTGTCCAAGAACGCCTTTTTCAAGATCGCGGGCGTGATCCTTCTTTTCATCTTTGTAAGGACCAGGGAGGATCTTCCCATTTACGCGGCCATTCTGATCGGATCCACCATGCTGGGCAATCTGTCCATGTGGCTCTATATCAGGCGCTTCACCGGCCGGGTGGATTTCAGGACCCTGAAGATCCTGCCTCATTTTAAGGAGACTCTGATCTACTTCGTGCCCTCCATTGCCACCAGCGTCTATACGGTGCTGGACAAGATCCTGATCGGACTTCTGACCGGCAATGAAGCCCAGAACGGCTTTTACGAGCAGACCACGGAGATGGTCAACATGATGAAGGCCCTGACCTTTACCTCCCTCAACAACGTTCTGGGAGCCAGGATCGCCTATCTGTTCGAGAATAAGCAGTATGAAGAGATAAAGGAAAGGATCCGCCTTTCCGTTAACTATATCCTGTATCTGGGGCTGGGCATGTGCTTCGGACTGATTGCCGTGTCCCCCCGTTTCGTACCCTGGTTCTACGGCCCGGGCTATGACGAGGTTGCCACCATGCTCAGGCTCATGAGCCCCATCGTTGTGGTCATCGGCGTCAGCAACTGCCTGGGATCCCAGTACTACACCCCCTCCGGAAAGCGGAAGCTTTCCGCCAAATTCATCATCGCCGGCGCCTGCGCCAACCTGGTGATGAACCTGATCCTGATACCCCGACTGATGGGAAACGGTGCCATCGTGGCTTCTCTCGCGGCAGAGCTTCTGATCACGGTGCTCTATCTGCGGCACTGCGACGGATACCTTACGGTCCGCCAGCTCTGGCAGGACGGCTGGAAAAAGCTGGCCGCCGGCCTTGTCATGCTGGGCTGCATCCTTGCCCTGGATCCTTTGATCGCATCGGATAAGGCTGCGGTCCTGATCGAAGTGCCCCTGGGCGTTCTGATCTACTTTGCCGTGACATGGCTGCTCAGAGACCGTTTCCTGATGGATTTTATTATAGGAAGAATGCTGAAGAGTATTATCGGTAAACTGAAACACAGATAAGGAGGATTCTTATGAAAAACAAAAATCTGTGCCTGATTCTGTCTCTGATCCTGACGGCCTCCCTCTGGCTGCCCGCATTTCCCGCTGCGGCCGCCGAGACGGGAGAGCAGTCCGTGGAAGCCGCCCAGGCCGAAGGCTTTGCCCTGGATGAGAGCCAGACCAAATCCGGAAAACTGAAGCTGAAGTCGGCGGACGGGGAAGTCATCGACGGAGAGGCTTCTTCTTACCGGGCGGATTCCTATGTCTACGCCGACTATTCGTATGTCGACGGGATGGACAAGACTTACTGCTATTACTATAACCATATGTCCGACCGTCAGCAGGGCGTTTACGCGGCCTTTCTGAATGCCGCCCAGGATCCCATGGATCTTACGGTCTTTCATTTCGCTGACAAGTCCGGCAAGGGCTATACCATGACCAGTGAGGAAGTGACCGATACCTACCAGGGCTTTCTTTTCGACCATCCCGAATGCTGGTGGATGGGTCTCCGCTATCTCTTCTCCAGGACCAGAAACGAAGACGGAGAGTATGACAACAATTTCGTGACCGGCGTAAGACTCTACCAGGCCTACTCTTCCAAAGAGGACTGGAAGCAGGATACGGACGCCGTGGAAGCTGCCGCGGATGCCTATTTGAGCGCTGTGGACAGCGAGGCTCCCGAGGCGGTCATCGCTCTGGAGCTGCACGACAGGCTGATCGATCAGGTGGTCTACGACAATACGGCGGACAAGTACTCCAGGAGCCACAACGCGGCCGGCGCTCTTTTATCCCGGGCCGCGGTCTGCGACGGCTATTCCCTGGCCTATAAATATCTGCTCCGCAAGGCAGGGATCAACTGCACGGTGATCCCGGGCGTGGTAAAGACCGGAAAGCATGCCTGGACCACCGTTTCTCTCGGAGGGGACTGGTATGAGACCGATCCCACCTGGGACGACCAGAAAAAATACGCGGAGCAGCATCTTTACTACAACCTGACTACCGATGCCTTCAGCGGCGACGTGGACGGCGAAGTGAAGCACGAGAGGGAATTTGAAGGCTTTACTTCCGAGCTGCCTGTGGCCCAGGGGACCCATTACACCTATGAATATATGAAAGAGGGCCTGAGCCTGGAGGAGAAGCGCTCCACCTACACCTACATGGACAACACCAATTTGAGGAACGATCTGAGCCTTGCCCTGGACGGAAAGTATGAGGATCAGGAATGGACCATCCGGGCCGTGGACCTGGAAGGAGAGGAGATCGGACCTTATGTCTGGAAACTTGTTCCTTCCCTTCCGGAGGGACTGACCCTGTCAAAGGACTGGTCCGCCGGGTCCGGAAGCTTTAAGGTCAGAAATGAAGGCGGAAGTAAGACTTATACTCTGGAAGCTGTCGTGGTCTATGACAACGGCCTTACCGCAGAGCCCTCCATCACCATAAGCCCCGAGGCGGCGCCCGGAGAAGGAACGCCCGCGGCCGAAGAAAAGGGGAAGCTGGTCAAAAAGGACAAGGCCACCTACTGCATGACAGACAGCGGAAAATACCTGACGGGCTTCCAGGAAATAGAAGGAGAGCTGTATTACTTCGATCCCTCCACCAGAAAGATGGTCACCGGCTGGAAGACCATAGGCGGAAAGAAGTACTACATGCGGGCCTCCGACGGCGTGGCGCGCAGAGGCATGCGCTCGGTCAAGGGCGTCTATTACTACTTTGATCCCGAGACCGGCTCCATGGAGACCGGTTACCAGAAGATCGGCAGCGATATCTATTATTTCCTTCCTTCCACCGGCGCAAGGGCCAAGGGCTGGCAGAAGATCGGAAGCGGCAAGGCCTACTTCGACGCAAACGGCCGCATGTACACCGGACTTAAAAAGGTGGACAGCTACACCTACTATTTCGATCCTGTCACAGGCCTTCGTTCCATCGGCTTTACGGAAGTGGGCAAGGATACCTATTATACCAACAAGTACGGCAGGGTCCAGACAGGCTTGAAGACCATCGACGGCTACAGATACTATTTCAATTCTCAGGGAAAGATGCAGACCGGCTGGCAGGAGATCAGCGGAAAGAAGTATTACTTCTATAAGAAAGGCGAGCGCAAAGGCAGAGCTGCCACGGGCGCGGCCAAGATCGGTGATACCTGGTATACCTTCAGCTCCAAAGGCGTCTATAAAAAGAAAGGAAAATAAGAGATGAGAACAGCAGACCGATATGCCTATGATGAAAAAAATTACATCAGAGAAGTCAGTCTCCTGGATCTGTGCCGTGAGATCGCCAGAAAGTGGATGATGATCCTGATCGCTGCCCTGGTCCTGGCAGTTCTTGCAGCCGGTTACAGCGTCATCAAGAACAAGAGAAGGCAGTCCTCCATGGACCAGGCCTACGCAAAGTATGAAGAGGCCATGGTCACCTACAATACCCAGCTGGAGACCCTGCAGAAGCAGCTGCGGATCAACCAGGCCCAGGTGGACAACTCCAATATCTACGCGGAAAAGTCCGTGCTGATGAATCTGGATCCCTACAACGTTTCCATGTCCGAGGCCATCCTGACCATCACCTATGACGAGGAGCAGAACAAGGCGGATACCAAGGGAGGGAATCTGGGCGCCTACAAGGCCCAGCAGGCCTACACGCTGATGCTGGCCTATTCCTCCTACATGACGGAGACCATCCCCATGGATACCCTGGCCCAGGAGCTGGGCATCGATGAGGCTTACCTTCGGGAACTGATCAAGGTTTCCTATTCCCCCAACACCCAGTCCCAGGTCATGAATCTGATCATTTACGGCAAGGATACCGCCATGGCGGAGAAGATCCGCGACTATATCCTGGAACACCTGGACGGCGTGGAAAAGAACCTGGAGAAGCAGTACGGCACCCATAACGTGACTGTCCTGAGCAAATCCACAAAACAGGGCGTAGACCTGGCCCTCAAGGATTCCCAGACATCCACCACTTCCGCCCAGACCAACCTGACAAAGTCCCTGACCAACCTTCAGACCACCATCGCGGCCCTGGACAAGCCCTCCTATTCGGCGCCCTACTCCACCACGACTCTGATCAAGCAGGCCGTGACCATGGCTGTATTCGGATTCCTGGGCGGCGCGGTCCTGATGTCCCTCTTCTGGGCGGTCCGGATCATGATGGCGGGAACCCTGCTGTCTGCCGGTGAGCTGAGCAGGAAGTTCGGTCTCAAGTGCCTGGGATGCCCCAATGTCACCAGGGACCAGTACAAGCTGATCTGCGCCCAGATCGAGAACTACATGAAGAACAGAGATCCCGAAGGGGCCGGAAGGATCCTCTTTATCTCCACCCTGGAGAACAAGAGGGCGGCCGGGGCTGTCAAGGAAATGAGAAAGTGCGAGAGCCCCATGCTGATCTTCGATCTGGCATCCTCTGTCAACGCAAGGCCCGATTCCATCCGCAAGATCGCGGATTACGACGCCTGCGTCCTGCTGGAAGAGGTTCATGTGTCCAGATATGCCGACATCGTCAGGGTCCTGGAGATCCTGGGCGACTCCGACAAGACTCTGATCGGCACGGTGATCCTTGGAGCCTGATCAGGCCCCAAAGTTCGGAAGGAAA
Organism: uncultured Lachnospiraceae bacterium; assembly: GCA_946614165.1. GTDB lineage: Bacteria > Bacillota > Clostridia > Lachnospirales > Lachnospiraceae > CAG-791. The sequence continues at coordinate 13,023 of CAMOGQ010000083.1, forward strand.
AAGAAAGAAGACGATAAAAAACAAGAACCTGCGGCCTGGCCGCAGGTTCTTGTTTGAAAAGAAATGTTTTGGAAAATTCCTTCAGTATCTTTGGAAGATCTGGTCGGGAAGCCGGCTGATCAGGACATAGGATCCTATGCCTACGATCAGGCCTGCTGCCATGCCCGAGAAGATCAGGACCGGGAAATAGAGGAAGATCCGTGCGTTGGATACGGCAAAGGCCGCTACGGCCAGCTGGCCCAGGTTGTGGAAGACACCCCCTGCCAGACTGACGCCCAGGACCGAAAAGAGGCCCGATCTCCAGCAGATGTACATGATCAGGAAGGAGCACAGGCTCCCTGCCAGGGAATAGAGCATTCCGAAGAGTCCCGTAAAGAGCAGGCCTGCCATCAGGACCCTGACCACGTTGATGGTGATGGCGAAGGAAGGGCTCATCTTATAGAGGGCCACCACCACCACCAGGTTGGCAAGGCCCAGCTTGACGCCGGGAATGCCGGTATAAAAGGGGAAGATGGCTTCAATATAGGAAAAGATCAGAGCCAGGGCCGCCAGCATGGCGCTGAAGGCGATCCTTCTGGGGGACCATCCGGTCCCTTTACTGGGAGACTGCGTCGAGAGCTTCATCGGATCCCTCACCTCCTTCTATTTCCACGATCACGTAGTTGGGGAGACAGACGATCAGCTGCCCGGGCGTGGTCACCACGCCTTCATGGACGCAAATCTGGTTCTTGCAGGTGGAGTAGGACATGGATACGCCGCCGTCTTTAACGGTCACCACATTGAGGCAGTCTCCGTTTCTGATTTCTATGACCTGGTCTTTGTTCAGGGGATATCTGCCGTATTCCTCCCCGCCGACGTTGATGACCACCTGATCTCCCGGAGAGGACGCTGCCCGGATGGTAAAAATAAGCATTGCAAATCCGAAGGCCAGCAGTACAATAAATAATACGATATCTGCTTTTCTGATGATTTTGAACATGAATTATCCTGTATAATGAGTAGTGAACATAGGGCTCGGAGATTACGGCCCCCATTATAACACAGCAGGGATATTTGTTCCATAAAGCAGGTCGGGAATGAAAGGAAGCTTTTAACATATGAATTACGCAGTCATCTTATCGGGAGGCATCGGCACCAGAATGAACCGGCCCGAATGTCCCAAGCAGTATCTGGAAGTCCTGGGAAAACCTGTCCTGGTCTATACCCTGGAGATCTTCCAGGCCAACCCTGACGTGGAAGGGATCATTATCGTGGCGGCTTCCCAGTGGAGAGGGGATATAGACAGCTGGCTTAGTCAGTACGGCATCAGCAAGTTCATCGGATACGCGGATCCGGGAGAATCCAGGCAGGAATCCTTCCTGAGCGGTCTGGAGGCCTGCATGGCCACATCCAAAGATCCTTCGGACAGGGTCATCATCCATGAGGCGGTCCGTCCCCTGGTCACAGGAAAGCTGATCTCGGCCTGCCTGAAGGAGATCGACAGCTACGAGGGCTGCATGCCGGTCATTCCCATGAACGACACCATCTATCAGAGCACCGACGGGGAGAACCTGACGGGACTGGCGGACAG
>CAMOGQ010000084.1 GCA_946614165.1 uncultured Lachnospiraceae bacterium
CGTACTCCACGGTTGCCGGGGGCTTGGGAGTGAAATCATAGAGGACGCGGTTGATGCCGGGGACCTCGCTGATGATGCGCTGTACAAGGTGGTCGATCAGCTCGTCGGGCAGATGCTCGACTGTAACCTCCATGACATCGGTGGTGTTGATGGCACGAATGATGCAGGGCCAGTCAAAGGTACGTTTGCCGTTCTTGACGCCGGTGGACTTGAAATCCGGAACGACGGTGAAGTACTGCCATACCTTGCCTTCCAGGCCGTTCTTTGCAAATTCCTCACGAAGGATGGCGTCGGACTCGCGGACTGCTTCCAGTCTGTCGCGGGTGATGGCACCGGGGCAGCGTACGCCCAGACCCGGGCCGGGGAAAGGCTGACGGAAGACCATGTTGTCGGGAAGGCCAAGCTCCTTGCCTACCAGACGGACTTCGTCCTTGAACAGGATCTTGACAGGCTCTACCAGCTCAAAGCGGGAAGCGATATCTTCAGGAAGGCCGCCTGCATTGTGGTGGGCTTTGATGCCGGCTTCGCTCTCAAGAATGTCGGGCCAGATGGTTCCCTGTGCCAGGAACTTCACGCCGTCAAGCTTTCTTGCTTCGTCGGCAAATACATCGATGAATTCCTCGCCGATGATATGTCTCTTCTCTTCGGGATCGGAAACGCCTGCAAGCTTGTCAAGGAAACGGTCCACTGCATCGACGTAGATGAGGTTTGCGTTCATCTCATCACGGAATACCTTAATGACCTGCTCGGGCTCGCCCTTTCTGAGGAGGCCGTGGTTTACGTGTACGGAGATCAGCTGCTTGCCCACTGCCTTGATCAGCAGTGCTGCGACTACAGAGGAATCAACACCTCCGGACAGTGCCAGCAGTACCTTGTTGTCACCGATCTGCTCGCGAAGCTCTTTGATCTGCTCGTCAATAAAAGCCTGGGCCAGAGCGGGAGTCGTGATTCTTTCCATGTTATCGGGTCTTCTCTCTGTCATTGATTCCTCCTGATATAAAAATACTTAAAATCAGTGTTCCTTCACTTTACGGAGTATTGTAACTGCTCCGCCCTGTTCGCACAACTCTTAATTTTCACAATATTCCGCCCGTGCACCACCCCTTTACTCTCCAAAAGTGCACAAGGAAACGGGACGACTCATCTGCATGGGCAGGCTGTGCTTTTACAGACGGCAGAAATTTTCCTAAGTCCATGCCGTCCTCCGGCTTCTGCCTGTCCTCTTCCGGCCGCTCCCGTTTCCCCTCCATCGCCATTCCGTAATATTTCCATTTTATTGAATTATGGAATTATACTTGCTTTATTATTGCATTATATTGGTTCCGTGTGCTATTATATGAACAGAAGCCATATTTGTTCCGGCACAGGAAGGAGGGCCACATGACAATAGAAGAAATCAAAAGCAGAAAGACCGCTCTCGGCCTTACAAATGAAATGATCGCAGAATCTTCGGGGATTCCCTTAAGTACAATCCAGAAGATCATGAGCGGAGCAACAAAAGCCCCCAGGAAGCTGACCCTGGAGGCCATAGAATCGGTGCTGTACGCCGAAGAGGAGCGAAGAAAGGGCATAAAAAACCAGCCTTCTCCTGACGGAGAAAGGCTGCATCCCGGGCTTTCCTATGAGAGTCTCCACGAGAAGGAAAAAACGGGGAAACTGGGTGAATCCGGATCCGCCTGCAGCCTTTCCGGACATGAAAAGAAAAAGGACGGGGAATACACACTGGACGATTATTACGCGCTTCCTGATGAGCGGAGAGTCGAGCTGATCGACGGCACCTTTTACGATATGTCTGCGCCGGCCGTAATACATCAGAAAATACTGGGAGAGCTCCATCTTCTTTTCCGCCAGTGTGCCGACGCCCATGAAGGCCGGTGTGAAGTGTATCTGTCTCCCTGCGACGTAAGGCTGGACATGGACAACAGGACTATGGTACAGCCGGATCTTTTTGTGATCTGCAGGGACTATGATCTGGATGCAAAGCGTTTCGAAGGCGCGCCGGATCTGGTCCTGGAGATTCTATCTTCTTCCACCCGTTCCAAAGATATGCTCCTCAAACTGCATAAATATCAGAATGCCGGTGTAAGGGAATACTGGATCGTGGACCCGGACCACGAAAAAGTCCTGGTCTATGATTTCCGTACGGACAGTTTCTATCCGGATCAGTATGACTTTGAATCCCTTATTCCCATCCATATATCGGAGGGACTCTGCTCCATAGATTTTTCAAAAGTCAGCCGGGCTCTGAAAAAGGTCCGTTCCTCCGGCAGATAAGAGCTTTTATTCAGGGAACTGTATCAGATTGTTTAAAACCGCACATCACTGTAAAAAGGGCCCCGGCGCAGATATGCGTCAGGGCCCTTTCTCTTACTTCTTTTCAGCGAGGCTGATACGAAGCTCCGCTCTTTTCAGCTTGAGCTGCGCGGCCGCTCTCGTCTTTTCTTTCAGCTCCGGATTCTCCAGTCTGGCCAGAGCTTTCTCCTTTGCCTTTCTGGCACGTTCCAGATCAATCTCCTCTACCCATTCCCATGTGTTGGAAATGAGTCTGCACTCGCCGTCCATCATGGACAGCATGCCGCCTACGCAGGCCGCCTCGCGTCTGGAGCCGTCCTCGAAGATCACTGCTGCCTTACCTACCGCGATAGCGGTAACGTAATTGATGTGGCGGGCCAGAATGGCCAGGTCGCCGTGGATCGTGCGGCAGGAGACCTGCTGGGCCTGCCCGTCGAAAACGAGTCCGTCAAGGTCAACAATCTGCAGATGGAAGGTTGCCATGGCTACACCTCCTTCTTATTTGCCGGCCTTTTTGAATACATCGTCGATGGTGCCGGCGAAGAGGAAGGCAGACTCGGGAATGTCGTCGCACTTGCCGTCCAGGATCATGCGGAAACCGCGGATGGTCTCCTTGAGGGGTACGTACTGGCCAGCCATGCCCGTGAACTGCTCCGCCACGGAGAAGGACTGGGACAGGAAACGCTGGGCCTTACGTGCTCTTGCGACGGTCAGCTTGTCTTCTTCCGAAAGTTCGTCCATACCCATGATGGCGATGATATCCTGCAGCTCCTTGTATCTCTGCAGAATACGCTGTACGGCACGGGCCACGTCGTAGTGCTCCTGTCCGACTACATCAGGGGAAAGGATACGGCTGGTGGAATCCAGAGGATCCACAGCGGGATAAATACCCTGGTTGGCGATATCACGGCTCAGAACGGTGGTAGCGTCCAGGTGGGAGAAGGTGGTTGCGGGTGCAGGGTCTGTCAGGTCGTCCGCAGGGACGTAGACAGCCTGTACGGAGGTGATGGAACCCTTCTTTGTGGAAGTGATCCTCTCCTGCAGCGCACCCATCTCGGTAGCCAGTGTAGGCTGATAACCGACGGCGGAAGGCATACGGCCCAGAAGCGCGGACACCTCGGAACCTGCCTGTGTGAAACGGAAAATGTTGTCGATGAAGAGCAGCACGTCCTGATTCTTGACATCACGGAAGTACTCCGCCATGGTCAGTCCGGAAAGACCGACACGCATACGGGCTCCCGGAGGCTCGTTCATCTGACCGTAGACCAGAGCGGTCTTGTCGATAACGCCGGATTCCTTCATTTCGCCGTAAAGGTCGTTTCCTTCACGTGTACGTTCGCCGACGCCCGTGAAAACGGACAGGCCGCCGTGGGCTGTAGCGATGTTGTGGATCAGTTCCATGATCAGAACGGTCTTGCCGACGCCTGCGCCGCCGAACAGACCGATCTTGCCGCCCTTAGCGTAAGGGCAGATCAGGTCAACGACCTTGATGCCTGTTTCCAGGATCTCTGTTGCCGGTGTCTGGTCTTCATAAGAGGGTGCGGGACGATGGATGGACCAGCGTTCCTTTGCCTCCGGAGGGGGAAGCTCGTCAACGGGCTCGCCCAGCAGATTGAAGACACGGCCAAGGCATTCCTCACCGACGGGAACGGTAATGGGGCTGCCGGTATCGACCGCATCAGAACCTCTTATAACACCATCGGTGGAACTCATAGCGATGCAGCGGACAACATCATCACCGATCTGCTGCGCTACCTCCGCCACAAGACGGCGTCCGTTGACGTCGATCTCGATGGCATTGAGCAGAGCCGGAAGCTCGCCTTCCTGGAATCGGATGTCCAGTACAGGTCCGGTTACCTGCACCACCTTACCAATATGTTTTTCACTCATGTTTCTCTCCAAAATAGTATGCCGGGATGACATATCTTATAAATCGGGTACAGGGGGAAGACCGATCAGGATCAGGTTCCCTCCGCACCGGCAACAATTTCCGTAATTTCCTGCGTAATGCTTGCCTGACGTGCACGGTTGTAGTACAGGCTGAGGTTGTCAAGCATCTCGCCGGCGTTCTTGGTCGCGGCATCCATAGCCGTTCTTCTGGCGGCCAGCTCACTGGCAACGGCTTCGTTCCTGGCCGTATAGACCAGAGCCGCCAGGTACTGGGGCACGATGGCGTTGAAGACTTCCACCGAATCGGGCTCGTACAGGATCAGGTTCCTGACCGTCTCCCTGGCCCGCTCTTCCGCCTCTTCCACTTCCTTCCAGAAATCGGAAAGAGGAAGCAGGGCGGAGAAGGCAGGCCTCTGGGTCAGCATGGAAATAAAGCCCGTGTAGCAGACGGCGATGTGGCCGTACTCGCCCTTTTTATAGGCTTCGCAGATGATATCCGCGATGGAGAGGCAGTCTCCCATGTTGATCGTCGCCACTTCCGCAAAGGCTTCCGTGACAATGTTCACTTCCCTGCGCCTGTAGTAGTCAACGGCTTTTTTGCCAAGCGGCAGCACATCGTATTCCTTGCCTTCGGTCAGCTCCGCCATCATTCGAAAGACGTTGGCGTTGTAGCCGCCGGCCATGCCTCTGTCGCCGGCAATGACTACATAGAGCCATTTCTCGTTGGCATTGTTCTCCGTATAGGGAGAGGCGAAATCGGTGTTGCCTACCGCGATATCCACCAGTGTATCATGAAGGACTTTAAACGTCGGACGGGTAGCATCGGCACGTTCTTTGGCCTTACGCAGCTTGGAAGCAGCAACCAGCTGCATGGCTCTGGTGATCTGCATCGTGGATTCGATGCTTCGCATCCGGAGCTTGACAGCTTTCATATTTGAAGCAGCCATGCGTATTCCTCCTAAACTGCCTTTACTTTGTCTTCAGGAAAATTCCCTTATAGTCCTCCAGAGCGGCCCTGAGCCTGGCCTCGGTATCGTCGCTTAAAGCGCCTGTTGTCCGGATCGCTTCCATGGCAGCGCTGCCGCCCTCGTCTGTATCCAGGAAGGCGAAGAGGCCCTTTTCGAACTCGGCCACGTCGGTAACGGCGATCTCGGCCAGAATGTCATTGATGACCGCATAGATGATGGCGACCTGCTTTTCCACGGGAACGGGGGCGGATCTGTTCTGCTTGAGAACCTCCACGATACGTTCGCCCTGTGCCAGACGGGTCTTGGTATCCTGGTCCAGATCGGAACCAAACTGGGCAAAGCTTGCCAGCTCTCTGTACTGGGAATAGACCAGTTTCAGACGGCCTGCCACCTTCTTCATGGCCTTGATCTGGGCGTTGCCGCCGACACGGGATACGGAGATGCCGGGGTTGATGGCCGGCATGATGCCCGAGTGGAAAAGCTCTGTCTCCAGGAAGATCTGGCCGTCGGTGATGGAAATGACGTTGGTGGGGATGTATGCGGATACGTCGCCTGCCTGGGTCTCGATGATGGGCAGAGCTGTCAGGGAACCGCCGCCGTTGGCGTCGGAAAGCTTGGCAGCGCGCTCAAGGAGACGGCTGTGCAGGTAGAAGACGTCGCCGGGGTAGGCTTCACGTCCCGGAGGCCTGCGGATCAGCAGGGACAGGGCACGGTAAGCCACCGCATGCTTGGACAGATCATCGTAGATGATCAGGACATGCTTGCCCTTGTTCATGAAATACTCGCCCATGGCGCATCCGGAATAGGGAGCGATGAACTGCAGGGGGCTGGGCTCGGAAGCGGTGGCTGCCACGACGATGGAATAATCCATGGCGCCGCCCTCCTGGAGCTGGGCCGTGATGTTGGCGACGGTGGAACGCTTCTGACCGATGGCAACGTAGATGCAGATCACGTTCTTGCCCTTCTGGTTCAGAATGGTATCGATGGCGATGGTGGTCTTGCCGGTCTGGCGGTCGCCGATGATCAGCTCACGCTGGCCTCTTCCGATGGGGATCATGGAGTCGATGGCCTTGATGCCGGTCTGCAGGGGCTCCTTAACGGGCTGACGCGCGATGATGCCGGGCGCGATGGTCTCAACGGGGCGGAACTCTGTGGTCTCGATGGGGCCCGCGCCGTCGATGGGCTGGCCGATTGCGTTGACAACACGGCCGATCAAAGCCTCTCCGACAGGAACAGAAACAACGCGGCCGGTACGCTTGATGGTCTGGCCCTCGCTGATGTTCTGGTCTGTGCCGAAAAGGACGATGGAAACGCTGTTTTCTTCCAGGTTCTGTGCCATGCCGAAAGTGCCGTCCTCAAACTCCAGAAGCTCGCCGGACATGCAGCCGGTCAGGCCGCTGGCCCTGGCGATACCGTCACCGACGGTAAGGACAGTGCCGGTCTCGGACTGCTCAATGGCGTTCTGGTAATATTTGATCTGGCTCCGGATGACCTTGGATATTTCTTCAGGTTTTAATTGCATACTTGCATCCGTCCTCTTTTATAAGATTATTTCAGTGACTTTTCTGCGGACGGTGGAGATCCGGTGCTCGAGAGTGCCATCGAGCTGCTTTCCGTCTACCTCTACCTTAAGTCCGCCGATGACTTTCGCATCGACCTTCTGCCGCAGAAGAATGGTCTTTCCGCTCATCTTTTCAAGCTTTGCCTGAAGAGCGGACATCTGCTTCTCATTCAGCGGAACGGCGCTGGTGACCGTCGCCTCCGCTATATTCTGATCCTTGTAAAAACGGCTTCTGAACTGTTCGATGCAGCCCATGAGCTCACGCATGAGCCCCTCTCTGCAAAGGACCTTCATGAAGTTGTTCACATACGGATGGACCTGTCCGTCAAATGCCTGATCGATCAGAGAAATTCTTTCGGCCCTGGGGATGGAAGGTTCCGAAAGGAGCCTTACGTAGTCCGGATTCTCCCTAAAGATCTTCCGGATCCCGTCAAGTTCCTCCATCATGGCCGCAGCAGCATTCTCTTCGACAGCCAGATCGTACAGGCTGCCTCCGTAGAGTTCGGCAGTTTTCGTCATGACGCCTCACCTACATTCTCGATAAACTCTTCGATCAGCTTTCTGTGATCGTCTTCGCTGATCTCACGCTCAATGACCTTGCCGGCCAGATCGATTGCCATCCCGCCGATCTCATTCTTGAGCTCATTGACTGCTTTCTTGCGTTCCTGTGCGATCTCTGCTTCGGCCTTGACTTTGGCGGCAGCCGCTTTCCTGTTGGCATCGCCGATGATCTCGTCACTCTTCTGCTCCGCCGTTTTTGTGGCGGCAGTGATGATCTCGTTGGCCTCGGCCTTGGCATTTGCCATGCTGTTTTCGTACTGCTCCTTCAGAGCGTCGGCTTCGGCACGGGATGCTCTTGCGATGTCAAGCTGCTCGTCGGACATGGCCTGACGCTTGGCAAGGATTTCCTTGATGGGCTTGAACAGGAAACGTTTTACCAGGTACATCTGGATAAACAGGTTCAGAATCTGAGCAATAAAAGTCCACGGAATTATGGTTACTAATGCTTGATTCTCCATTAATACTCCTCCTGTCTGGGATTGTCTGAAATATCTGCTTCGTTACAGGATCAGCCAAGATATCCCATGAACATGCCGGGAGCAACGAAGATCAGAAGAAGGCCGGTAACGAAACCGTAGATACCGGTTGTCTCTGCGATGGCGCAGCCAAGAAGCATGGTGGACTGAACGTCGCCCTTGCATTCGGGCTGACGGCCGATTGCTTCCAGAGCCTTGGCAACCGCGTTGCCTTCACCGATACCAGGGCCTACGCCTGCGATCAGAGCGCAGCCGGCACCAATACCACAACCTGCAAGTGCAATACCACGGGCGAGTAACTGAAAATCTGTCATTTTTATTTCCTCCTGAAATAGATTTCTTAATTTAATTCCCTATGAAATTTTTTGCGATTTTTTCGTGCTGACATCTGTCAGCTTCCATGCCGGGGATCACCCTTCCGCCGCGTTGGCTATATACATGACGGTCAGCATGGAGAAGATGAATGCCTGCATGACGCCGGAGAACCAGTCGAAGTAGACCGAAAGGATGGCGGGAAGGCCCACATCCAGGATCGGTATTTTCGACAGGAAGTCTCCCACCGCGCCGGGCAGAAGGCCCAAGAGGGCCGCGGATCCAGCTGCCAGAGCCGCGTAGATCAGGCCGTTGATTACGACACCGGACAGGATGTTGCCGAAATGACGGCAGGCCATGGAGACCGGGGTCGCCAGCTCGGACAGGATGTTGAAGGGCGTCATCACCGCGATGGGCTCCGTGAATCCCTTCATGTAGCCCAGAAGGCCGCCGGCGTTGATCTTCTGGTAGGTGATCATGATAAAGACCACCACCGCCCAGGCCGCCTCTGTGGACAGATCCGCCGTAGGGCTGCGAAGGCCCACCAGGCTGATCAGGTTCGAGATCACGCTGGTGGCGAACAGGGCCGCCACAAAGGGGATCAGTTTGTCGAACCTGGTGCCTCCGGTGTTGTTGCGGACGAAGTTCTCCGCCAGTTCCACCAGCCACTCGGCAACCGCCTGTTTTTTCGAGACCTTCTCCACTTTCAGATCCCTGGTCAGCCAGATGCAGAGCCCGGTGATCAGGGCCATGACGATCCAGGTGACCACCAACGTCTCGGAGATCAGGATATCTCCCAGGATCGGAATGCCTGTCGGAATGCGGAAGAATATCCTCGCACCCGAAATGTCAAAATCCATACTCAGTTTCTCTCCTTTCCCACATATTCCAACAGTTGCCTATATTCTGATTATGTTTTAACAAAACCAAATATACTCATTAGCTTGATAAAGGCGCTGGGGAAGAGCAGGGGGGCGATCCCCGCTGCGCCGTTGAAGCAGGGGGCCGCAAGGGCCGCCACCATCCAGAGGATCTGTATGGTCATGCGGTTGCGGAAGCTGGCCTTCACCGTGGCGTAGGCCAGGTCTTTCCCCGCCTGGCTCTCCCTGTCCTCTATGGAGGTGACCTTCTGGACCATAAGGCTCATCAGAAAGAAGTTCAGAACGGCCACGCATCCGCCGCCCAGGCCTCCCAGGATGACCTTATAGTCAAAGGGGACGCTCTCAGGCATAAAAAAATGCAGTCCAAAAAAACCCGCGAACATCACAAGGACGCCGACGGCCGTTCCGGCTGCAATACGAATCGTTTCTTTTTTTACCGCTTCCTGAATCTGCATCTGCCCCTTACCTTTCTTCCATAAAGCGCTCTCTTAATAATAATTTAACAAGGCCGAGATTGCAACCGTTTGGGACCCCCGCATCAGAAATTTACATTTATTAAGGATCTTAATTCTGACAAATAAACATACACTATTTTGTCTATTTTTATCACTTCTCCGCAGTTTTTCCTGAAAACCTGCCATTTCGGAAGCTTTTGAAAGTAAAAATACTGTGCAAACCTTTGCCTGCCTGAAACGGAAGAAGGGACGGGAACATGTCCTGCCCCCGTCCCTTCTGCAGGGCGCTCCTGTCTTTCCGGCCCCTTAGTCCGGCCGTCTTTTGGCGATCCGGAGAAGCCTTTCCGTCAGATAGTATTTCCCGCTTTCGGGGTCCTGCCTGACATAGTCCATGTAGATCAGCGAACGCATGACGCGGCGGGCCGTACTTTTGTTGATGCCAAGGAATCTTGCGATCTCCATGAGGCCCGACGGGCCGTTTTCCGCTATGTATTCCAGCGCTCCGAAAAGCCTGCCGGCCACCTGGATCGGATTTTTTTCTTCCATGCTTTCCCTCTCCTTCGGATCAGCCGGCAGGTCTCCCGGCCGGATATTTACGGTTCAGTCCCCGAAGCGGCTGTAGTCAAGATAAGCGCCCTTTATGGGGCTGGCTGCCAGCTCGCTGAATAGCCGGAGCACGCCGCTTCTGTATTTAAGCGGCCTGGGCCTCCAGGCGGCCTTTCTTTCCCGAAGCACTGCCTCCACTTCTTCCGGCGTTTTTCTTTCGCCTCTGATGCCCACGATGTTCAGCTTTCTGGCAAAGACATCCAGCTCGATCAGATCCCCTTCCTCCACCAGGGCAATGGGGCCGCCCGCCTGGGCTTCCGGGCTGCAGTGTCCGATGACGGGACCGGTGGAGGCGCCGGAAAAGCGTCCGTCGGTGATCAGGGCAATGCTCCTGCCCAGCTCCTTGTCGGAGCTGATGGCCTCGGATGTATAGAACATCTCAGGCATGCCGCTGCCTCTGGGGCCCTCGTATCTGATAAAGACCGCGTCTCCCTTATTGATCTTTCCGTGCAGGACTGCGTCCAGGCATTCCTCTTCGCTGTCAAAGGGGCGGGCATAGAGAAGGGCCGTATACATCTCTTTGGGGCAGGCCGTATGCTTGATGACGGCGCCTTCGGGGGCCAGGTTGCCCTTGAGGACGGCAATGCTGCCCTCGGTTCCGATAGCCCTGTCGAAAGGCTTTATAATGTCTTCCCTGGTCACATGGATCCCGTACTTTTCGTTGGCCTTCTCCAGCCATCTGCTGCAGTTTTCGTAAAAACCGCCCGCCTTAAGCTCGTCCAGGTTCTCGCCCAGGGTCTTTCCGGTTACGGTCATGGCATCCAGGTGAAGGACGTCCCTGATCTCTTCCATGATGGCCGGAACGCCGCCGGCATAGTAGAAGAATTCCGCCGGCCACTCTCCTGCGGGGCGGAGGTTGAGCAGGTAGTGGGCCCCCCTGTGCAGTCTGTCAAAGGTATCCCCGTCGATCTCCAGGCCGTACTCTCTGGCTATGGCCGGCAGATGGAGCAGGGTATTGGTGCTGCCCGAGATGGCCGCATGGACCATGATGGCATTCTCCAGAGAATCCATGGTCACGATGTCCGAAGGCTTCAGGCCCTCTCTGGCCATTTCCACGATCCTCTCCCCTGCCCGGAAGGCATAGGCCTTCAGATCGGGGCTGGTGGCAGGCAGAAGGGCGCTGCCAGGAAGGGACAGGCCCATGGCCTCCGCCATGATCTGCATGGTGGAAGCGGTGCCGATAAAGCTGCAGGCGCCGCAGCTGGGGCAGGCGTTCTCCTTGGCCCAGTCAAAACGGTCCTTATCGATCTCTCCCCTCTCGTACTGGGCGCTGTACATGCCCAGCTGTTCCAGGGTAAGAAGCTCCGGTCCGGCGCTCATGGTGCCGCCGGTGACCATAATGGCAGGGATGTTGTTCCTGGCCATACCGATCAGATTGCCGGGCATGCCCTTGTCGCAGCTGGCGATGTAAACGCCGCCGTCAAAAGGAGTGGCACCCACATGGATCTCGATCATGTTGGCGATCATCTCCCGGCTTGCCAGGGAAAAATTGATGCCGTCCGTGCCCTGGCTCTCTCCGTCGCAGATGTCCGTGCAGGCGTAGCGGGCGCCGAAGCCGCCGGCTTTAAGAATGCCCTTTCGCACCTCTTCCACCAGCATGGGAAGATGGGCGCTGCCGGGGTGGGAATCGCCCGATGTGCTTTCAATGATGATCTGGGGCTTGGACAGGTCCTCCTTCTTCCATCCGCAGCCTATGCGGAGAGGATCCATTTCCGGTGCAAGGGTTCTCATTTTCTGACTGATCAGTTCCATTTCTTTCCTCTCATTCTGGAGCGTAAAAGGTCTTAAGGGCCCGCTCCGCTCCGGAGCGCGGGGCCCTTTCTTATATTATACTGACGGATCTTTCTTATTCCGGGACATCATCCCAGGAACATGGAAATGATGAAGGCTACCAGGAAGCCGCTGAGGCCCACCAGGGTTTCCATAATGGTCCAGGTCTTGAGGGTCGTGGGCTCATCCATCCCCACCAGGGACTTGACCAGCCAGAAACCGGAATCGTTGAAGTGAGAGCATACGGTGGAGCCGCCGGCAACTGCGCAGACGACGCAGGCCAGATAGATAGGGGAAAGTCCCTGAACGGCAGGCATGGCCGCAACGATGCCGGCCGCCATGGTCATGGCAACGGTGGCGGATCCTACGCAGATACGGACCAGGGCCGCCACGATGAAGGCCACCAGAACGATGGGCATGTGGAGGGATCCGACGGCGTTGCCGATCAGATCGCCGATGCCGGAGTACTGCAGCACGTAGCGGAGCACGCCGCCGCAGGCAGTGACCAGAAGGATCAGGCCGGTGGGCTCAAGAGACTTTGTCATGATCTTTTCCAGCTCGGGCATGGTATAACCGTGGCCTTTGCCCAGGACCAGCATGGCGAAGATGGTGGAGATCAGAAGGGCCACGAAGGGCTCGCCCAGGAAGCTGAATACGGGCATGACGCCTGCCATGGCGGGAATGACGCCGAAGACGGACTTCATGATGATCAGGACCAGGGGGATCAGGATGATGCCGACGATGAGGCCGAAGCTGGGAAGTTTGGACTCATCGAACTCTTCCTGATTCAGGACATGATCGGGAACCTGAATGAAGTACTTTTTGCCGCAGTAGGCACCCCAGATGGGACCTGCGATGATCATGGCCAGAGTTCCGCAGAAGATGCCGATCATGATGACCCAGCCCAGGTCAACGCCCAGCATGGTGGCCACCAGCACAGGGCCGGGGGTCGGAGGAATAAAGGCGTGGCCGACGGCCAGTCCTGCCAGCAGAGGGATGGTATAGAAGAGGGCGCTTCGTCCTGTTTTCTTGGCCAGGGAGAAGGCCAGGGGGATCAGGATGATCAGGCCTGCGTCGAAGAAAACGGGCATGGCCACTACCAGGCCGGTAATTCCCAGGGCCCAGGCGGCTTTTTCATCCCCGAATTTCTTTACCATGGTCACGGCCAGAGTCTGGGCTCCGCCCGAGGCTTCCAGTATGGCGCCGAACATGGATCCCAGGCCTACCAGAAGGGCGATGCCCTTCAGGGTATTGCCGATACCGTCGTTGACGGAGGTGATAATGTCGGACAGAGGCATGCCGGCGATGATGCCGATGGAAATGGCTCCCACAAGGATGGCGATCATGGCCTGCACCTTGCACTTGATGATCAGTATGAGCAGAATAATAAGACCGATTAATGCCCCCGCGATCAGCCGGGTAGGGTCAAGAACAACACCTTCACTCATTTTTGTTTCTCCTTTTAAAACTCCTTTTGAACAGATTTCCAGCATTCGGTAGACATCAGACCTCTCTGCCGCCTTTTCGCGCGCTCCGCGGCAGAAGGAGGATCCGATTCGGTTTTTTCATCTGACGTCAGATGTTTCTTGTGATTTTTATTATACATGACCCTATAATAAATGCAATACATCTGATGTATATATTTCTCTTTTCAGCGTTTTGGCTAAAAAAGAAGAAGATTCCCTTAGGGAATCTTCCTCTTTTTTGGCTATATTAACTATACTGCGCTTTTATCCGTTCTTTTTTCCGTTTTCTTTCTCGAGAAGGTCCACAATCATCTGACGATTATAAGTCAGATGCATGACCATGGCGCATCTGGCGCCCACCTGATCATGCCTTGCTATGGAAGCCACAACGGCCCTGTGGGTCTCAATGGTCTCTTCCATCAGCGCCCTGTGGGTCACGTTGGCAAAGGTATGAACTGCCGAATCGATCAGAGGGACCAGGATCTCCACCACCCGGTTCTTGCTGCATCTGGCGATCTGGGTATGCAGCTCTATATCCTGGCTGACATGGTCCTCCCCGCTGCGGTAGACCTCTTCCACCTCCCTGCAGAGTCTTTCCAGCTCCCGGATCTCCTCCTCTGTGGCATTGAGGGCCGCAAAGGCCGCGATCTCAGGTTCGATCATCAGACGCACGTCAAACAGCTCCAGGGCCAGCTGGAACTTGTCTTCGTATCTTCCCAGCCCCAGGGGATCCTCTTCCGAAGGATAGGCACTGATCACGTAGGTGCCCGACCCTCTTCTAACCTCCAGCATCCCCCTGGATACCAGGCCCTTTACGGCCTCCCGGATAGTACTTCTGCCGACCCCGAATTTCTCTGCCAGCTCAAATTCATTGGGGATTTTTTCTCCTACAGGGATAGGCTCCTCCTGGATCAGCCGGATCAGCCTGCTTTCGATCCTGCTGCCCAGAAGCTTCCTTTCTTCCTTAATGTACTGATACATGTCGTAATACTCGCTGTTCATCTTATTCCCCCCTGTATGCCGGCAGCGGTCCTGCCTTCAGGGGAGTGGCAAACCATTACTGACAGTATACGTTTCTTAATGCGAAACTGCAAGCGGGCCATTGAAAACAGATCCGGAGGCCCTTCGCTTTTCATGCCGTTTCCATGAACTTCCTGTAATGACAGTATTTTATCATACGTCTGACGTATAATACATTAAATTATTCTGAACAAATGAAAATGCCAGTCCCCGGCCCCATTCTTCAGGAGAAATGGGCAGACAGGTCTGACATTTTCTTAAAAATTATTTGAATAGCAATAATTAAAAGTTATAAAAAGTACTCATAAATATAATTAATTATAT
>CAMOGQ010000085.1 GCA_946614165.1 uncultured Lachnospiraceae bacterium
ATCATGTGGCGGATGTGCTTGCCGGCAAGGGCATCAAAGTCGCAAAGACTCTGGTGGGCAACTTCATGACATCGCTGGATATGGAAGGCTTCTCCATCACACTGCTGAAGCTGGACGACGAGCTGAAGGCACTGCTGGATGCTCCCGCAGATACCCCTGCTTTCAGGCAGTTTTAAGAGAATCTGAAATACGTGCCCATTGTCCGAAAATAAGGATAGTGGATGTGGATAATAGATAACAGAGGGGGGAGAGAGGACCTCTCCCCCTGTTCACATTCAAAGACTTATTTCTGACAGGAGGGCACAGTGATGAAAGGCTATGCAACATCAAACGGCTACATGGGATATGTGGCAGGGACCTACATGCTTTTTGCGTCCGAGGATGACTACAGGGAGTATTTTGAAGACTGATCCCGGTATATCCTCAGGAGACCGGCACAGGCATTTCCCGGCAGGATCCGTATGGAATTAAAGCGCATTTTCAGTCAGCGGGGAGAAATCCCGGGGAGCATTCCATGGTTATTCACAGCGCCAGACTCACACTTCGTTCTCTCAGGGAGGATGACTGGAGAGATCTTCAGCATATCTGGAGTGATTTTGAACATTCGGAATACGGACAGTATGATGTACCCCATCCTCTTTCCGACGATGAAGTCAGGGAGCTGACCAGGAAGCTGGCCGGCTACGGGCTCAGCTTTGCGGTATGCCTGACCCAGAAGCATGAGACCATGATCGGCCACGTGGATTTCCATCATGAACGGGACGGTCTGGATATAGGCTACTGTTTCGACTCGGCCTATCACAGGCAGGGCTATGCAAAGGAAGGGATCCGGGCCCTGCTCCGGCTTTTCTCCATGATCGGGATCCATAAATTTACGGCAGGCACAGGCATGGCCAATGTACCTTCGGTAAGACTTTTGGAGAGCCTGGGCTTTCGCCGGACAGGTACGGAGAAGGTCTCCTTCTATAAGGATGCAGGAGGCCGGGACATATATTTCGAGGGCGGCCTGTATGAACTCCTTACGGATGAGGAGATATCCTGAGAGAATCAGAGGAGCCGGGAAAAAGAAAAGGAAGAAACTGTCTGCGCAGCCTGCAGGGCTGCGCAGTTTTTCGTTCCGGGACAGGTCCTGAATGGCAAAGGATGATATAATAACAGAAAGAGAGCTTGTGAAAGTGTCCTGGCAACGCATAAGGAGGAACCATGAACCAGAAAACAGAGATTCTTCAGGGACGCTACCGGGTCTTGAACCGGATCGGTACGGGAGGCTTCAGCAACATCTATCAGGCACTGGATGAACAGACAGGGAAGAAGGTCTCCATCAAGGAGTTTACGGCGGACCACATGGACGGCGTGGACACGGTCCTGCGGGGCAGCGCCTACGACATAGCCAGGCAGTCGATCCCTTCTCCGGCCCGTGACCGGTCCGCTCTTTCTCAGGAGGAGATGCTGGCCCGGGGCCTGATGCAGGTCGTTAAGGAAGAGGAAATGCTCAGGCGCCTTGGCGATGTGCCGGGAGTTCCGGCGGTCTGCGGGACCTTCCGGGAAAACAATACCATCTACCTGGTCAGGGAGTATCTGGAGGGCATGACCTGCCGGGATTACATGGACCGCTTCCGGGGCCGCATTCCCTTTACCCTGGCCCTCTATATCATGAAGGGAATCCTGGAGGTCCTGGAGACTGCCCACAAACGCGGCTATATCCACTGCGATGTCAGTACCATCAACAGTTTTCTGTGCAGGAACGGCACGGTCTATCTGATCGACTGGGGCAATGCGGTAAAAACAGAGGGCAGCATGGAGGACCACGTGGTCAGGCAGGCTGTAAACACGCGGTTTTCCGCCCCGGAGCAGCAGATCAGCGGCGAAAGGCTGACGCCGGCCACGGATATCTACTGCCTGTGCGCCACCATTTATGATGCCATCTGCGGAGATCCCCCCAGGCAGTGCCTGGAGAGGATCAGGGGCAGGGACCTTGTGGAGCCTTCCTTCTATGTCAGCGATCTGCCCTCTTTTGTAACGGATATGCTGAAGCGGGGTCTGTCCCTGGATCCGGGCGAAAGACCCGGCAGCGCAGGAGAGCTTCTGGAGATCATCAACAGAGAGATGGCCTTCAGCGTATCTCCCGTCGCCGGGACCGGAAACGTCCAGGTCTCCGCGAGACTTCTGAATGAAAAACGTTCTCCCTTCGGCTTTCTGACGTCCAGAAGGCACCGCCGGCCCACTGTTCTTTAACCTGTCAGAGATTTTCCTGCAGAAGCGCTTTCACTGAAGGTCTTCTGCAGGTATTTTTATGTGTCAATGGGAGTGAGGATGTTGTAGAATAGAGAATGCATACTTTTTGATGGGAAAGGATACAGACCATATGCAGGACGTTTTATATATAGTTATCCCCTGCTACAACGAGGAAAATGTGCTTCCTCTGACGGCGGGGACCTTTCTGCAGGAAATAAAAGATCTGACGGAAAAGGGAAAGATCAGTGACAGGAGCCGGATCCTGTTCGTGAACGACGGAAGTACGGACAGGACCTGGGAGGTGATCCGGGCCCTTGCCATGGAGGAAGAGCTTTACACGGGCCTGTCCCTGACCAGGAACTGCGGCACGGCCGGCGCTCTCCTGGCGGGCATCCGGGAAGCGGCGTCCCTGGGAGCGGATATGGTGGTCAGCCTGGACTGCGACGGCCAGGATGACGTGAAGGCTATGGAAAAGATGGTGGACGCCTGCCATGCGGGAAGCCACATCGTATATGCGGTCCCGGAGGAGGGGAACGAAGAAAAGAAGAGGGGCGGCAGACTGAAGCAGCTTCTGTTTTCCCTGGCCGGGAAAGCGGGGGCCGACTTAAGACCCGGAAGAGGAGACTACCGTCTTCTTTCCTCCCGGGCCATAAAGGTCCTGTCTCTGTATACGGAGACGGATCAGGATCCGGACGGGATCCTTTCCCTGACGGGTCTTGAAGCGGCAGAGATCCCATCGGCCCCCAGGACCAGGGCCGGAGGAAAGTCCCGGGAAAGGGCGGGGAAAAGAAAGGGAGGCCTGATCGGCAGGATCTTCGATCTGACCCTGATCCCCCTCCGTCTGGTTTCGGCGGCGGGATTTGCGGCGGCCTTTTTGAGTCTCCTTGCATTTTTTGCGACCCTGTTTGCCGGAGGGGGAGAAGCCTGGACCCTTCCCTTCTGCCTGCTGTTCTTCCTTTTCGGCATCCAGCTCCTTGGCATGGGCGTGATCGGTCAGTATATGGCGCGGATCTATACAGAGACCAAAAAAAGACCGGGATACCTTGTGGCCGCAAGGACCTGGGAGGAGGCACCGGACCGGGAGACGGTCCCTTCCGCGGAAGAAGAGGAGAAGGCTCCGGAAGAAAAGGGCATATCAGAGTAACCATAAAGCCGGACCGGGACTTCCCGGTCCGGTTTTATGATGAGGGGCGGGATAAAAAAGTGCCTATAAGAACGCCCGACAGCCTGACAGACATTTGTCACATTGACGAAAATCTGCTGTATTATTCTGCTCTTTATGCTATAATATCAACAACTGGGCAGCAAAAGAAAGCAGTTCTGTTTTTATTCTTTCAGAAGCATGGGCTGGAAATGCGGATCTTTTGCAGCCGGAATAGTGACATG
The DNA here is from genome assembly GCA_946614165.1 of uncultured Lachnospiraceae bacterium. GTDB lineage: Bacteria > Bacillota > Clostridia > Lachnospirales > Lachnospiraceae > CAG-791. The sequence goes on from CAMOGQ010000085.1 coordinate 3,622, forward strand.
TGCAGCAGTAAACGAGTAATAAGGAGGATAATCCAAACATGAAAACATTTTCTTATGTTGTAGAGAGCCCGCTGGGGATCCATGCACGCCCCGCCGCACTTCTTGCACAGGCATGTGTAGAATTCAAGAGCGTAACCACTTTTGAGTGCAATGGCAATAAAGCAGCCGGCAACAACGTTCTGCAGATCATGGCCCTTCATGCAACCAAAGGACAGACCCTGAAAATTACCGTAGAAGGTACAGATGAGGAAGCCTGCATTGCCAACATCCAGGATGTACTGACAAAGATCGCTCCCAAGGAGAAGGTGGTCAAGGTCCTTAAGGTCGCTTTCTTCGGCACAAAAGACTATGACCGTATTTTCTTCAGCGAGCTGGCCAGAGAAAAGGGCGAAGGCACCTATAATACGGAGATCAAGTATTTCAACAGCCGTCTGACCATCGAGTCCGCCGCTCTTGCCAAGGGCTATGATGCAGTCTGCATCTTCGTCAACGACGAAGCGCCCCGTGAAGTCATCGAGATCCTTCATGACTGCGGTATCAGACTGATCCTGCTGCGCTGCGCAGGCTTCAACAATGTTGATCTGGTGGCTGCCAAGGAATACGGCATCACTGTCATGCGCGTACCGGCATATTCTCCTTATGCGGTCGCGGAACACGCCATGACCATCATCCAGGCTGCAAACCGCCGCATCCACAAGGCATATTCCAAGGTCAAGGACAACAACTTCGCCCTGAACGGACTTCTGGGCGTAGACCTTCACAACAAGGTAGCCGGCATCATCGGTACCGGCCGTATCGGCCAGATCTTCGCACAGATCTGCAAGGGCTACGGCATGACCGTCATCGGCTGGGACGCTTTCCCCAACCAGAGACTGGTGGATGAAGGTCTTCTGACCTATGTTTCCAAGGAAGAACTGTATGCGAAGGCTGACCTGATCTCCCTCCATGCTCCTCTGATCATGGGTGAAAAGGGAACCTATCACATGATCGACGAGAAGGCCATCGCTCTGATGAAGGATACCGTCATGCTGGTCAACTCTGCCCGCGGCGGTCTGATCGATACCGAAGCTCTGATCGCAGCTCTCAAGAAGGGCAAGTTCCACGCAGTTGCTCTGGACGTTTACGAAGGCGAAGACAAGAACGTCTATACAGACCGTTCCGACGAGCCGCTTGAGACCGCCATCACCGGCCGTCTGACCATGTTCCCTCAGCTGATCCTTACCTCTCACCAGGCTTTCTTCACCAGAGAAGCCCTGCAGGCCATCGCAGCTGTTACCATGGAGAACGCCCGCAACTTCAACGAAGGTCTGCCTCTTGGCATCGCAGAGTGCAAGGCATAAGCGCTTTACCGGATCTTCTGAGCAGATATTTACAGCCGGCATCCGCCTGACCGCGGATGCCGGTTTTTTGATTCCTAAGGGAAGGGACGCCCATGGAAGGGCCCTTTGCAAAAAACGGAAGCCTTCTCTTGTGCCCGGTTGAAAATCCACGTAAAATACAAGGAACAGGCGAAAAATGAAAAGACCCGGAAGACAGGAAAAAAGATGAGAAAGAAAATTCGGAAGGCCGGCCTTGCGGCAGCGGTCTGCTTTACAGTGGCCCTGTCGGGCTTTGCGGCGGGCTGCGGAGGGACGCAGACTGCCCCGGAAGCAGGGCAGGAGATACAGGGGGAAGAAACTCCCGCAGAAAAGAGCGCGGCAGAGGAAAACGCCCAGGTGGTGGATCAGAGCACGGAATCTGTCAGCCGCTATGCCGGCGTCTATAAGGCCCGGAGAGACATGAGAAAGGCTCTGAACCTGACTTTGCCGGGAGGTACGGACCTGGTCAGAACAAAGGTGACCCTGACTTATGCCCTGACCCTTCGGGAGGACGGGACCTTCCGTCTGGAGACGGAAGACAGGGACGAGGCCTTCCTTTCGGCCAAAAGGGAGGCGACCATAGAGATCGTCCGCAGCATACAGGCTTCAAAACTGAAGGAAGCCGGATACAGCGAGGACCAGTTCGACGAGGTGGCGGGGATCAGCGGCTTTGCGGACTTTGAGGACATGGTGGTCTCCACGGCCGAAAAACAGCTGGAAGAGAGCGGGGACACTACTGCCTATACCCTGTCCGGGACATTCAGGACCCAGGACAGACTGATCCTTATGACGGGAAAGAACGCCGCCGGAGAAGAAGAGAACATGACCATGCGGGTCCGCAGAGATGGCAACCTGAATCTGCCTCTGGGAGAACAGCATCTGATGTTCAAGAAGCAGGAAGAGGAATGAGATGGAAAAACATAACCAGTCCCAGTATATAAAAATGACACAGACGCCGGTCCTTCCCCTGATCACGTCTCTGTCGGTGCCCACCATCCTCAGCATGCTGGTCACCAATATTTACAATCTTGCCGATACAGCCTTTGTGGGACAGCTGGGAACCGCCGCCAGCGGCGCGGTGGGCATTGTCTTCGGATACATGGCTATCATTCAGGCGGCGGGCTTTATGTTCGGTCAGGGCGCCGGATCCATTATGGCCAGGCGCCTGGGGGCCAGAAGGGTTGCAGACGCGGAAAAGACGGCTTCCACGGCCTTTTTCTGCTCTCTGATATCGGGAGGCCTGATCGGGCTTGTCAGTCTGATTTTCCTGGATCCTGTAGTCCGCGTCCTGGGCTCTACAGAGACCATAGCGCCCTACGCCAGGACCTATATTCTGTTTATTATCGCTTCGGCGCCGCTCATGACAGCCTCCTTCACCATGAACAACCTGCTCCGTTATGACGGAAAGGCCAGCCTGGGAATGATCGGCCTTATGACAGGGGCCATCATGAACATGGCAGGAGACCCCATCCTGATCTTCGGTTTCGGGATGGGCATTGCCGGCGCGGGCCTGTCCACGGCCCTGAGCCAGACGGCCAGCTTCTGCATCCTGCTGAGCATGTTCGTCAGAAAGAAAACGACGGTGGGGATCTCCTGGAAAAAGGCGGAATTTCTGCCGGCCAGGATATGGGACATCTGCGCCACGGGCTTTCCCAGCATGATCCGCCAGGCCCTCAACGCCCTGACCACCATCGTCCTGAATACCTGCGCCAAGCCCTACGGAGACGTGGCCATCGCCGCCATGAGCATAGTATCCAGGATCAGCTTTTTTGTATTTTCCATCGCCCTGGGCATAGGCCAGGGCTATCAGCCGGTCAGCGCCTTCAATTTCGGCGCGGGCAAATACGGCAGGCTCCGGAAGGCATTCCGGGTCACCGCAGCTTTGTCGGAGTCGGTGATGCTGGCTGGCGTCGTTCTGGTCCTGGCTTTCTCCGGAAGGCTGATCGGCTCCTTCAGGGATGATCCGGAGGTCATTGCCATCGGAACGAGAGCGCTGCGCCTGCATATGCTGGGCATGCTGGCCCTGCCCTTTGGCATGACCGTGGAGATGACCCTGCAGAGCACGGGAAGCCGCCTGGCGGCCTCGGTCCTTTCCTCCATGCGCAGCGGTCTCTTTTTCATTCCCCTGGTCCTGATCCTGTCCCGCCTGCGGGGCCTTGCGGGGATCCAGGAAGCCCAGCCTGCGGCCTACCTGCTGGCTACTGTGTGGTCACTGGTCTTCATGAAGCGCTTTTTTGGAAAGATCCCTCTGGAAGATGACAGGGATCCGGCATAATGAGAATGGAGTCTGATTTATGACACTGGAGGAAGTAAGAGAGCAGATCGATGCCTTGGACCCGGAGATCAGAGACCTGCTGATGGAAAGAATGGACCTGTCCCGCCGTGTGGCAGAAGCCAAGAAAGTATCCGGAGATTTCCGGGTCTACCGCCCCGACAGGGAGAAAGAGATCCTGGAGCGTCTGGGGCAGGGAGTGACAAAGGAGAGAAAAGCACCCTATCTGGCGGTGGTCCGGAAGATCATGGAGACCAGCCGCATGTACCAGTACGGCCTTCTGTTTGACTGGGCTGAAGGGCTTTTCGAGCCCCTGGCGGAGGGACTTTCCTTTCCCGAAAAACCGGAATACGTAAGGGTCCGGCTGACCAGGCCGGACCGGCCGGGCTCCATGTCCTCCATTCTTGGCATGGTGGGAGACTACGGCTTTAACATGAAATCCATGACCCTGCTGGAAGAGGATCCGGAAGAAGGCAAGGTCTCCTTTGAACTTGTGATCCGGGGAGATCTGAACAAGAAACATATGCAGAAGCTGATGTTCCAGCTGTCCATGGAGTGCGAGAAGTTAAAGATTACGGAGGTGTTCTGATGGAGTACGGATTAAAGAGACTGGGAAGAGAGCTTGTCTATCCCGGCAAGGTGCTGAATTTTTATAAAGATACCATGGAACTGCCGGACGGCAGGATCGAGGAATGGGACTTTCTGGAGCATAAAAGAGGAGGCGCCTGTGTGGTCCCTGTTCTGGAGGACGGAAGGATCCTGATGATCCGTCAGTACCGGCCTGCCGTGGACAGGGAGACCCTGGAACTTCCCGCCGGCGCCAGAGACAGGGATGCCGCCACCGGTCAGATGGAAGATCCTGCCCTGACGGCGGCCAGGGAGCTGCGGGAGGAGACCGGCTATACCAGCGACTCTGTCGTGCACCTGCTCAGTCTGAGGACCGCAGTGGCCTACTGCAGCGAGTTTACGGAAGTATATCTGGCCGAGCACCTGAAGCCGGCGGGAGACCAGATCCTGGACGAAGCGGAAGAGATCCGCATCGTTCCCTGCCCTCTGGAGGAGCTTCTGGAGAAGATCTATCAGGGGAAGATCCAGGATGCCAAGACGGTGGCCGGTATTATGGCCTATCACAGCCGCCTGTGTCTGAGAGACAGAAAGCAGGAAAAAGAGAACTGAATAACAAAAGGACAGACCAGCCAGGCAGCTGAAGCAAAAAATAAAAAAACATGTTGACAAAGTCATCATGATTCGGTATTATAACGTAGTCGGCTGAAGAAACCGGCAGTACCGAATGCGATAGTAGTACAGTTGGTAGTACGCCACCTTGCCAAGGTGGAGGTCGCGAGTTCGAGCCTCGTCTATCGCTCTCATGCGGAAGTCCAAAAATATTGGATTTCCGCTATTTTTTTGCTTTTTTCGGGAATCGTTGTTTTTACCAGGGCCCTTTTTATTACCCGGGGCACCTTTTCCCTTCCGGGAGGCCTCAGGACGCGGGAAGAAGGGCTGCTTCCCTGGGCTGTCCAGGAAGTGCACCGGCGCCCGGAAAAGCCTCCTGCGGGCCATTTTCCTGCATCAGAAGGCTTTGCACGGTCCTTCGCATACCCCGGGAAAACACCTGCCGGCTTTCGCCCCGGTGCATTGGCACGCATCGCAGGATATGATACAATGAGCCTCGGACACGGACCTGCCCGGTCCGGTTCCGGCAGCAGAAACAAAGAGCAGAGGAAGGAAAACTATGACATTTATATATCCTGCAGTATTCCATCAGAGAGAAGACGGAAAATACGAAGGCAGATTTGTGGATCTGGCCATGTGCTACGGCGTGGGAGATACCCTGGACGAAGCGATCCGCGAATGCATCGAAGCGGAGCGAGAATGGATCCAGATGGAACTCAGAGAAGACGAATGGGATATCCCCGAAGTTACCAATATCAACGATATTGAACTGAAGGAGGGGGAGATCGCCCGCAACATCGCAGCCAAGGTCCGGATCCTGGAAGGCTGGGAGGAGTGATCACAGATCGGCCCGTACAAAAAAGCGGTCAGCCAGGTGGCGGACCGCTTTTGCGCTTATATCGGATTTGTCGGAATATTCCCGGCAGGAGCCGGATTCGGAACCGGATCAGTAATTTTCCGCGTGTACTTCGAAGTAGCTCTGAGGATGTGCGCAGACAGGACATACGTCGGGGGCAGAGGTGCCCAGCACGATGTGGCCGCAGTTGCGGCATTCCCATACAGTGACGCCGCTCTTTTCGAACACTTTCTTTTCTTCGCAGTTCTTCAGAAGGGTTCTGTATCTCTCTTCGTGATGCTTTTCGATGGCTGCCACGCCGCGGAATTTGGCGGCCAGGGCTGCAAAGCCTTCTTCTTCGGCTTCACGTGCCATACGCTCGTACATATCGGTCCATTCGAAGTTTTCGCCCTCGGCCGCGTGCAGAAGGTTCTCTTCTGTGGTGCCCAGCTCGCCCAGTTCCTTGAACCACATCTTGGCGTGCTCTTTTTCGTTGTCGGCAGTCTTCAGGAAGAGAGCTGCGATCTGCTCATAGCCGTTCTTCTTTGCCACGGACGCAAAATAGGTATATTTGTTTCTGGCCTGAGATTCGCCTGCAAAAGCTTCCCAGAGGTTCTTCTCGGTCTTTGTACCCGCATATTTGTTTGCCATATAATATTTCTCCTTTCGAAAAAAACAGTAATCGTTCCTGTAATCCCAGTGTACTTCACACGCATGTTGTTTGGCAATGCTAACATGTATCCGGCACACAGGATTTATGACGGATATGCAGGCTTTTCGGGGATTAACAGGCTCTGCCGGAGGAATCATAACGGGCAGGTCGCGGGTCGTGGGAAGATGTGGTATACTATGCAGAGCCGGATAAGACATATTTACGCTCTTTATAAAATGCGTAAGGAGCGGACCTATAGATTGGAGGTATACAAATGAACAGAAGCGGACTTCCCGTTCATCTTCTTGTGGAAGAGGGCGTATATGACAGGATCCCGGAAGTGGCGGCAGACATACTGGGAGACATCGGCGCCCGGCGCAGCCTGGTCCTGACGCAGTACCAGGTGTCGGATAAGTATCCCCAGGTCATCGAGACGATTACCGGGACCTTTGAGGGAGCCGAGGTCAGGCTGAGCGAAACGGCTTATTATGAGGATGCGCTCTCCTTTGCCAGATACATTACCGGAAACGATATCCGCATGGTCTTTGCCTTCGGAGACACGGATCTTCTGAACCTTGCCAAGTACGCAGGCTACATTGCCCAGGTCCCGGTGATCTCTATCGTCGTGACACTGGACAGCGACAGCATCGCCGCGCCGGCAGCCGTGCTGCGGCCCGCGGAAGGAAAGGCCAGGGTGGCATATAACTGCACCGTTCCGGCGGCCGTACTGGTGGATATCGATATCGTATCCAAAGCGCCCGAGCTGGAGCTCAAGACCGGCACGGCGGATGTGATCAGCAAGTTTTCTTCTCTTTACGACTGGAGACTGGCGGAAGCCAGAAACCATGACAGGGTAAACGACTTTGCCTACATGATGACGGAGATGGCTCTGAATTCCATCCGTTTCAGCGAGGACAGCGATCTGACCGGAAGAGATTCCGTTGCCCGGCTGGCAGAGGCTCTGATCATGTGCGGCCTTTCTGTTCAGGTGGCGGATACCTTTGCTCCCGTCAGCGGCTCCGAGCATACCTTTGCCTATGCCCTGGAGATGTTTTACGCGGACCAGGTACAGATCCCCAGAGGGATCGCGGCGGCTATGGGAACCTATGCTTCGGCAGTCTTCCAGGACCGTCCCGTTGACAGGTTCTGCCAGCTGATCAAGAAGTACCAGATCCGGATCAAGCCCTCCTCCTGGGGGATCGACAGGGAACTGTTCGCAGGGGCCTGGCTGAAGGCGGCCCACACAAGGCCCGACCTTTATACGGTGCTCTACGAGACTCATATGAACGAAAATAAGCTCCACGCGATCTACGACGAAATGGAGCTGGTGCTGTGACCGGAAAAGACCGGATCAGGAAATAAAAGGGTTCCCTGACGGGAAATACCATGCAGAAAAAGAGACGGGGCTGCGGACCGGTTTATGGACCCGGTCCGCAGCCCCGCTTTGTATTTCCTGCCCGGCGGCGGCACCTGCCCCGGGCCTTTTTTTACAGCAGGCGCCTGACCGAGTCCCTGGCGCAGGGGGTGCTGGGGAATAAAAAGCTTCCGTCGAAAGAAGGGTCTTCGATCATCTTCAGAAGGTTTTCGGCGGCCCGGATGCCCAGCTTTTCCTTGGGATGGAAGCAGGACGTGATGGGGACGGGGCTGATGACTGCCAGATCGGAATTGTCGATGCTGACGACGGAAAGATCCCTGGGGATTTGGATGCCTCTTTTCAAAGCCAGCTGGATCAGCTGAAAAGCCACCTCGTCGTTGTAGCACAGGACGCCGGTATGTCCCTGCAGGCGGTCAAAGAGAGAATCCGCACTCCTGCCAAGATCCCTGCACTGGAGAGAGTCCAGCCAGAAAAAGCCCTGGTCGTCCAGGGGCAGTCCCGCGGCTGAAACGGCCTCGATAAAGCCCTGATAGCGGAGCCGGCCCTGCTCGTCCTCCAGATGGAGGATGGAGAACAGCTTTCTGTGGCCTGCCCGGATCAGGACCTCTGTGGCGGACCGGCCTGCCTGGACGTCATCGATCCGGATGCAGGGAAGATGAAGTTCCCTGTACTCGGCGTTGAAAAAGAGGATGGGGATCTTCCTGTCTGCCAGCTTCCTGTAGAGGTCCAGGTTGGGGTTGGGCAGGGCGCTTTTGGAAGGCTCTATGATCAGGCCGTCTATATTGTCCTTGTCCAGAAGATTCTGCAGAGCGGTGCGCTCTCTGCTGACCAGATCATCCGTAAAGGAAAGCTGCACGGAATAGCCCGCCCGGGCCAGTACGCTTTCTATGCCCCGGATGGTGGGAGGGAAGATGTAGCTGTCCACGTAGGTGCTGACCACGGCGACGTTTCTGTACTTTGCCTGTCTCAGGACAGGTTCGTTCCCGCCCACGTAGGTCCCGCTCCCGCGGACCCGGTTCAGAAGCCCTTCTTTTTCCAGTTCTCCCGTGGCATGACGGACGGTCTGCCTGCTCAGACCGAACCGGTCGCAGAGGTCCTTTTCGGAAGGCAGTCTGTCACCCTTTTTCAGGTTTCCCGCTTGTATTTCTTTTCTGATCCAGTCGATGACGGCTCTGTAGCCGGTAGTCTCTGCCATATCTTCCTCTTTTTACGAAAACGGCCGGCGTTCAGGATTTCACTGAGTGCCGGCCGTTTTTTAAATCTGTATGTATACAACCTGCCCTTTCAGTATAGCATATTTCCCATGGGATGCTTTACTGATTTGAAAAGGAAGGGGGGCGCCTTACTTCATGAAGAACTTCTGCAGATCCGCCTCTGTGGTGTCGTCGCCGATGGTGATCAGCTCGGTTCCGGTCAGCCTTGCGAACATGGCAATGTCGCTGCGGGTCAGAGCTGTGGAAACGACAGAATGGTGTGCGCCGCCGGCATAGCACCAGGCTGCGGTACCGATCTCGAAGTTGGGCTTATGTCTGTACATGATGCGGGCAACGGGGAGCTTGGGCATGGGCCTGGGCTGCTTTACCAGTTCGATGTCCGCGCAGACGATGCGGAAGTGGTCGCCCAGATCGATCAGAGTGACCTGAATGCCGTCGCCGGTAACGCCGTCGAAGACCAGTCTTGCGGGATCTGCCTTGCCGCCGATGCCCAGGTGGTGTACCTGGATCTCAGGCCTGTTTGCGGCAAAGGATGCGGGCACTTCCAGCATGTGGGAAGCCAGCTCCAGCTCCTGGCCGGGGGTCAGGTCATAGGTATAGTCTTCGATAAAGCCTGTGGCGCCTTCTCTGCCTTCGGCCATCTTCATCAGTACGGAAGACAGGGCACTGATCTTATAGTCGCCTTCGGGGCCGAAGCCTACGCCCTTGGCCATCAGGTTCTGGGCTGCGATGCCGGGCAGCTGCTTCATGCCGTGCAGATCCTGGAAGTTGTCGGTAAACGCGGTCACTTTGTTCTTTGCGATGAACTTTTCAAGAGCGACTTCGTATCTGGCCTGCTCGCGGACGGACTCCACGTTGTCGGTGGCCATGGTGTACTTGTCCAGGTATTCCGCCATCTTGGCGTCCACTTCTTCATCGGTGGCTGCGTCTGCCAGAACGGCGATCTCTCCGATGCCCCAGTACTTGACTTCCCAGCCGTACTTGATCTCGCACTCGAGACGGTTGCCGTCGGTAACGGCCACGTCGCGCATGTTGTTGCCGAAGGTGGCGACGCGGGTATTTTTGGAAAGGCCGATGGCTTTAGCCACCTGAGCGAACTGACGGATCTTCGCGATGACATGCTCATGCCTGTAGAATCCTGCAACGACTTCGTGAGGGATGCCCAGCTTTGCAAGGATAAAGCCGTATTCGCGGTCGCCGTGGGCTGCCTGGTTGAGATTCATGAAATCCATGTCGATCTCGTCGTAGGGAAGCTTCTCGTTGGCCTGGGTGTGGAGATGAAGGAGGGGCTTTCTCAGCTCCTGAAGGCCCTTGATCCACATTTTGGCGGGAGAGAAGGTATGCATCCAGGTGATGACGCCTACGCAGTCGTCGTCGCACATGACGGTGCGCATGTCGCGGACGCAGATCTCGGATGTCTCGACGGTAGGAAGCAGCTCGATGCGGATCGTGCCTTCCAGCTTTTCGTTCAGAAAATCAACCATCTCTCTGCAGTCTTCTGCGACCTGCCTGAGGCACTCCTTGCCGTAAAGGTCCTGGCTTCCGGGGATAAAATACAGCTTTTCCATAAGTAATCCTTTCCTCCTGATCAAACTTGTATGAATACAGTGTATGAAACTTCATTGTGAAGGCGGCGTCTGTCCTGAAGGCCGCCCGCCTGCTGTACAATAGCAAGTTGTACATGTATGTTTTACGCTTATAGTGTACATATATAGAACATAAATGTCAATAATCTGCCGGAATTTTCAAAAAATTCAGCATTATATACACGTTCTGAACCACGGATTTGGAAGTGTTTATGAAAAAAGAGTCCGACCGGGACGATATGTACATATACATATACCGGGGCTCCCGGCACGAAAAAGCCCTTCCTCCGAGGCGGGAGGAAGGGCGTGGGAAGGTTCCGGGATCAGGTGAGCCTGAGCTGGCGCAGGAGCTCTCTGTAGAGAACATCCATGTCCAGGGGCTTGGTCA
>CAMOGQ010000086.1 GCA_946614165.1 uncultured Lachnospiraceae bacterium
TGATAAAACCAAGGATTCTAAACGGTAGGTGCGTATAGAGTTTCACGGATTCAGGATATACATACGGGACAGATACTGCCTTCTGATACAGAAAGGATCCCTGCCGGTGAATATGAAAACATAATGACAACATATTTCCCTGTAACAGTTGAACAGCTCAGGGAGTTCTGCGGATATGATGAGGAAAGTGACAGCTATGAATTTGAGAAGATGCATGTCACTCAGTACCCGCCCTTTGGAGAAGTAGTTGATTATACAGAGAATGCGGACGGAACGATCACACTCATTGTGGACGGCGTGTGGCCGGACCGCAATACGGATCTTGCTTTCAGAAATACGCTTGTTGTGCAGCCTTTTGGAGACGGGACATTCAGATATCTTTCAAATTCCATAGAGAAGATGGAGACGGAGGCTGAAACATGAATATCCGTTAAGAGGGATGCCGATACTGCGATTTATGGCAGGGAACGAAATAAGAAGCGTCTTTTCTGTCAGTAAAGGGAGAGACGTTTTAAGAAAGGCAGGAACGTATGAACGGAAAGGCGAACGATACGAAGTCGGTGGTGATGGTCATCACGTCCATGCTGATCTTCGGGACCATCGGCATTTTCAGAAGGTATATACCCATTTCTTCTGCCCTCCTGGCCTTTACCCGGGGTACCATGGGAGGTCTTTTCATTCTGCTCTTTATTCTGCTGAAAAGAAAAGGGGGGAGAGAAAAGCTTTCCATCGGAACGCTTATCTACCTGGCTCTTACGGGGGCTTTAATGGGGATCAACTGGATCCTCCTGTTCGAAGCCTACTCCTATACCACAGTGGCCGTTGCCACCCTCTGCTACTACATGGAGCCCACCATCGTCATAATCCTGTCGCCTCTGCTCTTTCAGGAAAAGCTGACAGGAAAGAAGGCGGTCTGCGCCGCCGTATCCATAGCCGGTATGGTCCTGGTCTCCGGCGCGCTGGAGGGAGGAGGCGCCGGGAGCGGGAATCTTCGCGGCATAGCCCTGGGACTTGGCGCCGCCCTTTTCTATTCCGCTGTGGTCATTATGAACAAGCGGGCCGGGGGCATAGACGCCTATTACAGGACCACGGTCCAGCTGCTCTCGGCGGGAGCCGTGATGATCCCCTATCTGCTGCTGACAAAGGGATTTACCTGGGAGGGCATGAGCCCTTTCGTCCTGGTCCTTCTTTTCGTGGTGGGGATCGTCCATACGGGCATCGCCTATCTTCTCTATTTCGGCAGCATAGACGGACTGCAGGCCCAGTCCATTGCCGTCTTCAGCTATATCGATCCGGTCTCCGCCGTCCTCTTTTCCGCCCTTCTCCTTAAGGAACCCTTAAGCGGCCGGAGCCTTACAGGCGCTGCTATGATCATCGGATCCGCCCTTGTCAGCGAGCTTTTGTCGTAGGCCGGAGGGAGGTCCTCTTTCATAAGGAAACCCACCGCCGGGCCTTGGCGGTGGGTTTTCTGGCTTTTTCCTTCTTCGTCCGGGATTTCTCAGAGAACGATATTCTTCTGGGTGCCCCTGAGCCAGGCATCCAGGTTGTCAAAGACGATCTCGGCCCGAAGGCTCATGGATTCCTTTGTAGCGAAGGCGACATGGGGAGTGACCAGACAGTTTCTGCAGCCCAGGAGGGGATCGTCATCCGAAAGCGGGGGCTCTTTGTCAAAAACGTCGATGCCGGCCGCGGCGATGGTGCCCTGATCCAGGGCCTCTGCCAGGTCCCTTGCCACTACCACGGGGCCTCTGGCCACGTTGATGAGGACGGCAGTCTTTTTCATGAGAGCAAGCTTATCCTTATCGATCAGGCCTCTTGTGGAGTCGTTCAGGGGGCAGTGAAGAACTACGATATCGGAAGCCTTCAGCAGGTCTTCCAGGGAGACCTGGTTAACCCAGGAGGGGGCGTCTTCCTTTCTGGTGCGGCTGTTGGCCAGGACAGTGCAGCCGAAGGCGTGAAAGAGCTCCGCGGACCTCCTTCCGATCTTTCCGTAGCCAACGATGCCCACGGTCTTTCCCTTCAGCTCGCTCCCCACAAGGCCGTCTTTTGTCATGCCGGAGCGGCAGCGGTCTTCCACGGCGCGCATGTTGCGGAGGATGTTCAATGCCATGCCCAGGACAAGCTCGGAGACGGCTTCGTTGGAATAGCCGGATGCGTTGCTGACTTTGATCCCTTTTTCCGCGGCGGCTTTAAGTCCCACGTGGTCGACGCCGGTAAAGGCCACGTCTATAAATTTAAGGTTATCGCATTCCCGGATGACCTCATCCGGCATGGGCATGTTGGCGATGATCATGGCGTCCGCGCCTTCTGCCTCTTCTATGAGGGTCTTAATATCCCCGGTGCGGGGGTAGTCCGCAAAGATGTGTCCCGCCTCCTCAAAGGGCTTTTTGCGCATGGCCAGCTCCTCATCCGAAATGCCCAGAGATTCCATTATGACGATCCTGCTCATATCCTGATTCCTTTCTTCTGCAGTCTTTTGTTTTTTTCTCAGGGAAGGATCCCTGTCCTCAACAGTTTACCATGTCCGCGACAGTAATAAATCCGGAATAAAAGGTTTTCCGGTAAAAAAACGGAAAAAAGAGCGGATGCAGGCAGGGGGCACGGCGGGACTTTCGGGGCGGATCGTCACTGGCGGCTGTATACGGAAAAGAGTCTATGGTATAATAAATATCAGTTCTCCGATCATTTTCCGGGGGGCGGGAGAGAAATGCATGGCGGCAGGACCAAAATGCCGGCAGAGCGGCGTAAGGAGGAGAAGGCAGATGGAACAGAAACGTTTCACAAAGGCGACCTGGCAGATCATGGAGCAGCTGCTGGAGGTGGACAGCCTGGAGGATGCCCTGGCAGGGAGCCTGGAGATCATTGTAAATACCCTTGAGAGCGAAGCCGGGGCCATCTGGCTTCTGGACCGGAAAACGGAAAGGCTCAGTCCGGTATTCCATATGGGGCCGGCGGATATTTCGGGCATTTCCGTAGAGAACGGACTGGGCGTGGAAGGCCTGGTCACAAAGACGGGGAAATCCGTCATGGTCACGGACGCTTCTTCAGACCCCCGCATTGACGGGACCGTTTTCGACGACGGGGGCCTTCCCGTAAAGACCATGATCTGCGTTCCTCTGAACAACCTGAGGGACGTGATCGGCTGCGTCCAGGTAATCAACAAAAAAGACGGCAGCGCCTTTGACGAAGATGAACTGCAGCTGTGCGAAAGGATGGCTGCCCTGGCTGCCATAACCATAGAGGAAAAGGGCTTTTCGGTGGATCTTGAGGAGGAAAAGGAGATCCTCATGTCCCTCAGGAACGTGACCAGGGAATACCCCTCGGGAGATGGCGTCACAAAAGTCCTCAGGGGCATCAACCTGGATATCTATAAAAATGAATTCGTGGTGATCCTGGGCGAATCCGGCTGCGGCAAGTCCACCATGATCAATATCGCGGGCGGCATGGACGAGCTGACAGACGGCACCCTGACCATAGAGGGAAAGGATTTTTCCCATCCTTCCGACGACGATCTGACCAGGTACAGAAGGGACTACGTGGGCTTTATCTTCCAGGCCTACAACCTCATGCCCAACCTGACCGCTCTGGAAAACGTGGAATTTATCGCGGAGCTGGTAAAGGACCCCATGCCTGCCGACCAGGCTATTGCGGCGGTAGGTCTCAGTGCCCGGGCAGACAATTATCCTTCTCAGATGTCCGGCGGCCAGCAGCAGAGGGTATCCATCGCCAGGGCCATTGTAAAGCGTCCCCGCCTGATCATGGCGGACGAGCCTACTGCAGCCCTGGACTATGCCACCAGCATAGAGGTCCTCTCCGTCATCGAGAACATTGTCAGGACCCAGGGGACCACGGTCATGATGGTCACCCATAACCCCGAGATCGCCAAGATGGCGGACCGGGTGGTCAAGGTACGCAGCGGCAAGGTTGCCAGCATCAGGAAAAACATGCACCCGCTCCGTGCGGAAGAACTGGTATGGTGATGACCGATGAAAAAAACACAGATGAAAGATGCTCTGCGGAATATCAGCAGGCAGAAGGTATCCTACCTTTCCATTATTCTGATCGCTCTTCTGGGCGTGACCTCCTTTCTGGGGATCGACTATGCCAGCGGTGCCCTTAAAAAAAGCGCCTCGGACGCATACGAAGAAAGCAATTTCAGGGACATCGAGCTGATCAGCACCCATTATCTGACCATGGATGATCTGGAGGTCATCCGGAAGGTGGAAGGGGTGGCGGACGCAGAACCCGTATGGCAGTCTCTGATCGAGGTCTACAGAGACGGTGTTTCCACAAAAGCCAACTATATATCATTGACGGACAGGATCAGCCGGCCCGAAGCCCTGGAAGGCAGGCTGCCCGAAAAAGACGGGGAAGCCGCCATGGAAAAAAGCCTGGCCGATCAGATGGGGCTGACGGTGGGCGATACCTATTATGATACGGTAGGACTGGAGTATGCCAATAACTTCTTTCCTGTCCGTTTCGACGAAGAGTCCCCCTTTGTCATTACAGGCATCATAAGCCACCCGGACCATTCCAACGCCAACACGGGAGAGGTGCCCTATCTGCTGGTTCCTTCCGAAAGCATCGACTATGAGGATCAGAGCTTCGATCTTAAGGACTGCTTTGTCAGGGCGGAGATCGTGATCGAAAAGCCGGAAGGAATGGACAGATTCAGCCCGGAGTATGAAAAAGCCGTGCAGAAGGTCATGGACTCTCTGGAGGAGATCTCCTCCGAACGGATCAGGATCCGGGACGATTTCATCAGGGAGAAGTCCCTGGAGACGCTGGCCGATACCCGTCGGTATATCGAAGAAGACAGGGCGGAAAAGGAAGAGAGGAAGACCGAACTGGAGAAAGAGGCTGTCCTTCTCGCCGAAGAGGAAAAGGCCATGGAGGAGCGGGAAGAAGCCCTTTCGGGCATGGAGGAAGGATCGGAGGAATACGAAAAGGCTCTGGCAGAGCTGAAAGCGGACAGAAAGGATTTTAAGAAAAGAAAAAAATCCCATGACGAGGACCTTGAGTATGTCGAAGAATCCCTGGCCAATTACCCGGAGTCTGTCAGGCAGATGGACGATACCGAGAGGGGGATCATGGAGGCTGAGCCCGGCAGGTGGATCATGTACGGACAAAGCGGCAATGCCTCCTGCGTCCAGGTCCGGACCGACAGCGAAAATCTTCTCAGCCTGAAAAATACATTCTCTCTGATGTTCGTTCTGATCGGAGCTCTGGTGATCTATGCCACCATCAGCAAGATGGTGGACGAGCAGCGCACCCTGATCGGTACCACAAAAGCCCTGGGATTCTTCAGGAGGGAAGTGCTTGCAAAATACCTTCTGTTCGGAGTCTCCTCTGCCATGGCAGGCACCATACTGGGTATACTGACTGCCCGCTTTGCTCTGGAGCCTTTCATTCTCAAAGGCTATGACGTGTACTATACCTTTGATACGGGAGGAGCGCTCCTGCGTCCGGGGACCACCCTGGCCGTTCTTCTGGTCACTCTGATCCTGTCTGCGGGAGCGGTCTGCCTGGCCGCCGCAAGGCTGCTGCAGATCCCGGCAGTAGCGCTGATGCAGCCGCCTGTGCCTGCGGGCAGGAAGAAGTCAGGGGGAAAAAGGCATGCCCTTTCCCTGTATTCACGCCTGATCCTTCTGAATATGCGCTCGGATCTGAAACGGGTCCTGGTGACCATCGTGAGCATTGCCGGGTGCTGCGCCCTGATAGTGATCGGCTTCACCCTCAAATTCGCAGTCAGCGGCGCCATCGATCAGCATTACAGCCAGGTCGTTGATTTCGATGCCAGATTCCGGAACAGTATCATGCTGGAAGAAGAGAAGGAGAGGATCGACAGATGGGGGGCGAGCAGCGTCATGCTCAGCGAGACTCCCTGCTTCTACTACGCCGGCAGTTTCCAGGCGGCCTCTCTCCTGGTGGGCAGCATAGAAGAAATAGGAGAATTCTATCACCTGCGGGACTGGGAGACCGGAGAGCCCTTTGCGGATACGGATGAAGGCGTCCTGATCCCCCGCCGCATGGCCGAGATCAGCGGCCTTGGCCCCGGAAGCGAGTTCGACCTTACCGCCGGCGGCTATGACAGAAAGAGAGTCAGAGTGGCAGGCGTCTTCGAGAACTATATCGGCGCCCCCATCGTCATGAGCAGGGAATATTACCGTAAGGTCATTGACCCGGACTACGACGCCACCAACAACATCATGTATATCCGCCTGAACGGAAAAGATCAGGCAGACCTGGAAGAATATATCAGGTCCAGCGAAGACATATGGGGGTTCGAATCCCTGACTTCGGCAGACGAAGACAGGCATATCTTCGATGCATCCACTTCGGTCATCAACGCCATTGTGGCCCTTCTGATCTTCATGGCAGCCCTCATGGCCGGCGTGGTCCTGATGAATCTGACCAACATCTATTATCTGCAGAAAAAACGGGAGCTGACCATCATGCGGGTGAACGGCTTCACGGTCAGGGAGGTCATCGCATATATGACCAGAGAGACGGCCCTGACCACGATCCTGGGCATCCTTCTTGGGATCGGAGAGGGATCTGCCGTGGCCTACCGCATCGTGCGGGCCATGGAGCAGCCCGTGATCCAGCTGGACAGAAGCGTTTCTTATACGGCGTGGATCATGGGAGCCGTCATTACCCTGGTCTTTACGGTCCTTGTGAACTGGGCCGTGCTCCGGAAGGTAAGGGACCTGAAGCTGACGGACGTATTCTGACCGGCAGAATAAAGAATCGGAACAAGCAGATGAATCTGCGGAATCTGCCCCGAAAGACATATCAGGGGGCCCGGAAATCCGGGCCCCCTGACTGTTTTCTGACTTCCGGCCTTTAACGGTTTACTGCTCCAGAAAAAGAGAGGCGGCAAGGTCTGCCACAAGAAGGGGCGTCTCCGGCCTGTCCGAGAGGGAGTGTCCCTCACCGGGAAATACGGTCTCCGGGATATGAAAGGCGGCGGCAAAGCGGGCGGCCTCCGAGGGATCGATGACCTTGTCCTTTTCTCCCCGGGCTATGGCGATGGAGTGATGGCCGTATTTTTCCGGGTCAAAAAGGGAAAAGAGATCGTGGGATTTAAGATCGCAGATAAAGCTCCTGGTGATCCGGACGGGCCGCCCCAGATCGAAGCTTCTTTCGGCATATCCCTTTTCATCCATTTCCCTGTAAAAGGCCTTTTCCTCCTCTGTCAGGTCCTTTCTGAGAAAGAGGGAGGGCATGTTCACGGCAGGGCTTCTGAAAAAGGCCCTGCGTCCCCTGTGGGGCATCTTGCTGATGCGGATCCCAGTGATATAGGCCCCGAAGCTGGAAGCAAAGTAGCAGATCTCCGCGTCCGGGAAACGGGATGCGATATGGTCTTCTGCGGCGGATACGCTCTCCAGGCAGGCTCCGATCCGCAGCTCCTCCTTCAGGGAACTGCCCATCCCGTGGCCCGGAAGGTCGATCCCCACGACGCCAAGGCCCTTTTCGGGCAGTCTTTTCATCAGCAGCTGCACCGTGGGACTTTCCTTGCTGCTGGTAAAGCCGTGGACGGCAATCACGATCTTTTCTGCCTTTTCCGGTATCACTTCGGCGCAGGAGACACAGGCTCCTCCGGGCTTTTTAATATCATAAGTTCTCATGGCTTATTCCTCCATGACAGGATTGTAGCACAGGGGCGGCCTTTGCGGGGAGAAAGAGGGCCGGCTTCTCCGGTCCCCTTGCAAAAGGCGGATAATACATCTAGAATAAACGGGAAAAGAAAAAGGAAAGGCTCCCTGCAGGAAGGAGATATTTCCACCGGAAGCAGGCCTGCCTTCAGAATACAGCAAGGAGAAAACATGATTACAGAAAAACAGCTGAAGAATTATGCGGAACTGATCGTCAGACTGGGCGCCAACGTGCAGAAGGGCCAGAAGGTCATCGTCAGGATCGCCGTGGATCAGTACGAGTTTGCCCATCTGCTGGTGGAAGAGTGCTATAAGGCGGGCGCATCCAGAGTCACGGTGGACTGGGACGACGCCGCAAAGAGCCGTTTGGACTATACCTTTGCCGACGAAGAGGTCCTGGGGACCCTGCTTCCCTGGGAGTTTGCCAAGCTGGAGCAGATGGAAAAGGATCTGCCCTGCATGATCCGCATCCTGTCCGACGATCCCGGCGCCATGGAAGGCATCGATTCCAGAAAGCTGGCGGCCGTCATGCAGAAGCGGGCCGCGGCGGCAAAGCCCTATAACGACAGGATGATGGGAAGATACCACTGGGTGGCCGCGGCCGTTCCCTCAAAGGGCTGGGCGAAGAAGTGCTTCCCCGACGATACGGAGGAGGAAGCCTTTTCAAAGCTCTGGGACGCCATCCTGACCACGACCCGCATGAACGGCCCCGAGGATCCGCTGGAAGCCTGGAACAGGCATCTGGGAGCCCTGAAGGCCAGGACAGAGTGGCTCAACGCCCAGAACTTTACTTCTCTCGTATATAAGGCGGATAACGGCACGGACTTTACCGTGGGCCTGATCCCCGGCGGCCTCTGGGTCTCCGCCGTGCAGATGAGCGGCCTGACAGGGGCGGAATATCTGCCCAACATGCCCACCGAGGAGATCTTTACCACTCCCTATGCAGGGAAGGCGGAAGGCACCCTCGTGTCTTCCAAGCCCCTGAGCTGGAACGGCGGCATCATCGACGATTTCTCCATTACCTTTGAAAAGGGCAGGGCAGTTTCCTGCCATGCCGAAAAGGGACAGGATCTTCTGGAGTTCATGCTGGGCATGGACGAAGGCGCGGGCATGATCGGGGAGGTGGCCCTGGTGCCCTTCGAATCCCCCATCAACGAGTGCGGCTTTCTCTTCTACAACACCCTTTTCGACGAGAACGCCGTATGCCACGTGGCCGTGGGCAGGGGCTTCCCCGAGGTCCTGAAGGACGGCGAGGAGATCTCCCCCGAGGAGAGAAAAGAGCGGGGCATCAACGATTCCATGATCCACGTGGACTTCATGGTGGGCACCCGGGACCTTATGATCAAGGGCGTCCGGGCGGACGGCACAGAGACCGTGATCTTTGAAAACGGCACCTGGAAGCTTTCCCTTGACCAGCTGAAGTAAAGTAATGACCTGAAACGGGTACTGAAAGGACACCATCCCTTTGGGGGCGGTGTCCTTTTTAAGCCGTTTCCGGCCCTGTGATTCTCACCTTTCATCTGCTATAATGGTGGGGCACCGGTTTGGGGGAGGAGATTTTTTATGAGCGAGCGTATTATTGTGGCAAAATTCGGAGGCACCTCCGTGGCGGATACGTCCCAGTTCCGCAAGGTCAGGGACATCGTGCAGAGCAGCCCCGAGAGAAGATTCATCGTCGTTTCCGCGCCCGGAAAGCGTTTTCCGGAGGACCGGAAGGTGACGGACCTGCTGTTGGACTGCTATGAGAAGGCAGAAGCCGGGGAAGACTTTTCTCCGGAACTGGAGAGGATCCGGCTCCGTTTTACGGAGATCCTGGAGGGCCTGAGGCTGGAGTTTCCCCTGGATGAGGAGATCCGCGCCCTGAAGGAGTCCCTTCTGACCGCTCCCTCCAGAGACTATACGGCTTCCAGGGGAGAGTATCTGACGGCCAGGATCATGGCGGCCTATCTGGGCTATACCTTTGTGGATCCCGCCTGGTGCGTATGCTTCGACGAGAAGGGACAGCCGGACCTTGCCATGACGGGAAGGACCATGCGGGCCTCCCTCCTGCCTCTTTCTCACGCCGTGATCGCGGGCTTTTACGGGGCCGACATGAACGGCACCGTCCATACCTTCGAAAGGGGCGGGTCGGATATCACCGGAAGCCTTGCGGCCTGTGCGGTGGGCGCTGACCTTTACGAGAACTGGACGGACGTATCCGGCCTTTATGCGGCGGATCCCAGGATCGTGGACCGTCCCGAGACCGTCCCCTACATGAGCTACAGGGAGCTGAGGACCCTGTCCTACATGGGCGCTTCCGTCCTTCACTCCGACGCCGTCCTTTCGGCCTCCGAAGCGGAGATCCCCATCAACATCCGGAATACCAACAGGCCTCAGGATCCCGGGACCATGATCGTCAGGCACCTGCCCCACGGGGTCACCAAGAATCCTGTCACCGGCGTATCCGGCAGGAAGGGCATGTCGGTTCTGCAGATCGAAAAGGTCATGGTCTCCGACGGATCGGGCTTTTCCGCCCTGATGCTGGATATCCTGAAGGAAAGGGCCCTTCCCTTCGAGTACTGCCTGACCGGGATCGACTCCATCACCCTGGTGATCCGGACCGATCTTCTGGAGACCTGCAGGGAGGACCTTCTGGAGGAGATCCGGTCTACCCTGCATCCGGATTTTATCGGCTTCAGGGACAATCTTTCCCTGATCGCCGTCACGGGAGAAAAAGCCACGGAGTCCAGTGACGCCAACGTGCGGGTCCTGGAGACCCTGACGGCGGAGGGCATAGAGATCTCCACCATCAACCAGGGAGCCGGCAAGCTCAACCTCCTGATCGGCGTGCCGGATGAAAAGTACGAATCCGCCATCCGGGCCATTTATGCCTTCCGGCAGGGAGAAAAGGGCATGAAGGTCTGAGGACAAAGCAGAAGATCCGAACACATTTCAAAAGGCTGCGGGCCGGAAAATCATTCCGGTCCGCAGCCTTTTTGAATCTGTACGGTCTGTGTATCTTTCCCCTGCCTCGTCTGTTTTTTCAGCCCTGTTCTTCTTTTCCGGCGAATTCGAATTTCATGCGGAAGAGGGGCTTTTCCATGCTGCCGCAGACATAGCAGGCGTTCTCCGAGAGGGCGCAGCCTGCCTGGAACGTGTCTCCAAGACGGGCCTCCCCTATGTGCTCGGAGCTGAGAGCCAGAAGCTTTCTGCTCCTGAACTCCTCCGGCATGATGTCCTGGGCCAGGTCATAGTACCTGGCGTTGTTCATGTGGCCGTTCAGGTCCACGAAAGAGAAGGGGACGGTGAAGGAATGGGAGCTGGCGGTCTCTTCCCTGCGGAGCCTTCCCGGCAGGGGAAGCTCCGATCCCGTTACGGTCTCCGGAATCTCTATGCCGTGGTCCTCCGGAAAGACGATGGACCGGTCCTTTTCACCGATCAGGACCCAGAGAGAGACGGCGTCCAGAAGGACCCGGCCCTTTTCGTCCAGAAGGCGGAAATATCTGGGAAAGTAAAGGTGCATGGTCTTTCCCGGCCAGGAAAGGAGGGTGACCTGATCGTCATACTCCGGCATCCGGTCTATGTTCAGGCGGTACTGGGTGACGGCCCAGAGGAGGCCCCGGTCCAGAGTCCTCTCCCTGGTCACCCCCAGCTCTATGGTATGGGCGATGGCAGCCTCCTGCAGCTTTGTAAACAGAGTGGACAGTCGGAGCTTTCTGGTCAGGTCCACGTCGGAGGAAAGAATCCTGAAATCCTGTCTCCAGATGCGCATGGTCTTACCTCCCCGGCTTAAAGAATGAACTTCTTATTGATCTTTCTGTCGAAGGCTGTGACCACGTCTCCGAAGGTGGACATCCTGGCCCACTGCCTCTGGGGGATCTTCACGTTCAGCCTGGCCTCCAGGCGGCAGATGATCAGGGTAAAGCCCATGGAATCGATGGCTGTATCCGTATTGATGACGGTATCTTCATAGAGAGGGGTCCCTTCCATATCGGGAACGCATTCATAGACGACGTCTCTGCAGATCTCCGCAATTTCTGTTCTGGTCATAATGATGTCTTTCCTTTCAGATGTTGATTTCCCAGCGCCTGACCTTGCCCGTAGTCGTACGGGGCAGAGGGAAGGCAGTAAAGAGGATTCCGCTCAGCTGCTGTCCCCTGGGCAGGGGTGCCATGATCTCTTTCAGCTGGCTCTGGATCAGGGCACGGACTTTTGCCACGTGGGACTCGGAAGCCTGTGCAGCCTCTTTGTCATAGAGGACAAGGACCGGACGGCCGTCCTTTTCCAGGACCGTGAAATCCTCTCCCGGCAGGGCAGCCCCGATCCGGGCTTCGTACTCGGGAAGGAAGATCTTGGTGCCGTCCCTGAGGACCAGGATCTCTTTCTTTCTTCCTATGATGCGGAGGCGTCCCTTTTCGTCAAAACGGCCCAGGTCTCCGGTGTAGAGGACGCCCTCCTTCAGGACCTTCTCCGTATCCTCGGGATGGCCGTAGTAGCCCTTCATCATGCAGCTTTCCGACCTGACCAGGATCTCTCCGTCCTCTGCCAGGGACACTGTATCCTCGGGGCAGATCTCCATGGCGAAGGGATCGAAGTCCGGAGTGCCCGGAACGCTGATGGCGACGCCTGAGCTGGTCTCGGTGAGTCCATAGCCGAAGCTGACAGCAAGCTTCTGCTGCGCGGCCGCCTCCAGAAGGGAGGGCGGGCAGGCGCCGGCCCCCACCAGGACCAGGCGCAGCTCGCTGTTCTTTAAGCGGTGCTGGAGCAGGAAGCTCAGGAGAAGAGGAACGGCGGAGAGGACCGTGGGATGGTAAAAGGCAGGGTCCTGGGCATAGTATCTGGGCCCCCGGCCAAGAGCCACCGGGGCCCCGCACTGCATGCCCCATAACACGCCGCAGACCAGGCCGAAGACGTGGTTTAAGGGCAGCATGCACATGAGGATGTCCTCCTCAGACAGAGGGAGCATGGAGCTTCCGTTAAAGGCGGCGGCCATAAGGCTTTTGTCCGTCAGCACCACTGCCTTGCTGCTGGACGTGGTACCGGAAGTGAAAAAGAGAATGTCTCTCTCGCCCGAAAGCCTGCCGGGCCCCTTTGTCAGGGCGCTTTCCAGCTCACCGCAGAGGTCATCGTCGCTGCACCAGAGCATGTCGATGTCCGTCTGCATGATCTGCCCCCGCAGAAGATCTTCCGGGGCCATTTCGTCCAGAAGGACGGTCTGCAGGCCGGCAAGGGCGGAAGCAAAGAGAGATATGAGACAGGGAAGAGACCCGTCGCAGACGATGCCGAGGCACTTCTTTCCGGAGGCGGATAGTTCCCGTGCCTTCTCCCTTGCCATGGCCGCAAAACTCCTCCGGTTCAGAAAGCAGGGCTTTCCTCCGGACTCGAAAACGATGGCGGGACGGTCCGGTGAGTTCCTTTCAAAGTCCTCCAGCAGCGCTTCAAAGCTGTGAAATTTTGTAAGGTTATATTTCTTATCCATGAAATAAGTATACCATAAGCGGCGCCCCGGAGGTATGGAATATCCCGCGGCACATTTCTTTTCGAAGGCTGTTTTCCGGCGTTTTGGTTTTTACAGCGGCAGATACCGAAATAATGACGGGAAACAATGAAAAATGACCTGTTTAGTTGTATACTTTTACTGTAAAGCGCTGCGGAAGGGGCGGTATGACCGGCCGCGGGGCAGGGGTTCAATTTACTTATTTGGAGGAAACTGACAATGGATAAGAACATCAGAATCTGTATCATCGGAGGCGGCCCCGCGGGTCTTTCCGCAGGCATGTATCTGGAGCAGAAGGGGTATGAGAACTATACCATCCTGGAAAAGAACGACAGGGTGGGCGGCAAGTGCTGGTCTCCCTGCTATAACGGACGCCGCTATGAGATGGGCGCCATCATGGGCGTACCCTCCTACTACGCCGTCCACGACGTGGAGGAGTTCTGCGGCATCACGCATGACGGCCCCCAGCTCAACCGCAACTATAAGAACCGTCTGGGAAAGGTGATCGAGCCTTTCGAGCCCAGAAAGAACATCACAAAGATCCCCCGTCTCCTGAAGATGAAGAGACAGCTCAAGAAATTCGGAGAGCTGCTGGAGACCAAGTATAAAGGCTATGACGTCAACGGCCACAGGGGCGTGGCAGAGGGCCGCTACGAAGGCTTCTCCGCAGCCAGCGCCAAAAGAGAGCCTGTAAGCGGCGTCAATCCCAACCTGAAGGACCTGGCCCTTCCATTCTCCAAATTCTGCGAGAAGAACGGGGTGGAACTGATCCAGGATATCTGGATCGGCCCATTCACTTCCTTCGGCTACGGCTACTTTGACGAGATCCCGGCAGCCTATGTCCTCAAATATCTGGATTTCCAGACCTGCATGAACTTCGTCAAGATCAATCTCTGGACCTGGAAGAACGGCACCCAGTTCATCTGGGAGTCCCTGAACGAGCACTTAAAGAATCCTGCCCGCCTGAATTCCAACATCGAGAAGGTGGAAAGAAAGGACGGCAAAGTCTATGTGACCGTCAACGGCCGGGTGGAAGAGTATGACAAGATCATCGTCACATCCCCTCTCTATGTGCCCATGAAGGAGAACAGAAGCGACGGTCTCGTGGGCATGGTGGACTATTTCGACGCCCGGGAAGACGAGAAGAAGCTCTTCTGCCAGATCGAGTACGAGCGCTACGACGTACT
>CAMOGQ010000087.1 GCA_946614165.1 uncultured Lachnospiraceae bacterium
TCCAGCTCATAGGAATAGTTGGTGGTCAGGATGGTCCTGGCCGGAATGTCCAGGATCTTTTCCAGGAGCTGTCTGTGTTCCTCCGTCAGCTGAAAGGACCGCATGTATCTGGCCACCTCTTCCATGCTTTCTCCCACCTGATTGCCGGTGGCCAGCACCACCTGCATGGAAAGGGGGAGCCTGTGCAGAAGGGCGGGGTCCGCCCCCTCGTTTTTCCGAAGGGACTCGATCAGGTTCTTCCAGGACTTCATATGGTAGGTCCTGTTGAAGCCGTTGCCGATCAGAAGGACTTTGGGATGTTCATCCCACTTCCAGGGCTCCACAGGTCTTTTTTCTTTCGAAGCCATGCCGCCTCCTTCCCGGGGCTTATCAGCCGATGCCGCCCATCAGGGCCCCCGCGATCAGGGCGGTCAGGGCAGCTGCGCAGTAGACATATCTGGACAGGGGATAGAACCAGGGACCAATGGGCTTCTGCCTTCCTTCATCCACGGCTGCGTGCACGAAGTCCCTGCCTGCCACCCAGAAGAACATGACTCCTGCCAGCAGGGCTCCCAGGGGGCAGATATAAATGGAAACGATGTCCATCCACTGGGATACGATGGCCTGGATAAAGAGGGCGGACAGGCCGCCGAATACATGAACGATGACGGAGGCGGGGACTCTGGTGACCCCGAAGCTGTCCTGCAGGTTGGCCACGGCCACCTCATACATGTTGATGATGGAGGAAAGGCCCGCGAAAAGGATGCAGACATAGAATACGATCTCCAGGATCCTTCCTCCGGGCATGCCGTTCATGACCCGGACCAGGTAGATGAACATTAGGCCAGGGCCTCCCGAGGAGAGCTCCGCTCCCCCGGCCGCCATGGCCGGGATGATAACGCAGGCCGCCATCAGGGCCGCCAGGGTATCGAAGAAGGCCACCACGGCCGCCGATTCGGGGATATCCTCGTCCTTTGGCAGGTAGGATCCGTAAATGACCGTGCCGTTGCCCGCAACGGACAGAGAAAAGAAGGCCTGTCCGAAGGCATAGACCCAGAGCCTGGGATTTTTAAGGCCCCGGGGATCCAGGGTCAGAATATACTTAAGCCCTCCGGAAGCTCCCGGCAGGGTGAACACATAGACTGCCAGACCCGCGAAAAGGAAAAAGAGGACCGGCATCATGATCCGGTTGGCCTTTTCGATGCCGCCGGCTACGCCGAAGACCATGATCAGGCAGGAGGCCGAAGCCGCCAGGATGATCCAGAGGGTGGAGCCGCCGGCGGAGGCCGCCTTCCCGAAGGTCCCTCCGATCAGATCCATGTCGTCTCCCATGGCCATCATCTGTCCGTCTATGGCCATAAAGGCATAGCGAAAGATCCATCCCATGACACAGGTATAGCCTATGGCCAGGGCAAGAGACCCCATGACCGGGATCATGCCCACGGCGGATCCCAGGGACGGGTTCCTGCCCCCTTCCTTCATGCAGGCGGAAAAGGCCGTGACGGGGCCTCCTCCCGTATGGCGGCCCAGAGCCATCTCGCCGATGACTCCGGTGGAAGCGATCAGGGCCACGAAAATAAAGTAGGGGATCAGAAAGGTCATGCCTCCCCATCCCGATACCAGAGTCGGAAAACGCCATATGTTGCCCATGCCCACCGCAGAGCCTATGCAGGCCAGAATAAAGCCTGCGCTGCCTGTAAATCCGTCTCTTTTCTTCTGCATAGTTCTTCTGCCTTAAAATTTGAAAATAATGCCTATGACTGCCGATGCCGCTATGAATGCCACCGGATGGATCTTGATCTTCTTCTGACCGATAAAGATGAGGACCGCCAGGATCAGTCCCTTCCAGACGAAGAAGTCCGGAAGAAAATGGGATTCCTGAAAGGCGCTCAGGTCAAAGAGGGCCACCATGGCCACGTTGATGCCCGCCGCCGAGATCATGGCGATGGAGGCGGGACGGAGTCCGTAGAAGGCCCTGTCCACATATTTGTTTTCCCGGAACTTCTCCAGGAAACGGGCTATGATCAGAATGATGATCACCGAGGGGCAGGCCAGAGAAAGGGAAGCCAGAATGCCTCCCGGGATCCCTCCCGTGGTATAGCCCGCATAGGTGGACATGTTGATGCCGATGGCGCCCGGAGTGGACTCCGAGATGGCGATCATATCGGCTATGTCCGCATGGCTGAACCAGTGGAACCTGTCCGAGATCTCATAAAGGAAGGGCAGGGTGGCCAGGCCGCCGCCTATGGAAAAAAGGCCTGTTTTAAAAAACTGTATGCAGAGACTGATCAGTGTCATTTATCCTGTCCTCCTTTTCCGAAGAAAACGCCGAATACGCCGGAGGCGATGACCAGAAGGGCCGTGGGAACGGCAAAGAAAAGGTGCTTTCCGAAGACCGCCAGGAAAAAGATCACCAGATACAGGATCAGGGTGGTCCTGTCCACCACGGCCTTCTTCCACAGACGCAGCACCGCCTGGATGATCAGAACGCAGACGCAGACCCTGATGCCCGCAAAGGCGTGCTGGACTGCCTCTATGTCCGCAAAGTTCTTCATGAAGATGGCTATGACCAGGATGATGATAATGGGACAGGTCAGAAAGCCCAGGGTGGCGGCAAGGGCGCCGGCCACGCCCTTTCTCTTGTTTCCTACAAAGGTGGAGACGTTCAGGGCGATCAGGCCCGGGGTGCACTGGCCGATGGCAAAGTAGTCCAGAAGCTCTTCTCTTGTGACCCAGCCCTTATTCTTTGCCAGGTCCTCCTCCAGAAGGGGAAGCATGGCATAGCCGCCGCCGAAATTGACCGCGCCGATCCTGGCAAAAGCCAGATACAGTTCCAGTATTTCGTTCATGTTGACTGCCTTTCTTTCATAATTGATATCTTCGATTATATGCCCCGCCGCCTTAATTGTAAATCGCATGAAAATGGCCCCGGGCGCCGCAGGGGCGCCGGGGGCCGGGAAAGATGCTGCCATGCGGCGGCAAATCAGATTCAGCCGATATCGGGAAGGGAATCAAAGCCGGGCTTTAAATCCTCGTCCGAAGGGATATAGTCGGTCATTTCGCCGTTATTGTACTTTTCGTATGCCACCATGTCGAAGTAGCCGGTGCCGGTCAGGCCGAAGACGATGGTCTTCTCTTCGCCGGTCTCCTTGCAGCGCATGGCTTCGTCGATGGCAGCCCTGATGGCGTGGGAGCTTTCGGGAGCGGGAAGGATGCCTTCCACTCTGGCAAATAGCTCAGCCGCAGCGAAGACGGAGGTCTGCTCCACGCTGATGGCCCGCATCATGCCCTGGTCATAAAGCTCGGACAGAACGGGGCTCATGCCGTGATAGCGCAGGCCGCCCGCATGGTTGGCGGAAGGAATGAATCCGGATCCCAGAGTATACATCTTGGCCAGAGGGCATACCTTGCCGGTATCGCAGAAGTCGTAGGCATATCTGCCCCTTGTCAGGCTGGGGCAGGAAGCGGGTTCCACCGCCACGATGTCATAGTCCGCTTCGCCTCTGAGCTTCTCGCCCATGAAGGGAGAGATCAGGCCGCCCAGGTTGGAGCCGCCGCCGGCACAGCCGATGATCATATCGGGTTTGATGCCGTACTTGTCCAGGGCGATCTTGGTCTCCATGCCGATGACGGACTGGTGCAGGAGGACCTGGTTGAGGACGGAGCCCAGCACATATCTGTAGCCTTCGTGGGAAAGGGCATCCTCTACGGCCTCGGAAATGGCACAGCCAAGGCTTCCGGTGGTTCCGGGATGCTCGGCCAGGATCTTCCGGCCCACAGATGTCAGTTCGGAAGGGGAAGGGGTCACGGAAGCGCCGTAGGTGCGCATGACTTCTCTTCTGAAAGGCTTCTGCTCATAGGAGACCTTTACCATGTATACGCGGCAGTCCAGTCCCAGATAGGCACAGGCCATGGACAGGGCCGTGCCCCACTGGCCGGCACCGGTCTCGGTGGTGACGCCCTTCAGACCCTGCTTCTTGGCGTAGTAGGCCTGGGCAATGGCGGAGTTGAGCTTATGGGAGCCGGAGGTGTTGTTGCCTTCGAACTTATAGTAGATTTTGGCGGGAGTCTGGAGCTTTTCCTCCAGGCAGTAGGCCCTTACCAGAGGAGAAGGACGGTACATCTTGTAGAAATTCCGGATCTCGTCTGGGATCGGAATAAAGGCGTTGTCATTGTCCAGTTCCTGGGCAACCAGCTCCTTACAAAAAACAGCGCCAAGCTCTTCTGCGGTCATGGGCTTTAAGGTAGCGGGATTCAGGAGAGGCGCGGGCTTTTTCTTCATATCGGCCCTGACATTGTACCAGTCTCTGGGCATCTCTTCTTCACTCAGATAAATTTTATAGGGAATCTTCTTTTCTTCAGACATGGGACCTACCTCACAATGGTTGATTTGATTAATAACTGAAACTTTAACACACCAGCGCGCAAAACTCAATATACAAATATCCTATTCTGTTCAGGCACTGCCCTCTCAGCAGATCTTTATGATCTGCTCATAGAGCATCACGTATTTGCCGCTGATCACCCGGTTATCGTGATAGTGGCCGAAAAACCATTTCCGAAAACCGGTCTTTTCCTTTATCTCTTCGAGATAGCGGGACAGTCTGTCCTCTCCCCTGTGTCCCGCCAGGGCGGCGACGGAGGAGGGAGCGCCGTGGGTAACGATATAGTCGGCGTAAAAGCCCCGCTCCCTGAGGTTTGCGATTCCTCTTTCCGTCTCCTCCTTCGAGGGGAGCTCCGCTTCCCACCAGCTGACATGGTCCACGCGGAAGAGGGCGTTTTCCCTCTGAAGCCTCTGATAGGCCTTCCTGAATTCCTTCTCCGAAGAAAACTCGTAAGGCCTCAGGATCCCGCCGGATATATCATGGCTTGCTGCGCCTCCGAACACAAAGAAGGACAGGCCCTGCAGATCGAACACATATCCCCTCATCAGGTGAAATACGTTCTCCCGGATCCTGTGGACCCTCCCCCCGTGAAAGTCCTGCACGGGATATGCCACGGCAAGCCTGTCGTGGTTTTCATGGTTTCCGTCACAGAACAGGACTGTAAAGGTTTTTTCTGAAAGCCAGTCCAGCCAGTATTTTTCTTCCTTTGATTCTCCGTGGTCCAGGCAGATCTTTTCCCTGAAAGAGCTGCCGGCAGGGTCATAGCGGCTGTCGTAGTTCCAGATGCCGCCGAAATCACCGCAGACGATCACATAATCGTCCCGGGTCATTTCCTTCTGTTCCGGGAAATTTTCCTTATTCAGCCTTTTTCCGAACCCGTCCACGGAGAAAATTCCAAACGGCGCAGGGCCGTGGGTATCTCCGGTAATATAGATCATAACTGCCTCCTCCCGCTGGTTTCCCCGCGCATCTTCTCATACAGGTCCCTGATCTTCTTCCAGTCTGTTTTATCCCTGTTCTCCGCATACAGGTCCTGCAGCTGTCTTCCGAATATTTCCCTGCGCTGCCTGTTCTCCCGGATCAGGGCCTCCCTGTCCACAAAGACCCCTGGGATCCCGTGCCTGACCACTTCCATGGTCTGCGCGTCCATATCCCTTAAAAAGGCGTTTACGAAACGGGAAACTTCCGCCGCGAAATCGGCATACTTCATCTCATATGCTCCCGATGGATACTTCCATATGCTGCCTTGGCCCCTGCCCGTCCGGACGCTGTCCCAGAGGATCTTCATCCTGTCTCCCCACCTGAAATACCCTATAAGGGGGCCTTCTGTCAGATGGCCGGAGTCCATGCAGCGGTCGTAAAGCCATTCGCCGAGAGGGCCGTATTCTTCCTCACAGAACCGGTCATAGTCCTCATCGGGCAGATCGGAGTACATCTGATTCCACCTGTCAGGGTCTCTTTCCGTCCTCTCCGCCGCACCGTAAAGCTCCTCCGGAAGAGATCCGGAAATATAGGGCGTGAGGGCAGGCAGGTCTTTAAGCGAACCTGGAGATCCGGTAATCATTGTACCTGGCATCTGCCTTCGCATCTTCCTCATGACGCTCCGCGTACTCGTAAATGACAGAGTCCCCCGTGTCGATCCAGAGAAGTCCTTCCGTAAGTCCGAACCAGTGCAGATATTTTCTCTTCTATCCCCAGGGGGCGATCTGTCCCGGCTCTTTCAACTCATAATTAATCCTGAACATTCTTTGCATCTTCCCCTGTGATATAATGAATATATGTTCATAACAGGTCGTATTTTCGGCCATTTCTCTCTTTTTCAGGAGGTATCTTATGAAACTTGTGTATGCATCCAGAACCGGCAACGTAAAAAAGGCCGCGGACAGAATGATGGCCCGGGACCCCGTCAGGATCCTGACGGGAAATGAAAAGATTGACGGGGAATATATACTTCTGACCTATACCGACGGACGGGGCGCCATTCCGGCCGTGGTGGACCTGTTCCTCCAGTCCAATGCCCATTACTGCAGAGGAGCCGCCGTTTTCGGCAACAGCGAACGGCATCCCGATACCTTCTGCGGCGCGGCCGACCAGATCGAGGCCAGGTATCATATTCCCATCATCGGACGCATGGAATACGACGGAGATCCCGATACCGAGCTGGAGATCCGGTCCATGCTGAAATAGGATTTAATCTTAGGGTTTAATCCTTAGGATCTAATCCTTTTTCTCCTCAGGGACGGCCAGTGCCCTGGTCAGGTAGTTTTCGATCATTCTCTGCAGCACATAGTCCTCTGTGACCGGATGTCCTGCCTGCTTTTTGTATCTTTCTGTAAACTCCCTCAGCTTCTCCTCTTCCCTGTCGTCCAGGAGGATTCTGATCTGAAGACGGTGTTCGTGGTCCATAGCGCATCTCCTTTCGGCCTTCACCGGCAAGGACCATTATACTCCGGACCGGCGAAAAAGGGCAGAAAAAATGAAGTCCGCGGGTTCTTCCGGAGCCCCCGGCCATGCATAAATATAAATATTTTCAGAAAATCAGTGCATGTTCTTTAAATTTCCGGTTTACAGCTGTCATTTCCCGTTGTAAAATGCAATTCGGTTTAAAAAACAGCTCAAATCGCAAAAGCGTTATATTACGGAGGCTATGCATGATCAGACAGATTTCCATTTTCGCGGAAAACAAAAAAGGGGCCATGATGCGCATGACGGACACCCTGATCGAAGAAGGCATCAACATGTATTCCCTGATCACCAATGACAGTGCGGAATTCGGCATCGTCAGGATCCTGGTGGACGACCCGGACGGAGCCGCCGCGGCCCTGCAGAAGGCCGGCTATCTCTGCCATATCGACAAGGTCATAGCCATGGAGATCCCCGATGAGCCCGGAAGCCTGAACCGGGTCCTGAAGGACATCCACTACGGCAACATCAACCTGGACTACCTCTATGTCACCAATTCCTCCCGGGTGGAGACCGCTCTGGCCGTCCTCCATACCGCCGAGATCGACCAGGTGGAGCAGTTTCTGAAGGTCCGCGGCTATAAGGTCATGGACTGAAGCGCGGATCCCGCGCGGAAAAACAGTCAGCTGAAACATCCCTTAAATACTGAAAAGGCCCCGGAAGCGTCATGCTTCCCGGGGCCTTTGCTGTTGGTTCGGCTGTTCCGGTTTTTTCTCAGATCCTTGCGACGCCTGACTTTACGGCAGCTTCCGCCGCGGCCTTTGCCACAGCGTCCTTTACGCGGGGATCGAAGGCGGCCGGCAGGATATAGTCGGCCGAGAGCTCCTCGTCGGAGACCAGGGAGGCGATGGCCTTGGCCGCCGCGATCTTCATTTCGTCGTTGATATCGGAGGCTCTGACGTCCAGGGCCCCGCGGAAGATGCCGGGGAAGCAGAGGACGTTGTTGACCTGGTTGGGGAAATCGGACCTTCCGGTGGAGACCACGGCCGCTCCCGCAGCCTTGGCTTCGTCCGGGAAGATCTCGGGCGTAGGGTTGGCGCAGGCAAAGATGATGGGATCTTTTGCCATGGTGCGGACCATGTCCCCTGTCAGAGTGCCGGGGGCCGAGACGCCGATAAAGACGTCCGCTCCTTTGATCACTTCCGCAAGAGAGCCTTTTTCGCGGGAAAAGTTGGTGATCTTTGCCATCTCCTCCTTGATGGGGTTGAGTCCGTCTCTTCCCTCCCAGATGGCGCCTTTTCTGTCCGTCATGATAACGTTTTTAAGGCCCATGGCCATAAGGAGCTTTATGATGGCGATGCCGGCCGCGCCGGCGCCGGAGGTCACGATCTTAATGTCTTCGAGATTTTTTCCCACCACCTTCAGGGCGTTTAAAAGGCCTGCCAGGGTGATCACGGCAGTCCCGTGCTGGTCGTCGTGGAAGATGGGGATGTCGCAGCGCTCCTTGAGCTTCTTTTCGATCTCGAAGCACCTGGGGGCGGAAATATCCTCCAGGTTGACGCCTCCGAAGGACCCGGAGAGAAGTTCCACCGTGCGGACGATCTCGTCCACGTCCTTGGAACGGACACACAGAGGGATCGCGTCCACGTCTCCGAAGGCCTTGAAGAGGGCGCACTTGCCTTCCATGACCGGCATGCCGGCTTCGGGACCTATGTCGCCCAGTCCCAGCACGGCCGTTCCGTCCGTCACCACGGCTACGGTATTCCACCTTCTGGTCAGTTCATAACTCTTTGAAACATCCTTCTGAATCTCCAGACAGGGAGCCGCCACGCCCGGCGTATAGGCAAGGCTCAGGGCCTCGGCGCTGTCCACCCTGGTCCTGAGGCTGATTTCGATCTTGCCCCTGAGCTCTTCGTGCAGTTTCAGTGATCTGCTGCTGTAATCCATTCATTTCTCCTTGATCTTACTCTAATTTACAGAACGCCGAAGTCCTGCATTGCCTTTCTCAGTCTTGCCTTTCCAGCGTCTGTCATCTCTACCAGGGGAAGTCTGGGAGCGCCCACGTTAAAGCCCTGCATGCACAGGCCCGCCTTGACGGGGATGGGGTTCACTTCACAGAAAAGGGCCTTGCAGAGTTCGAATGCCTTCAGCTGCAGGTCCAGGGCTTCCCTGTGGCGGCCTTCCAGATAGAGGGTCACCATGTCGTGGGTCTGCCTGGGAGCCACGTCCGCCAGAACGGAGATGACGCCGATGCCGCCCAGAGAGCAGATGGGAATGATCTGGTCGTCGTTTCCGGAATAGATATCAAATAATCCGTCGGCGAATTCCTTTGTGGCTGCCAGTTCCGCTACCTGGGAAATGTTTCCGCTGGCTTCCTTGATGGCCTGAATGTTCTCCACGTCCCTGGCCAGTCTTGCCATGGTGGCAGGCAGAAGGTTGGTGCCTGTCCTGGAGGGAACGTTATAGAGGATGCAGGGGAGCTTTGTGGCGGAAGCGATGGTCCTGTAGTGGGCATAGAGTCCATCCTGGGTGGTCTTGTTGTAGTAGGGAGTCACCAGAAGGACGGCGTCCGCTCCCAGCTTTTCGGACTCTTCGCTCATCATGACCGCGTGGGCCGTATTGTTGGAACCGGTTCCCGCGATGACGGGAGCTCTGCCCTTAATGATCTCCACAGATCTTTTAATGGTCTCCAGATGCTCGTCGTCGTCCAGTGTGGGCGCTTCGCCCGTGGTGCCGCAGATGATGAAGGCGTCGGTGCCGTTCTTCAGCTGGTCCTCCAGCAGCGCTTCCAGGACGTCGAAATCCACCTGTCCGTTTTCTTTCATGGGCGTTACAAGGGCAACGCCGGACCCTTTAAAAATAGCCATAATATATGCCTCTTACCTTTTCATGATTAGTCAGAGTCAGTCTCTGCTGTCATTATTATAATCCCCCGGCGTATAAATTTCAGCCTCGGATGTTAACAATTTATCCTTTTCCGTTTGTCCCGGAAGAACGGGCAGGTCTTCCTGCTCCTCTTCCGCTTCCTCATTCTTCTCCGCTGCGGGTCCTCCGATCGGAAGGCTCTCACCTTCCTCCCCGGTACCGGGAAGGTACCTGGCCGCTTCCTTTTCGATAAAGTCGCGGATCCAGCTGCTGTCGTAGAGATTGTCCTCCGCGTCGGAAAGAGCGGATTCGTCCGCGTAGAGGTCGAACTCTCTCTGCTTTTCCTCCAGGAGCCTGACCATGGCTTCGTCTATGGAATCCTGGCAGAGCATGTGGAAGACCAGAACGCCCCGGATCTGTCCCATGCGGTGGACCCGGGCTATGGCCTGCCTTGTAAGGGAAGGCTTGATCTGGGGCTCGCATACGATCACCAGGGATGCGGCCTGGATGTTGAGGCCGGTGCCGCCCGACTGGATCTGGCAGACCAGCACATGCCTGTCTCCCTTTGCGAACTCATCCAGGATGACCTGCCTTTTCTCCACCTCCGTGGAGCCCGTGATGACCCCGGCCAGATCCTCTCCCAGAAGGGCGGACAGCTTCCGTATGGTCTCCCGGAAATAGGAATAGATGACCACCTTTCTTTCGTCCGCTTTCGCCTCCCGGCAGATTTCCAGGATCCGGAGGGCCTTGGAGGATGCGGAAAGATCCTCCTGGTGGAAGGAGACCCTGCGCATATCGGTAAAGTTCCTGCTCATGACGGAGGCCGTATACCAGGCCAGGTCCTCCATGGACATCATGCACCATTCCTGCTTCTCCTCCACGGGAGGAAGCTCTTTGAGCACGTGGTCTCTCTGGCGCCTCAGGTAGACAGGGGAGAGAAATTCCCTGAACTGGGGGATCTGCTTCATATAGGCCAGCTCTCTGACTCTTTCTGCCATATCGGGCCGGATAAAGCCGATCAGGGAGCACATCTCTTCCACCCGGTTCTCCACGGGAGTGCCTGTCATGAGAAGGATCCTGTCCGATTCGTCCTCCAGCATGCGGACCGCGCTGCTGCGCCTGGCGTCCGGGTTCTTGATATAGTGGGCCTCGTCGATGACAAGGAGTGAGATCTTCATGCGGTCATTGATCCTGTCCGCGATCTTTCCCATGGATTCGTAGTTGGTAACGGCCGCTCCCCCTTCCGCCTCCCAGACGTCGAAGACACGCATGATGCCGGGGCCGTGGAGCAGGTAAACGGGAATATCCGAAAACTTTTCGATCTCTCTGCACCAGTTGGCCAGAACGCTGGCAGGAGCCACCACCAGGAAGCGCTCTCCCCCTTCCGCGGACTGAATATGGCACATGGCCGCTATGGCCTGGACCGTCTTGCCAAGGCCCATTTCGTCTCCCAGAAGGACCTTTTTCTGATGCAGGATGTATCTGGCTCCGAAGGCCTGATAGGCTCTCAAAGTCCCCTTAAAGCCGGACAGGTCCAGGGGCGTCTCACTGATCTCCGCGGCCAGCTTTTCCGGAACGGATCCGTAGACCCTCTCTCCGGCGCCTCTGACCAGGCTGCACTCTTCGATCACGGCATAAAAATCCGCGCTCTCTGCGGCAAAGTCCTCTGCCGCCCCCTCCATGTTCAGGGAAAGGGCCTCCGTGTAAAGATCCGCAAGGCGGCGGATCCTCTCAAAGGCAGGGGAGACCAGGTAGTCTTTCATGGCAAGGTAGGCGTCCAGGGTGGACTCCTTCTTTTCCCTGCCGGAAAAGAGCCAGCGCAGGGAATTCCTGATCCGGATCCGGGGCAGGACCTCCTCTGCAAAGGACAGAAAAGTATCCGGTGCTTCTCCCGCATCTTTGCGGATCAGGCGGCAGCGGCGGAGCAGGGCCGTTTTCTGCATCAGACCGGCGTTTCCCCCCTCCGGATCGGAGGGATCGATCCGGACCGGCATCCAGGCGGCCATGTTCCTTATAAATTCCGCCGTAAGCCTCCGGATCGAGGCGATCTGCCCCTCTCCTATGCCTTCTATGGCCGCCAGGTCCTGATCGTCCGCCCGGTAGATGTCCTCCAGGGTCTTGTAGCCTGCCTCCGTCAGAGCCGATACCCGGATCCCGGCCCTGGACTTTCTCAGTTCCTCGGCGGAGATCCTCTCCAGAGATCCCAGAGCCATTTTTGATGCGGCTTCCAGGGCAAGGCTCCTGACGGCCTCCGCCTGTCTTTCCTCGTCTGCCTTCATGGAAGACATGGCATCTGCGTATCTGCGGAGGACAGCCTCCATTTTTTTCATCTGCTTGAAATCCGGTCTTTCCACTCTGACTCCGTTCCATTAAGAAAGTTCAATTGACCAAAAACGCCCCGTGCCCCTATAATGAAGCAGCCGCCCCGAAGGCGGTGTGACATTTTAAGCCTGTATCTATATGTGTACTTAAACAGAAAAACCAATGAAAGTAAAGAGCTGGGGCCTGATCGGCCCCCGGGATTTTTATATACGGCTTCTGACCATAGCCCTCCCCATCATGGTCAAGCAGGGCATCACCAGCTTCGTGAACATGCTGGACAACATCATGGTGGGCCGGATCTCCACCCCTGCCATGTCCGGCGTCGCCATCGTGAACCAGCTGATCTTCGTTTACAACCTGATCATCTTCGGCGGCATGGCGGGGGCCGGCATCTTCACGGCCCAGTACTACGGACAGAGGGACGACAAAGGCGTCATGCACACCTTCCGCTTCAAGCTGTGGGTCAGTCTTCTTCTGGGCATTTCGGGTACCTGTCTTCTTTATTTTATGAGAGAGCCCCTCATCATGCTCTACCTGCACGAAGAAGAGGGATCGGTCCTTCTGGCCTCTACCCTTCGGGAAGCGGACCGCTACCTGGTCCTCATCCTCTTTGGCCTTATTCCCTTTGCCCTGGCCCAGGCCTATGCCTCCACCCTCTCCGAGTGCGGAGACACCTTTGTGCCCATGGCGGCCGGCATAGCGGCCGTACTGGTAAACCTTGCCGGCAACTATATCCTGATCTTCGGAAAAGCCGGCTTTCCGGCCCTGGGGACCGGTGGAGCCGCCATCGCAACGGGAATCTCCAGAGGCGCGGAGCTGCTGATCCTGATCTTCTATACCCATGCCCACTCCGGGCGCCATCCCTTCATAAAAGGCGCCTTTAAGTCCATGAAAATCCCCGCCGGCCTCCTTAAGGGGATCCTTTCAAAGGGAGCGCCCCTCCTTGTCAACGAGGCCATGTGGTCCATGGGCATGTCCGCCCTGATCCGCAATTATTCCCTGCGGGGCCTTGAAGTGGTGGCGGCCCTCAACATATCCACCACCATCTCCAACGTCTTCAACATCGTATTCATTGCTCTTGGTTCCGCCATCGCCATCATCATAGGCCAGGAGCTGGGGGCGGGGAATGCGGATGTCAGAAAGGACGCCTCCCGCCTGACATTTTTTGCCGTGGCCTGCTGCGTGATCTCTGGCGCCTGCCTTTTTGCGGCGGCTCCCTTTTTCCCGCAGATCTACAATACGGAAGAAAGCGTCCGGCAGGCAGCCGCCCGATTTATCATGATCTCCGCGGCGGCCATGCCCATGTACGCCTACGAGAATTCCACCTATTTTATCCTGCGGGCCGGAGGAAAGACCCTGATCACCTTCCTCTTCGACGCCTGCTTCGTCTGGGCGGTATCCATTCCCCTTTCCTACGTCCTGTCCCGTTTTACCCTTCTTCCCGTTCCCCTGGTCTACGCCATGGTCCAGTCGGCGGAGATCTTCAAGTGCCTCCTGGGCTTTGTCCTGGTAAGGAAAGGGATCTGGATCAACCGCATAACCTCTGAGCCTTAAGCAGGAATTCGTAAAAGAGGGCAGCCGGCCGGCTGCCCTCTTAATCGTTCTTATCTTTCTCCGGCCGCGCTTCCCCTGTACTCCAGGCAGAGCATGGTCAGGTCGTCGAACTGTTCGGCGTCGGAAACAAATGCATCCACAGCCTTTTTCACATTCCCCATGACCTGTCTGGGCGCTGCCTCGGGATCCAGGTTCAGGGCTTCCAGCATTCTTTCGTTTCCGAACATGCTGCCTTCCCCGTCCGCCGCCTCGGGTATGCCGTCCGTATAGACGAAGATCTTGGTGCCGGGCTCCAGGATCAGCTCATACTCCTTATAGACGATCCCCTCCATGGCTCCTATGACCAGTCCGTGCCGGTCCTTAAAAAGCTCAAAGTCTCCGCCTGGCCGTCTGATCACGGGATATTCGTGTCCCGCACTGGAAGCCGTGAGTCTTCCAGTGGAAAGCTCCAGGATCCCGATCCAGACGGTCACGAACATGCCTGCCTCATTATTGGAGCAGATGGCCTCGTTGGTCTTTGTCAGGATCTCTCCGGGAGATCTTCCCAGCATGGCGCAGCTCTGCAGGATGATCTTGGAGACCATCATAAAGAGGGCCGCAGGGATCCCCTTGCCGGATACGTCCGCCATACAGATACAGAGATGGTCGTCGTCCACCAGGTAATAATCGTAAAAGTCTCCGCCCACCTCTCCAATGTCATTTAGATAGGCCGTTCTCTGGGCTATGAGATAATCTCATAGCCCT
>CAMOGQ010000088.1 GCA_946614165.1 uncultured Lachnospiraceae bacterium
GGCGTCCTTGATCTGCAGGTCGATCTTGGGACCGTAGAAGGCGCCGTCGCCCTCGTTGATCTCATAGTTGCCCTCGCCGTACTTGTCGTCCAGGATCTTCTTCAGGGAAGCTTCCGCCTGGTTCCATACCTCGATGTCGCCCATGAAGTCGTCGGGCCTGGTGGAGAACTCGGCCCTGTAGGTGATGCCGAAAGTGGAGTAGATCTGGTCGGCGATATCCATGATATCCTTGATCTCGGCCTCGATCATGTTCTCCGTCACGAAGGTGTGGTCATCGTCCTGACGGAAGGCCTGGACGCGGAAGAGGCCGTTGAGCTGACCGGACTTTTCCTTGCGGTGGACCATATCCAGCTCGTTGTAGCGGATGGGCAGTTCCTTGTAGGAATGAATGGTCCTCTTGTAGGTGTTCATGGCGTTGGGGCAGTTCATGGGCTTTGCGGCCATGATGTCCTCTGCGTCGGGATCGCCGGACATGCCGGGGATGATGAACATGTTGTTCTGATAGTGGGCCCAGTGTCCGGAGATCAGCCAGAGCTTGCGGTTGTTGATGACGGGAGCGGAGATCTCCTGATAGCCGTGCCTGTCATGGATGTCGCGCCAGAAGCTGATCAGAGTCCTGTAGAGCTTCCAGCCTCTGGGAAGCCAGTAGGGCATGCCGGGAGCTGTTTCATGGAACATGAACAGATCCAGTTCGGGACCCAGTTTCTTGTGGTCTCTCTCCATGGCCTCGCGCACCAGGTCCAGATGGGCCTTGAGCTGGTTCTTGTCCGGGAAGACATAGACATAGATCCTCTGCAGGGAGTCTCTTTTCTCGTCTCCTCTCCAGTAGGCGCCGGAGTTGGACTTGATCTTGAAGGCTGCCTGGAGCAGGTCTTTGGAATTGTCAACGTGAGGGCCTCTGCATAGATCCACGAAGTCACTGCCGGTATAGTAAACCGTGATCAGCTCGTCTTCGGGCAGATCGTTGATCAGTTCTGTCTTGAACTTCTGGTCTTTGAACATTTCCAGGGCCTCGGCTCTGGAAACCTCTTTCCTTGTCCAGTCTTCCTTTCTCTTCAGGATCTCCCGCATCTTGTCTTCGATGGCAGGGTAATCCTCCTCGGTGACGGTCCTGGGAAGCACGAAATCATAGTACATACCGTCTGCGATCTCGGGACCGATGGCATACTGGACATTTCCCTCGCCGAAGATCTCGATGACGGCCTTGGCCAGGATGTGGGCCATGGAATGCCGGTAGACCTTTAATACTTCGTCTGTCATTTTCAGTTTCCTCCTGCAAAAAATAATAAACGTCCCTCTTTCCGGATCCCGTTGAGGCTCCGGACTTCGAGGGACGTAAAATACGCGGTTCCACCCTGATTGCCGCAGTATTACCCGCGGCCGCTCATTATGATGATAACGGAATCACCGGGCCGGATTGGGGCCTCTCGGAGATGGTCTTCGGCAAGCTTTCCCGCAAAACACTTCCACCGCCTGCAGCGCAGGGTGTTTCTCTCTGGGCGGTTCCCGCTTCCTACTCTTCTCGTCAGCGATTTGAACTCTATAAGGCACTGCGGCAGGGACATGACCGAAATGCCAGTTTATTGTATACCTTTTCCGCGGCCTTGTAAAGACTTTCGCTCAAAGCCTGGCCACGGAGATGATGCCGTCCAGTTTCTCTATGGACTCCTTCATGACTTCCCCGTCCATCTTTTCATAGGGCCGGATGGTCAGGACCGCCGTATAGACGTAGGACTCCCCGTCTCCCTCTCCTTCGATCTGAAGGTTGCGGATCCGCATGCGGTGGTCCTTTAAAAACCGCATGGTCCTGTCCAGGGCCTCGGTGTGGACATAATGGACGGCGATGGAAAAGTCGGACAGGTGGCCGACCTTGGGGATCAGACCGAAGAAGCGGGTCTCCGCGCAGATGATCATGAAGGCGGCCAGGACGCCTCCCTCGTAGAAGCCGCCGCCGATGCACAGTCCCACTATGCCCGAAGCCCAGAGGCCTGCGGCCGTTGTAAGGCCGATCACCGACTTTCTGCTGGTGACGAAGATGGTGCCGCCTCCGATAAAGCCCAGGCCGGAGATGATCTGGGCCGGAAGCCTGGTGGGATCGGTGGGAACGCCCTCATAGATATAAAGGTAAATGCCCGTCATGGCCGCGATGGAGGCGGCTATGCAGACCAGCATGTGGGTCCTGAAGCCTGCCGCCCGGTTGTTGTAGGATCGTTCGATGCCCACCAGAGCCCCGCACAGAGTGGCCAGAATGACTCTGAAAAGGACATTGAGAAGGGTCATGTCTCTTAAACCGTCAAAAATATGCAGCATAGTCTCCTCCGTCAGGAAATGATCTCTTCCAGCTGATAAACATGGGCTTCCTTGGCTATGGCCGAGAGCATGCCGGAATGGGAAGCCTTATCCCGGGCCAGTTTCACCGAATAGAGGGCGGAAAAATGGCCTGTCTCCGCATCCTGGCCTTCCATTTCGATGGACAGGATCTGGGCGTCTCTGCCCCGGATCAGGTCCGAAATGGAGGCAAAGTCGGAGGGCTTTGCCACCTCCACGAAAATGTTGATGTTCCTGGTCCTTCTCTTGAATTCCAGTTCTATGGGGAAAAGGACCGTAAGGATGATCACCAGGGCAATGAATGCGACGATGACCAGAGAATAGAAGCCGATCCCCGAGGCGATGCCCAGGCAGACGGATGCCAGAAGGCCCGTGGCGGTGGTAAGGCCCTCCACCTTCTGATGGGCCGACCGCAGAATGGTGCCGGCGGCCAGAAAGCCGATGCCGGTGACTGCCTGGGCGCTGAAGCGGATCCCGTCGAATTTCATCCCGACCTCTGCGATCCTGGAAGCCCACATGCCCTGCATCAGATCATAATAGTAGAGAGAAAGGACGCCTGTCAGGGCCCCTCCTATGCTGACCAGCATATAGGTCCTGAAACCGGCGGCCTTTCTTCTGTAGGACCGTCCGTAGCCGATCACTCCCCCGCAGGCC
This sequence comes from uncultured Lachnospiraceae bacterium, assembly GCA_946614165.1. Classification (GTDB taxonomy): domain Bacteria; phylum Bacillota; class Clostridia; order Lachnospirales; family Lachnospiraceae; genus CAG-791. The sequence goes on from CAMOGQ010000088.1 coordinate 2,983, forward strand.
ATGGCCAGCAGAAGTCTGAAGACCACTGACGCAAAATTGAATTCCTCCAGGTATTTCAGCATGTCATCCACCCCGCAAACTCATATCTGCCGGAAACGGCCGGGGCATTCGGATCCCGAATACTCCAGCCGTCTCGCGAATTTACTATTATATTACATATCCTTGATATAAAAGTCCACAATCAGCAGATTTATTTACACGGTTTTAACATTTCTCCATTTTCGGTAAACAGAGCCAAAACTGTGTTAAACGTCTATGTCGTAGCGCACCGCGGATTCGATCAGGCAGGATCCGCCCTCGGCAAAGAAGACGATGCCTCTGTCCTCTTCATCCGGATAGACGTTGCCGGTGAAGGTGTAGCGTCCTCCGTCCACAAAAACCTCCACGGAAGTCACGTCCACGAAGATTCGCAGCTCCACCATATCGATCCTTTCGATATCGCACTTTCTGACATTGTTGTCCGCTTCCTCTCCCCTGATCTCACGGCCGCCTCTGGTCCTGTCAAAGACCACGGTCCGCTCCTTGGCATTCAGGTAGACGAGCGTTTCGTGCTCTCTGCCCTTCAGGATCTTTACGCCCATCTTCCGGGCGCTCTCCCTGCGCATGACAAGATTCAGCTCGTAGACATTGCCGGAAAAGCCGCAGATCTCTATGCCGCCGTCGTGGAGCCTTACCTGCTCCAGGGAGGTCCTGGCCCCCCGGAAGTTCTCGATCTCCCTGACGGGATACTGATAGAGGCGGCCGTCCCTGTATTCCAGCTCTCTGGGCAGGGTATAGGTTCCTACAAAGCCCTCTTCGGCGGTATACCAGGTCCGGGCCCACATTTCCTTCCAGGCGATCATTATGACTCTGCCGTCGGGGAGGGTCATGGTCTGGGGCGCGTAGAGGTCAAAGCCGGAATCCAGATCCTCATATTTCTCCAGACGGAAGCGGCCTGTCTCGAAATCTGTCCGGCCGGTCATATAGACCACGCAGTGCTTGTTCTGATACCGGTTTCCCATCTGGGGCAGGCACTGGGGAGAGGCCAGCATGATCTCCTTTCCCCTGAGGAGGAAGCGGTCGGGACACTCGTAGCAGCCGTCCAGATCAAAATATTCGCTGGGAAAGCCGTCCTGCTGCTCCAGCATGAAACCCACAAACTCCCAGTTGACCAGATCCTGTGATTTTAAAAGGGTCATATTGCCCCTGGAATACTTTCCTTCCTGGGGAATGCGGGTGCCGCAGATCATATAGTAGCTGCCCTCGTGGCTGAAGATCCTGGGATCCCGGAAATCTCCCGCCGAGATCTGTCCCTTCATATGATCGGGGCTGACCACCGGGTTCTCGTCGAACTTGCGGAAGGTAATGCCTCCGTCCTCCGAAAAGGCAATGCACTGTCTCTGCAGTCCCGGCCGGGAGCAGGTATAGGCAAGATACATTTTTCCGTCGATCTCCATGGCCGTACCGGACCAGCAGCCAAGATTCTGCTCATATTCCTGATCCGGATAAAGGGCGATGGGCTCTTCCTTCCAGTGGACAAAGTCCTCACTGGAAAAATGTCCCCAGTGCATGGGCCCCCACTGGGGAGCAAAGGGATAATGCTGAAAAAACAGATGTGCCCTGTGATTGTAATAAATCAGCCCGTTCGGGTCATTCCCCCACCCTGAACGGACTGATGCATGGTATCTGGGTCTGTATTCCACGTGAATTTTTCTCCTTCTCGATTGTCATTTTTACTTTCAGGTCAGTCAGAGGCGGCTGAGGGCCCCGGGGCTCCCTTGTCTGCATGCGTTCTGAAAAGACAGGGGATTTGCATCCCCTGTCTTTCCTGTCAGCTTTTTCTGCCTTTTTCAAGCTCTTCGCCCACGATCTTCCACTCTTCATAAAGCCGGTCCACTGACCAGGCGGCATTGGCGGGAGAAGTGGAGGGAAGACATACGGCCTCCACACTATCTCCTGTCAGGGGAAGGGTGTATTTACGGTAGAGCCGGCAGGCCGTCTTTCCGTTAATGAAGATCTTTCGTATGGGCGCCGCATTAAGAATCTTCCGGATGTCGGTCACTTCCACATTTTTTATGCTGGCGTCCGATGAACCGATAATATCACAGCTTTCAATGACATCCCATAGCGCGATGTGCTTTTTTTTCAGGACTTTTGTCCGTTCTTCCTTCGTTTTCGGGAAAGAAGGCTCCTCCGGGGTCAGAATCCTGGCCATCAGGGGCCAGAAACGGTTCTGGGGATGCCCGTAGTAAAAGGCCTCCTCCCTGGATTTTACGGAGGGAAAGCTGCCCAGGATCAGGATCTCCGAATGCTCGTCGTAGAGGGGGCCGAAGGCGTCGTGGGTCAGATGCTGCCATGTTCCCTTTCTTTTTTCTGCCATGATTCATTGCTCCTTCCGGCCGGAAGCCGGGAAAGACCCGGGCGGGAGTGTCCATGGTCATTCCCGCCCGGGTCTTTATTTACTGCCACGTCTTTTGCGCGGCATCATTTCCAGTATTTGGCCTTCATAAGGGCTGTCTGCCGGGGCGTGTTCTCATCCACGGTCATCTCGGATCCGTAATCCACCACGTCGTCGGAGAGCTTTGTGAATTTATCAGCCTTTCCGATCACCGGGTAGCCGAAGCCCTTCCCTTTATAATGCATGGGGATGGTCACTCTGGCTCCGATCCTGTCCGCCATTTTTCTGGCCGCGGCGGCGTCAATGGTGAAAAAGCCTCCCACCGGGATCATCAGCACGTCCACGCCTTTTAAAAGGTCGTACTGTCCGTCTGTCAGATCGCAGCCGATGTCGCCCATATGGGCGGCCGAAAGCTTTCCTCTGACGATGGTGATGTCATTGGTCCCCCTGAGCTTTCCCCCATGGTCATCATGCAGGGAATGGATGGTGGTCAGGGCAAAGGGGCAGGCCCTTCCTGTCCGTTTGCGGATCAGGTCCGCCGCGTTGTGGTCGTCGTGGCCGTGGGAACAGATCACCAGGTCCGCCTCTTCGTCCAGGTCTCCGCATCCGGGGACCGTGCCGTTTTTATAGGGGTCGAAGATGATCCTGTATCCGTCTTCCTCGACGGCAAAGCAGGAATGTCCGAAATATTCGATCTTCATGTCCGCCTCCTTTTCCGGGGACTCGGTCTCTTTCGTCACTCAAGAATGCGGAGGGCCCAGATGGTATCCCTTCCCGCGGAATGATAATAGCAGATGCCGTAGTTGCGTCCCAGAGCCTCAATGGTGGTAGGTGCTCCTTCGTTGTTGTCATAGCACATGGCCACGTGATAGATATAGCCGTTCCTTGCAAAGAAGATCAGATCGCCGGGAGCCGCGTCGGCCACGGGGATCTTGATTCCGCCGGAATAGTATGCCTGGTCCTGGGCTACTCTGGGCAGCTGGATGCCCAGACATTTGTACAGGGTCTGGACAAAACCGGAGCAGTCCGCGCCGTAGCCGAAAGGGTCGATCCCGCCCCAGATATAGGCATGGCCCAGGCACTGTCTGGCCAGTTCGATCAGAGTCTGTCTCTTGCCGGAGGATTTGTCTCCGTTCTTAACGGAAAGAATGGTATGGAAAAGCGCTTTGTTGTCCAGGGGATCCATGAGCTTTTCGGCTGTTTCGAAGTTTCCTCCCTGAACGGCCTTTTTCACGGCTTCGCTGCCAGTGACAAGGGCTTCTTCCCTGACAAAGCCGCGGACGTCTCCGCTTTCCACGAATACATAGCCGTCTTTTTCCCTGGTAAGGATGTAGCAGACGCCGCCCTGGGCAAGCTTTCCGACGGCTTCCTGACCGTCTCCCATGCCTTCCCTGATCTGGATCTCTTCCCTGGCAAAGGCATACTCTTTTTCGGCCGTGGCCCGGCCTGTGGCCTTGGTAAAGGTCAGAGCTTCATTTTCCTCGGGAGGAAGGCAGAGGCTTCCGAACTCGGGCACGTAGGCTTCCCGGATCTGGATCAGAAGGGCCAGGGGAGAAAGCACCTGTTCCGCGCTTCCCACCTGCTTTTCCGCTTCCTCCAGCTTTCTGGCGGTCTGGTCGCAGTTATAAATGGAGGAAGTCCTGGCGAATCCTCTTACGTCCCCGGATTCCACATAGGACCAGTCTCCCAGGTCTTCCAGGACATACATCAGTCCGCCCACGGGGATGGTGCCCACGATCCTGGCGTTGTCGTCCCGGTCTTCCCTGACATAGATCCTGAATCTTGCCATGGAATAGTCGCAGTCCACATGGTAGAAGCGGTAATCCACATGTACGACGGGAAGGCTGGTAATGGTCATGCCAGCGAAAAGATCTTCGTTTCTTCCGGTGGCAAGGTCAGCCTGTTCAAGTTCGTGCTCGTCTTCGACGCGTTCGTTCTTCTTATCCTTTTCCTGCGTCTGTTCGGGAATTTCCTCTTCCGCGGGAGTCTCTGTGCCGGGTTCTTCTCCCGTACCCGGCTGGGGATCTTCCTGCGAAGCAGGATCGCCCGTTTCTCCGGGTGTATCGGAGGGCTGGGAAACGTCTCCCGTGCCGCCCAGGTCTTCTCCGCCGGAGGGATCCGCCGGAGCGGGGTCCTGTCCGGAAGGGGTCTCTCCCTGGGACGGGGCCGGGTCCTGGGACGGGGCCGGATCAGGCTGGGAAGGTGCAGGGGCCGGGGCCGGATCCTGGGCAGGAGCAGGGTCCTGAACCTGAGCCGGATCGCCGGCGGGTTCGGTCATCTCTGCGTTCATGGAAGAGGCCTCTTCCCTGGATACGTTTTCACCCGCCAGGGCGGCCGCCGTTCCGGGACCTGCCGCCAGCAGGATGCAGGCAAGGCCTCCCGCCAGGATTTTCTTAAGTTTTACTCTGTGGGTATATCTGGATCTGATCATTCGTCTACTCCTTAATGGCAAAAACATTGATCCACTCTTCGCTTCCCCGGCCGGGCCTTACGTCCCCGGTCAGAAAGAGGGAATCCGTTTTAAGGGCGGGAACCTGAGATAGCAGTTCCCTGAGGCTTTCCTCCGTCAGATCGGTAAAGAAGCGTCCGTTCCGGCTTCCCGAAAAGTCTCCCTTTTTAAACGACATGTAGAAACATCCTCCGGGTCTGAGGACAGCGGTATATTTTCTGAGCGTATAAAGAAGGTCCTCCTTTGAAAGATGCAGCAGAGAGGCACAGGCCCATATGCCGTCGTAGAGCCCCTCCGGACTGTAGTCCTGAAAGAGGCTGCAGATGACTTCCTGTCCTGTCAGAAGCTGCGCGGCCCTGCACAGGGCCGGGGATCCGTCCAGGCTCGTTACGCTGCGCCCTGCGTCCAGAAAGGCCCTGCTGTCCCGTCCCGAGCCGCAGCCCAGGTCCAGGATCCTGCCTTCTTCCGGTATATACGCAAGGAAAGCCTCTCTGACATTTCCCATATCAGCAGAGGCTGTATCCCGGATGAAATTTTCCGCATTTTTTTCGTAATAATCAATCGTATCAGCCGTATAGCCGGGCATTGTGTTCACTCCATCCTGATGCGGCGGCCGTCACGAAAAAACGTCCGCCTCTGCCTTTTTAAAAATAGCATATTCAGGAATGTTTTGCAACTTTACAGCTTCATCATTCTGTATCCGACCCCCACATGGGTCTGTATATAGGACTGGGTCTTCTCCCCCTTTTCCAGCTTTTTCCGCAGGGTGGCCATAAAGACCCGGAGGGATCCGGTATTGCTCTCCCATTCGTTTCCCCAGATCTCCCTGGATATAAAGCGGTAGGTCAGGACCCTTCCCACGTTCCTTGCCAGGATGCAGAGCAGCTTGTACTCGCTGGGGGTCAGATGGAGCTCGTCCCCTCCCATAAAGGCGCAGCCCTGGGAAAAATCGATCCTCAGATCCCCGTTGACAAAGGTCTGCTCCTCCGGCAGTCTGGTCTGGGTCACGGAAAGCCTTCTCTGAATGACCCGGATCCTGGCCAGGAGCTCTTCCACCGCAAAGGGCTTGGTCAGGTAATCGTCCGCTCCGCAGTCCAGGGCCGTGATCTTATCCGACATTTCGCTCCTGGCCGTCAGGACGATGATGGGCATGTTGGACCAGGACCGAATCCTTTTTATGACCTCGATTCCGTCCATGTCCGGAAGACCCAGATCCAGAAGGACCAGGTCCGGATTCAGGGAGGAGGCGATCATCAGGGCCGTCTGTGCGTTTTCCGCTGTCTCAAAGGCATAATCATGGGTATAGAGGGTTGTCCGGATCAGGTTCCGAAGGGGCGCTTCGTCCTCGACGATCAGTATTTTCAGCTTACTCATGGATCTCTACCTCCACTGCCTCAAGGGTGAATTCAAAAACGGCGCCGGTGGGCACATTGTCCCGGACCGTGATCTCTCCCCCGTGGGCTTCCACAATGGACCGGCACAGAGAGAGTCCCAGTCCGGTGCTTCTGACCGTGTCGCCCCCGGTATTGCGGATACTGTAGAACATATCGAAGATCTTTTCCTTTTCGCTGTCAGGAATGCCGGGCCCGTTGTCGGAGACCGAAAATACGGCCTTCATGCCCTCTCTCCTGGCGGCGATCACGATCTCCGAGCCCTTCTGGGTATATTTTACGGCATTATTGACCAGGTTGATGAGGACCTGCATGATCAGTCTGGCGTCCGCCCTGACCAGGAGGATCTCTTCGGGGGGCTCGACCTTCAGCACATGGTCCCTTGCCTCCCTGCAGAAATGGTCCGAGGACTCTTCCAGAATGGCGGAGACCTCCTCTGTGCCGATCTGGATCTGCATCCTGCCGTTTTCGATCCTGGAAATGGACAGGAGATTCTCCACCAGGTCGATCAGCCACCTGGATTCGTCGGAGATGTCCTGATAGAGGGCGGCCCTCTGCTCGGGGCCGATGACGCTTTCGTTGGCAAGCAGGTTCTCCGCATGGCCGGATATGGAGGTCAGGGGCGTCCGCAGGTCATGGGAAATGGTCCGCAGAAGGCTGGTCCGCAGTTTTTCGGACCTGGCCTGCAGCTCCGCTTCCTCTCTGGCCTTTCGGTTGCTGTCATTTTCAAGGGCCAGGGAGCACTCGCCGATCACAGACTGCAGAAGGTTCCTCTGCTGGCTGGTCAGATCGCTCCCCAGGATATCCACGCCTATGGAGCCGATCTCCCGGCTGCCGCTTCTGATGACAGTATATTCGAATTCCCTTCTGGTCCCGTTATAGATGTCCCGGGTAAAGACGATCTTCCTCTCCAGAAGCTTTTCCAGCTGCTGCAGGGCCGCTCCCAGGATCTCCTCCTCTCCGCGGATCTTCTCCAGCATGACGTTGGTATCCAGCAGGATCTGGGTGCGGTAGGCTATGTCTCCCGACTCCCTGGCGTTCCTTCTGAGACGTTCTGCCAGGGACCCTGTGATAAAAGCCACCAGGAACATGATGGCAAAGGTGGACTGGTAGCCGGTCTCGTAGACAAAAAGGGTAAAGCGGGGCTCTGTGAACAGATAGTTGAAGAGGATGACGCCCACCATGGCCGAGATCAGACCGTAGATCCGGTAATCCGTGATCACGCTGTTCACTACCGTGCCCAGAATGAAGACCATGATGATATTTGCCTCTGAGAACTGCATCCTGCGGAAGATCTCCCCCACAATGATGCAGAGAACGAAGACGCCCGTGCATTTGAGAATATCAAGTAGGGAAAAGCGGATCTCGCTGCTGATCCGCCTGGATGACCTGGGCTGGGCGTTCCTGTCGGGAATGATATAAATATCCGCTTCCGGGGCATAGGAAAGAAGCCTGTCCGTCAAAGTCCTGGAGAAAAGACGTTTTCCGTAAACAGGGCTCTGGCCGATCACGATCCTGGTGACCCCGCTGACCCTGGCATATCTGGCGATCTCGTAGGCAATATCCGTGCCTTCCAGCTCCACGATCCTGCCGCCCAGCTTCTCCGCCAGATCCTTGTTTTCCCTGAGCCGGATGGTGTCTTCCCCGGAAAGCCGGTTGATGCCCGGAACCTTGACATACAGGACCGTAAAGTCCGCATGTCTTACCCTGGACAGGTCCGCCGCCTCCTCCAGCACATGCTTGCTGGTGGGGGAGGGGGACAGACAGGCCAGGATATGCTCTCTTAATTCTTCTTTTTCTTTTCTTCCTGTACTATCTGATGCTGTCATTGTGACTTCACCGCCGTATCAAAATCTGTCTTTGCTGTATGTGTCACTGCGGCCGGAGCGTGATGTCTTGAACTGGCCGCGATTCTTTTTGCGGATCAGTACTCTGGATATGATGCCTATACAGCAAAGGCCAAGAATACCGATCGCGATAAGTCCTATGATCAGTATAACATCCTGCAGCATTGTTTTTTTCCTCCGGTTTCTGTTTATCTTAAAATCTCTTCAAATCCTATTTGAAGCATTTCCTTATTTTCTCGTCGTCTCCAAGGACCAGCAGGGTCATGGTCTTTCTAAGGGTCATTTCCGGCATGATCATGACTTCCGTCCGTGGCTTTGCCCCCTTGGGGAAGGTCGGAAGGATGCCCCGGATGCCTATGATGCTGACACCGAACCTGCGGCGTATATCCAGCTCTCCTATGGTCCGTCCCACCCATTTCTCCGGGACCTCCATCTCGTAGACAGCCACGTCGTCTCCCAGCTTGAAGAAATCCGTCACATGGTCGGACCCGTAGCGGACCGCGGCCCATTCGCCCAGCTGCTTGTGGGGATAGATGATGTCGTCCGCGCCCATGCGCATTAAGAGGAACTCATGAACGTCCTCGGAAGCCTCCGCCACCACATGCTTTACGCCCATTTCCTTCAAAAGGGTGGTGGTCACCAGGGAGCTCTTGAAATCGTCTCCTATGGCCACGATGCAGACGTCAAAGTTGCCGGGGCCCAGAGACTTTAAAAAGGTGGGATCCGTACTGTCGCCGATCTGTCCGCTGGTCAGAAAGGGCATGGCCCTTTCCACCATTTCCGCCTGCAGATCGACGCCCATGACTTCATGCCCCTGTTCATAAAGCTTTTTTGCCGTATAGGAACCGAAACGTCCCATGCCTATGATCAGAATGGATTTCATATGTGTTTTCTTCCTCCTTAACCGACTGTAATGGAATCCTGGGGATAGCGTCTGATCTGGTTCTGGATCATCTGGTCCTTGATAAAGGCCCTGGCTATGGTCAGGCCCCCTGTCCTTCCTATGAACATGAGAAGGATCAGAATGATCCTGGAAACATGTCCCAGGGAAGAGGTGATCCCCAGAGTCAGTCCTACCGTCCCCACTGCCGAAGCCGTTTCAAACAGACAGACGCCCAGCGGAAGCTGTTCTATGGTGCTGATGGCCATTCCGGATACAAGGAAAGAGCCCAGATATACGATCAGAAGGGCGGCGGCCTGCCTTATGGCGGCGTCGGCGATGCCTCTGCCGAAGGCGTTGGGCTGGCCCGTTCTGGAAAAGACGCTCATGGAAGCTGCCAGAATCACAAAGACCGTGGTGATCTTCATGCCGCCCGCAGTGGAGCCGGGACTGCCCCCGATCAGCATCAGTACGATGGTAACGGCCCTGCCGGAGTCGGACATGGCCATATAGTCCTTGGTATTAAAGCCTGCCGTCCTGGGAGTGACCGACTGAAAGAGGGAGGACAGGATCCTCTCCCCGGCGGGAAGGTCCGAAAACTCCATGAAGAAGAAGCAGACTGCCGGCAGAAGGATCAGGACCGCCGTGGTAGACAGCACCACCTTGGTCTGCATGCGGTAGTAGCGGACGCGCAGTCCGTGGTCCGCGATATCCTTCCAGGTAAAGAAGCCTATGCCGCCTGCGATGATCAGGGCGCAGATGGTCAGGTTTACGTTGATATCGGCAGAAAAGCCTGTCAGCGAGGAAAAGGCTCCCTGCTCTCCCATCAGGTCGAAGCCCGCGTTGCAGAAGGCCGATACCGAATGAAAGACGGCAAAGCCGGCTCCTTTCAGAGGGCCGTAGCGGGGAATAAAGGTAAAGGACAACAGGACCGCTCCCAGAAGCTCTATGGCTGCCATGACCCTGACGATAAAAATGGTCATGCCTACGATGCCTCCCACCTGAAAGCCGCCGATGGAATCCTGCATGGCCGTTCTCTGCAGGATGCCGATCTTCTGGCCTGCCGCCACCGTGACCAGGGCAGACAGGGTCACGATGCCCATGCCGCCGATCTGGATCAGGACCATAATGACGATCCTTCCGAATACGCTCCAGTAAAGCATGGTGTCCCTGACCACCAGGCCCGTCACGCAGACGGCGGAGGTGGCCGTAAAGAGGGTGTCCGCAAAGGAAGTGACTCTTCCTTCCGCGCTGCAGACCGGAAGCATCAGGACAAGGCTTCCCGCAAGGATGGTCAGAGCAAAACCCAGAAGTATGGCACTGGAGTTGGAAATTTTTTTTCTTGTAAAGGGTATTCTCATATCTACCTCGGCCGGAAAATGTCAGCACAGATTCCCCAAACATCTTTTTTTCAGTTTTTATTCTGACACAGGGGACGTTAAAGAGGTGTTAACGCTTCGGCCGGCGATATTAAGAAAATATTAAGGGCCGGCGGATGCCGGCCGCAAAAAAAGCCCGGAGAAGCAGTTCTCCGGGCATTAATTCACGTAAGTGAACGCTATGAATCTGTCTTAAATTATAAGAAAAGAAGGGGCAGGGACCGGACCCGGGGATATTCCTTTTCAGTCCCCTTTCCCGGAAAAGACCGCGGCGATCTCGTCCAGGACGGACCTGTAGAAGGCTCCGTAGGTGCCCTCTCCCCCGCCGGATATCTCTCTTTCCCTGACTTCGATCCCGTAGGCCTCCATCATGGCCTTCTCCTCATCCTTGAGGTCCTTTCTGCCGGAGGGAAAGACCGGGGTATAGTAGACAGTGCGGGCATCCGGGAAGTGGCGGTTCTTGCAGCAGGCCAGGTACCAGATGTCGGCTTCGGAAAGGTCCAGGCCGAAGCCCGCGATATAGACGTCTCCCAGAAGATAGTAGTCCACCCAGCTCCTGGGCCGGATCATGCCCCCCTTCGATGCCGCGTAGCGGTATCTTCTGAGCAGGCCCGGTATATAGGTCTGCATCTGGTATTCCATCTTTCCGTAGTAATAATGTCCCATGATGATCTGGGAGGGCATGTCCACCTCTCCGTGGATGTGCCATATATTCCTGTAATCCTCTCCCCTCTCCACATGGGAATAGCGGTGGAGGAACTTGACGGAGCTGGAGCTCTTGTATGGGACCGCGTAGAGTCTGTAGGGATTGCTCTTCCAGAAACCGCAGTCTCCGCAGTATACCTTCTCCAGCTCATAGGAATAGTTGGTGGTCAGGATGGTCCTGGCCGGAATGTCCAGGA
>CAMOGQ010000089.1 GCA_946614165.1 uncultured Lachnospiraceae bacterium
TTCACGGCTGCCTTATCGTCGCTCTGTCTGGGATTGGACTCGTCATAGGTCACGGTCTCAGCCAGGGTAAAGACCTTCTGATCGAAGATGGTGTGGGAGTCCGCGTTGACGGAGATGATGTAGTTGCCCTGCTCCAGTACGTAGCAGCCTGCGCCTTTTTCGTCGAAGGAAGCCATATCTTCCTGATCGAAGGTGATGGTCACAGTTTCGCTTGCCCCGGGTTCGATCATGCCGGTCTTCTCGTAGCGGATCAGGTTTGCGCTGGCCTTTTCAATGCCGCCGTTCGTATAGGGAGGATTGAAGTAGACTTCCACTGCATCCTTGCCTGCTGTGGAGCCAGTGTTGGTAACAGTCACGTCGAAGGAGATCTGGGTGCCGTCCACCTTCAGTTCGGACATCTTGTGCTCGAAGCTGGTATAGGAGAGGCCGTAGCCGAAAGGATACTGAACGGTCTTTTCATAATCGATGATGCCTTCTGCGGCAGCCGTCTCGTAGAACTTGTAGCCTACATAGATGTTTTCCACGTAGTTGGTGAAAGCGGGAGCGTAGTTTGTGGGAACGCCTGCGTTCATGCCTTCCACGGTCATGTCGGTCATGTTGGCATAGTCTCTCTTCTCGGCGTTGTTGTAGTAGGGAGCCTTCGTAATGTCATAGACAAAGGTATCGTTGGTATGGCCGGATGGGTTGACAGTGCCCCGAAGGATCTCGCCCAGGGCCGTGAAGCCCACGTTGCCGGGACCGGGAGCCCATACCACAGATTTGATCTGATCGTATTCTTCGGCAAAGCCCAGCTCGAAGGCATAGGCACCGTTGTATACCAGGACTACCTTGTCGAAGTTTGCGCAGACCAGTTCGATCATGTCTCTTTCGGATCTGGAAAGGCTCAGATAGTGCTGGCCTGCTTCGAAGTCACTGTACCCCTCGGAGTTCTGAACATAGGAGGCCTGGGACATATCCTGGGGAATGTCGTTGTGGCCTTCGCCTGCCATTCTGGAAATGACCACCACTGCCGTGTCGGAGAATGCCTTTGCACCGTCCATCAGTTCCTGGCTGTAGTTTTCGGCGGGAGGTTCGGGCAGATCCCAGTTCTGGGCCGTGATGGATACGGCTGCGCGGTTCTCTGCATAGCCCTTATAGAAATCCACCAGATCCTGGTTGACTTCAAAGCCGGCGCCCCTAAGGCCGTCGATCAGGCTGACCACAGGGAAGAGAGCGTTCATGCCGCCGGAGCCTGCGCCGCCGTAAACGGGATTGGTGGAAGCCCATCCGAAGAGGTTGAGCTTGTCAGTATCTGCCATGGGAAGCATGGCGTCGTCATTCTGCAGAAGAACGAAGCCTTCCTCTGCAATCTGCAGAGCAGTAGCGGATGCTTCCTCTGTGGTAGCGTCTGTGACCTGGCCGCTGCCTGTGGCCAGAGTGATCAGGGTATTCATGGGGCCGAAGCAGATCATGTTGACGACGACCGCGATGCCGGCGATGGCACAGATCCAGGTCTCTTTGCGGATCAGGGCTTTCAGTTTCTTTTCCTTTCCCTTAACTGCAACGGTAATGAAGATGGCCAGGATCAGCATAATGGCCATGGCGATGAAGTAGGGCTTAAGTCCCTGCAGTACGCCGATCAGGTCTTCCATTTCGAAAGATATCATTGTGTTCCTCCCTTTCAAGTTTGACTTTTTGTGCAGGCAGGCAGCACCCCGCCTGCCTGCCGCGCGTTTATTTGTGTTAGGTATATTCTATGAAGAACAACTGGAAAATTCGATTACACCTTTCTGGGAAGTGGTATAATAATAGACAGTACGCCGTAAAGTGTCTTGGAAAAATGTCTTGAATGACACTTGACATAATGATAGGAAGGCAGATCTGACAAGCGGGAGGGATAAATCATGCCGGGGAGAGAGAAGGCAAAGGTCGACAGACGCTACAGCTATACCCACAACGTCCTGAAGGACGCCATGCTGGAGCTCCTTCATACAATGGATTTCAATCAGGTCACGGTGGCCAGTCTCTGCCGCCAGGCCGATGTGGGACGGGCCACCTTCTATACCCACTTCGATAATCTTACGGACGTACTGGAGGAGCTGGTGGAGGACGCCATCAAGGCCACCCAGAGGAGCACCTCCAAAAATGTGGTGGATTCGGTCAGAACGGCCAGCAGATACTTGAAGACAGAGGAAGGCCTGCAGGAACTGGAAAAAAACCTTCTCATCCTTCCTGTCTGCCAGAGGGTGGCAGACCATCCCAGGTACAACATCCTTTTCAAGGACGCTGCCATCTCCGACTATATCCTGTCCATGATCTACCGCCAGGAAAGGGATCTGCAGGTCCCCCAGCTGATGGAGGAATGCCATATGTCGGAAAAGGAAGCGGAAATGCTCTTTGTATGCATGATCACCGGTGCCTTTGCCGTCAATAAGGCCATGGGCTGGAAGAAGGACAGGGACTGGATGAAGGTCCAGAGGATCCTCCTGACCTATGTGGCAGGAGGCATAGACGCTCTGAAGGAGCTTTGAAAGGAAAACATATGACAAAAGAAGAATTCTGGAAAAAACTGGAGACCCTGGCGGTAAAGGATCCCGAAAAAATGCCCTCCCTGATCCGGGATGCGGGCAAAGAGGGACTCCCTGTTCTGATGGCTTCGGACCATGACCGGATCATGGGCTGCAGCGTGGACGGGAAGCTCTTTGCCGTGTGCGTTACAGAAAGGAAGATGAAGCTCCCGGCCGGCCGGACCATTGAAGAGGTGGATCTGGACAACGCCTTTTTCCACGAAATGATCGTGGCCGGATACGGCGGGCTTGCCGTAGAGACAATGGGCAATGTCTACTGCATCCCCTGGTCGGATATCTTTTCCGGAAAGCCCGTGACCAATGTGGAGCGCAGGCTCCAGAAGGAAAGCTCCCATCCGGGCCGGGCAGACTGAAAGGGGAAAGAAGCTGAAGGCGGAAAGAGAAAAAAGACTTCAGAAAAAAGCAAAGCGGAAACAGGCTCCCCCAGATACGAAAAATCCGGCAGGCAGCATGCCAAAAGGGGGAGGGCCCGGCAGATCCGGACCCTCCCCTCTGTTTCTTTATTCACTTATATCTTAAGAGCCGCCCTACAGGCGTTTTTTTGTTTTCCGTCTTTACTTTCAGTCCAGCCATGTCCTGTCCTCTTCCAGGTCCAGGAAAAAGATCCTGCCAAGATCTTCCCTGTCCTTTGCCTGGTTGTATTTGAAGGTCATGCGTCCGTCCTCCGGAGAGGGCCCCAGGATCTCTATCTTTCCGCTTTTGTGGGACATGACAAAGCGGAAGCTCTTGGCCTGGCCGTTCATCCGGCCCCTGGCCTCTTCCACTATGCCGAAGCCTTCCTTTATGGGCACCTGGAACTGGGACTTTACTCCCGTGACCGGCCTGCACTGGAAGATGTAGTAGGGAAGGACGCCGATCCCCGTCAGACGGCCAAGAAGGTCCGAGAGAATCTCCGGATCATCGTTAACGCCCCTTAAAAGGACCGTCTGATTCCTGACGGCCAATCCCGCCTCCCTGAGGAGCCGGACGGCCTTTATGGACTCTTCTGTAATTTCCCTGGGATGATTGAAATGTGTGACGATAAAGATCTGCTTTTTCCGGTCGTATTTCCTGAGAATGGATAAGAGCTCCGGGTCATCTGTGATCCGCATGGGGAAGGTGACCGGGATCCTGGTGCCGAACCGGATGAAATCAAGATGGGGTATGTCTGTCAGCAGATCAAGATATTCCGAAATGGACTGATTGGATAGTAAAAAAGAATCGCCTCCCGATAAAAGAACGTTGCTGACTTCGGGATGGGAACGTATATAGGACGCCGCGGCTTTTGGATCTGCCGCCTTCTCTCCTGCCTCTTCAAGGCCCACCAGCCTTTTGCGGAAGCAGTGCCTGCAGTACATGGCGCATTCATGGGTGGTCAGGACAAGGACCGTTTCCCTGTATTTGTGCTGCAGTCCCGGAAGCCTGGTATTTGTACTTTCGCCGCTGGTGTCCAGGCTTCCCGAGCTGTCCTCTTCCAGGACGGTGGGCACACACAGACGGTATATGGGATCCTTTTCGTAATCCTCCCAGTTCACAAGTGACAGGTAATAGCGGGTAGCCCGCATGGGATATTTGTGCAAAACAGTTTCGAGACGCTTCTCTTCCTCAGGAGAGAGGGACCGGTATTCCCGGAGCCCGGCTGCGCCGGTCACGTTATTCTGAAGCTCCTTTGCCCACGTCATAGATAGAACCTCCTTTTCTGATCATTCACTGTCTGTTCCGATAAAAAGACCTCCTTTCTCAGGTTATGAGCAGATTTTAATAAATATACTAACGATATTTCAATTATCAGAAACTGAATTCTGTCCCTTTACACAGAAAAGACCTCTTTGGCCGCGGCAAAAGAGGTCCTCTGTATTCTTTTCTGTCATTGTTTCTTACCGGTGCAGGTTACTCTCCGCTCCGGATCAGCCAGGCCAGGCCCTTTCCGGTCCTTTTTCCGCTGTCCCGGAAATGACCTCCGGGGTTCCACTCCAGAGTGCACTTTATGCCTGCTCCGGTCAGTACCTGGTACTGGTCCCGGATGGCGTCTCCCACCTGGGACATGGTCCTGTTCCTGGTCTTTTCTTCCTTATCCCCAAGGCTCAGATAGACCCTCTCCGCCTGCATGGCATGGCCTTTCATATAGTCTCTCCAGCCGGGATACCATACGGAAGGGGATACGCCGGCGATACCTTTAAAGACGTCTGTCTGACACCCGCACCAGAGGGCAAAAAGCCCTGCCAGGGAATATCCTCCCAGGAAATATGTCCTGTCTTCCGCGGGATATGTCCTGTCCACCCAGGTAAGGAGCACATCTGTCAGATAGGAAAGCGTCTCTCCCGCCCCGTCGCCGAAGCCTTCCTTCCCGAAGACAGGATCCGCCTTCCAGGGGGTAAGATCGTCGTTCCAGTTCTTTACGGCGACAGTGATAAGGCACCAGTTCTCATCTCCTGCCCCGGCACAGATCTGCCCGGTCTCCTCTCCCATATCTTCTTCGTCGTGGTCGTCCGTCATCTGTATAAAGCAGATGGGGGATGCCGGATCTCCCCAGATCCGGATCCTTCTTCCTTCCAGAATCATTTCCGCTGTCATTTCCATCTTTACATGTCCTTCCTTCCGATCCATTTCTCTGACCTGCCGGGAACGATACCTTCCGGCTTCCTTTATGCAAATCCCGCATCCTCCGGAATGCCGTAGCCCTTCTTCAGGACCAGGGGCATGGCTCTGTACTGGAGACGGGCAAACTCTTCCGGCGTATATTCTGCCTTTCCCTCCAGCCATTCCAGGGTATGGCCCAGACAGGCATAGGCATGGGATTTGATATCATAGACGGATTCTGTGGTCAGGGCTTCCTTTCCAAGGCGGCCTTCCACCGCGCTCATGCCCAGATCCACATAGTAGCGGAAGATATAGGCACTGATGGCGTTCTGGGACTTATCCGTAAATGCCTTTCTGTAAAAGCTCCTTTTGTTCCACATCTGCCTGAGGATCTCCGCCGCATGGTCCATGCTGTAGACGCCGTCTTTGGATTCCAGGACTTCCTCGTACTCTCTGGCATAGATCCAGGCGATCAGGTCATACTTGTCTTTGAAATGATAATAAAAGCTCTGCCGGTCCGCTCCGCAGCGGCTGCATAGGTCCTTGACCCGGATCTTTTCCAGGGGAATGGTTGCCATCATCTCTTCGATCGTACGGGCAAAAAGCCTCTTTGTAGAATCACGCAGTCCCATAGGATTCCTCTTTCCGTTTTTTGTATCTTCCGTCTCTTTCCGCCTTTTTTACTTCTCCGGTCTTCTGCTGATTTCCATATCCAGTATACCTCTTAGACAAAATCCATTCAATGTCATAAAACCATACATATCTGATTTTTGTCCAGTGAACAGCTTCCGCCTGCCTGTTACGATGATATCGTAACAGGCAGGCAGCCCTCTCATCCCCCGGCCCTTCATGCTCCTCATCCGGAGCTGGCACTGTGCAGGGGCGTATATAGAGGACTCCTGGCCCGCCGGAAGATGCCCTTTGCGGCATAAGAAAGCAGAAGCAGAATCAAGGCCGGCCTGGCCGGCATATTTACAGAAACACGCTTAAAAAGTACAGCAGATGAAGGAGGAATCAGCAGTGTGGTATTTGAATGAGGAGCGCAGGCTCCTGCAGAAAACTTTCCGGTCCTATGCCCAGAAAAGAGTCCGTCCCCTGGCACTGGAGATGGAAGACAATGACGCCAGCTCCCGCGAGGCGCTCCTGGAAATGGGAAAACTCGGCATGTTCACCATGCCCGTAGCCGAAAGCTGCGGCGGCACAGGCCCCGATTACATCAGCTGGGGACTGCTTCTGGAGGAACTGGGCAAGGAAAGCGCCACCTTCGGCTTCCTGGCTCTTCTCCGCCAGGTCTTCAACGGCCCCATGTCCGCAGCCTGCTCTGAAGAGCAGATCAGAAAGTATGTCATCCCTGCCGTCAACGGCGAGATCCTGATGGGTCTTGCAGGCAATGAGCCCGCAGGCGGCAACGACCTTATGGAATACCAGACGAAGGCAGTCCGGGACGGGGACGACTGGATCATCAACGGAGGAAAGGTCCTGGTCACCCAGGCCGATGAAGTGGACGTATTCATGGTCATCGCCCTCACAAGAGACCAGATCGACTTTACTACCATGCAGGGACTGGATATCTTCTTCGTTCCCACCTCCGATCCCGGCTTCTCCGTAGGCCACATCGAGCATAAGGTCGGCCTGAACGGCAGCCGCACCGGCAGCGTATACTTCGATAACTGCCGTGTCAGTGAAAGCGACCGCATCCCCAATCCCTGGGGCATCCTCATGGGCTTCGGCCCCGAACTGAGCGGCTATGCAGCCCTGGCCCTGGGCGGAGCCGAGTCCATGATCGCCAAGACGGCCGATTATCTCAAGAACCGCATCCAGATGGGCAGATCCCTCTGGGATACCCATCAGGCAGCCCGCCACGACCTGGCAAAGCTG
Organism: uncultured Lachnospiraceae bacterium; assembly: GCA_946614165.1. Lineage (GTDB taxonomy): Bacteria > Bacillota > Clostridia > Lachnospirales > Lachnospiraceae > CAG-791. The sequence continues at coordinate 7,005 of CAMOGQ010000089.1, forward strand.
CAGATGGAGGTCTACAACTTCCGCAACGCCCTCTACGGACACCTGGCCAACCGCAACTGCGGGATCCACGACAGTCTGGAAGCCGGCGCCCTCAAGGCAGCCACCGGTCCTCTTATGGAGAAGGTAGCCAGCGAATGCATGCTTCTGATGGGCGGAACAGGCGTCATCCACGAGACCGGCATAGAGCGCTACTACCGTGACGCCAAGGCTCTGCAGATCGCCTGCTTCAGCGACAAGACCTTCGTTGACACCGTAGCAGGCTCCCTGTAAGAAAGGAGAGAGATATGAATATCGCAGTATGCATCAAATCCGTTCCCGATCCGGAATTTTACGATAAGATCACCCTGGACCCTCAGACCAAGCGTCTTGTCAGAGACGGCATCCCCGCTGTCATAGGCGAAGCCGATACCCACGCCCTGGAAGCGGCCCTCCGTCTGAAGGAAGAGCTGGGCGGCGAGATCACCGTCGTCTCCATGGGACCTCCCGCCGCCAGGGACCAGCTTATGGAAGCCCTTGCCATGGGCGCGGACAGAGCCTTCCTGATCAGTGACCGCAAGGTAGGCGGCGCAGACTCTCTGGCCACCTCCTATACCTTAAGCATGCTCCTGAAAAAGACCGGGACCTACGATGTGATCCTGGCCGGCAACGAAAGCGCGGACGGCTCCACAGCCCACGTACCTTCTCAGCTGGGCGTATGGATGGGCGCATCCCATGCGGCAAACGCTGTGGACGTATCCTGGGATCAGGGCATCGTAGTGACCAGAAAGTTTGAAAGCGGCCTCGGCAGATACCGCCTGAAGACTCCCTGCGTCATCGGCGTAACCGGCGCAGCCAACGAAGTCCGCTTTGCCAATGTCCGCACGATCCTGGCTGCAAAGAACAAGCCCCTTGTCATCTACAGCGCGGCGGATCTGGAAGATCTGGATGAGAACTATCTGGGCCTGAAAGGCTCTCCTTCTCAGAACGGCGAAGTGGAGACCATGGAAAGCAGCAAGCAGTGCGTCATGATCACCGGCACTGAAAGCGAAATCGCGCAGAAGCTGGCAGATATTCTCCGCCAGAGCGCAGTCAGGAAGGAGGAAGCATAATGGCAAAGGAAATCTGGGTATTTGCTGAAAGAAACGGAAACGAACCCGCCGGCGTAGTATATGAACTCCTCTCCAAATCCCGCGCTCTTGCAAAGGAAATGGGCGGATATAAAGTGGCAGCCGTCGTCCTGGGAGAAGGAAACGGCCCGGTCTTTGACAAGCTGACGGAAGCCGGCGCAGAGATCATCTACAGCGCGGATCACCCCGCTCTCAGGGACTACCGCTGCGACATCTACGGCCTGACCCTGGAAAAGCTGGTCCGGGATTATGCTCCCGAGTATCTCTTCATAGGCGCTACCGGCATCGGTTCCGAACTGGCTCCCACCACCGCAGGCCTTTTAAAGACCGGTCTTGCGGCCCACTGCATCGACCTTCGCTGGAACGGCGAAAGACTGGGCTGCATGGTGCCTGCCTTCGGCGGCAAGGTGGTCAGTGAGATCTACATTCCCTATGCCCGTCCTGTCATGGCATCTGTCAGGCCCGGTATCCTGAACGCAGAAGCCCCCGGAGCTGTGGACGCTCAGATCTTAAGCGCAGAAACCGCGTTCCTGGATACTGCCGAATCCGGAGAAGAGTTCCTCGGCTTTGAGAGTGCAGGAAAGCAGGAAAATGACATCACCGAAGCGCAGGTGGTGGTTGCCGCCGGCCGCGGCGCAGCCTCTGACGCCGCCTGGAAGGGCGTTACCGACCTGGCAGAGCGCCTGGGAGCTGCCATTGCCTGGTCCAGAGCCCTCATCGACACCGGAAGGGTCTCCGATGAGTCCGCCATGATCGGCACCAGCGGAAAGTCCGTAAAGCCCGGTGTCCTCATCAACGTGGGCGTATCCGGTGCTGCCCAGTATATCTGCGGCATCGGCAAAAGCAAGACCATCATCAGCATCAACAAGGACAAATCTGCCAAGATCTTCGAGCACTCTGACTACGGCGTAGTCGGCGATGCGGCCAAGATCCTGCCCGCCCTGATCGAAAAGCTCTGACTGCAGGCAGAATGTCCTTCCTGCGGCAAAAGCTCCTGAAATGAGCATCCCTCTGTCCGCAAAACAAAAAAGATACCTGACCATGCAGATATCCGATCAAATGAAGGAGGAAAGTGCCTGGCACCTTCCTCCTTTCCTTTTCCGGAAACACCGGTTTGCAGCGTTTCTGTTCTCTGTTTTCAGAGTCTGACTGTTTATGTCAGCAGTTCATCGTACCCGGGTATTTTTTCCAGCTGTTCAAAACACCTATATCTGTAGCGATATCCTTTGAATATCACGCCGTCTGTCACGAAGAAATACCTGGCATGCAGTTCCGTCAGATAATCCTGCGCCTGTATAAAAGCAGGTTCGCTGTCTCCCACCAGAGAACACTTGCACTCGACTACCACAGTCAGATTGCCATCGGGATCTAAAATGCCAATGTCGATCCTTCTTTTATCGCCTTCAATCCCAAGTGTACTGAGTGATCGTTCTACGACGATTCTGTCTGAAGGGACTTTGAGTTGATTCCTGAGGAAGCGGATCGTTTTCTGCCGTACATATTCCTCCGGAATTGCACGGACATACTTTCTGCGGATCGGATCAAACAGTTTTCCATCCTTTTCTTTCACTTTACAGCGCTTAAAAGCTGATGCAATATCCATGATTATTTCTTCTTTCAGGGAGCTGATTTGCCCTATACGATCATTTCCGGCTTCTTCCGCCTGCCGTGAGATTTGATGGATTTTCTGCAGAAGGTCTGCTGCCCCAGTGCAGGGATCATTTTAAGGAAAGCCGTTTCTTCCTTCTCTTCATTCCTGCGGCCCTGGGAGCTGTCGTCCTGCCCACCCGGCTCTCTTTGGTCCAGCCTTTTCCGGGCACTGTCCTTTTGGCTTTTCTGGCCTTTCCCTTCAGTTCCAGTTCTTCCAGGATCCTTTCGAATTCCTCTTCAAATCTGCTGATGGCCTCCGGTCCCGGAGGAACATCCGGGGCAAGCATGTCGAAGGCATGCAGATCCGTATGATAGACGTCCACCCTGGCAGAGACCCCTGCTTTCTTCAGGTTTTCCACGTAGGCCATGGTCTCGGAATAAAAGAGCTCTCCGTCTCCTACAAAGGTATAGCAGGGAGGAAGCCTTCTGTAGTCCTTCTGGAAGGAAGGGGAGGCATAGGGAGAGACCTTCTTCCCGGCTTTTTCCCTCAGGTAGAACTTCCAGCCTAGATGATTCATCCTGGTGTTCCATACTCTTCCGTGATTGTCTCTTGAGGATTCGGTATCCACAGTGCTCATCATGGGATAGAGGGGCAGCTGATAAGCCACTTTGACTTCCTTTCTGTCCCTGGCCAGCATGCAGACCGCGGCGGTCAGTCCGCCGCCCGAGCTCTCACCTCCCACGATCAGCTTCCTCTCGTCAATGCCCAGTTCCTCTGCGTGGGACTGCATATATAAAAGGGCTTTATAGCAGTCTTTGACCGCAGCCGGGTAGGGCTTCTGAAAGGCCAGGGTATAGCCCGGAGATACCACTACGGCATTGTACCATCTCACAAGGCGCAGAGCCCTGGACATATAGACCATCTCCTTCATGCCCAGGAAATAGCCGCCTCCGTGGATCCAGAGAATACCGGGGGCCTTTTGGGCTCCTCCCTTGGGAGAAAGGACAAGAGCCTTCATCCTGCCGATCCGGACCGTTCTTACGTTAATATCTTCCGGGGGCCTGAGATTGATATTTCCGAATAATCCTGCCACCTTCTTCTCCTTACAAAAACGCCTTAAATATCCCGATCAGACAAGGGAGCGGCTGCCGGATTCCGTCTTTTTCCGCCTCATCTGCGAAAATGTCTCTTTCCGGAAGTCTGCTCTTCGCTTTCTCTCTCTTTCATGCCTTTCCTCTTGAGATCTCATTTCCCTGCATCTTCAGACCGGTTCGGGAAAGGCTCTTTCGTCTTTTTCTTTACTGATTATCATTTTACCATTCACCCATATACCTTTGGAAGAAAAAGAAAAGCACGGCAGACCAAATCCGCCGTACTTTCCTTTTTGAGTATTCAGAGTCTATGAAGTTCTGTTTTCTCTCATAACCGCTTCCGCAGCCTGCTGCACGGGCCCTCCCCATAGATCAGGCTGCTGAGCTGATTACTTTATGAATCTCTTCCTTCCGTATGCGATGAGCGCCGCGCCCATAAGAGAGCCGGCAAGAAGAATGAGCCATACGCCGGCGCCGGTGCCATCGTCTGTCTTTGCGCCGCGTTTGGTCTTAGAAGTTCCGGATGACCCGGTCTGGGACTTCCTGCTGCTCTTGCCGCTTCCGGAAGATCCGCTGCTGTTCTTCTTTATGGTATACTTCTTGGTTTCCTTATGGGAAGGATCGTTCCTGCAGATGCGTTCCTTGATTCCGGCTTTGGAAGCAGTGGCCTCCTCGGTCACTTCCCACTCGCCCCAGTCATGGCCTGTGGCGGGAACGACCTCGGTCCTGGTCTTCTCGCATCGGCTGCAGACATAAAGAACAGAGCCGTCTTCTTCGCATGTCGCTTCTTTCTCGACTGTGCCTTCGTCCCAGTCATGGCCCAGGGCGTCCACCTCTTCCGTCTTTGTATGAGAAGGATCATCCTTGCAGGTATAGGTCATGATGCCCTTCTCTTCGCAGTCCGGCTCTTTGGTAAGTATACCCTCATCCCAGGTGTGTCCGGTCATGGGAATGACTTTGGGCTCATCGATCTTCTCGGTCCCCGCTTCGTCCGCAAAAAGTCCGCCGCAGACATCGCATGACCAGTACTCTTCCGTTCCGTCGGCCTCACAGTCTGCATCCACCCTTTCGTGGTGCTGCAGACCGCCGGCATGCATGCATTCAAATAATGCCTTTACCTCTACGTCAGAACCGGGCATGGTAAAGGCGGCCGTGGAAGCTGCAGCGTCGGAAAGCTCCGCTCCCCCGGAAACGACCTCCCACTTCTTAAAGCGGTATCCATCGTCCGGCTGTGCCGTCATGGTAACGGTTTCTCCTTTAAGAGACGTTGAAAGGTCTGCCTGTCCCTTACCGTTTCCATCATCCGTAACCGTGATATCATATCCGCTGACCCAGCCGTCACACCTCACTTCGAAGAAGGTCTCTTTTCCGTAATCGCCGTAAGCCAGATGATGCCTGGCGATCAGATACTCCTCGGACGTATAGGTATTGCCGGCCTCATCCATATAAATATCCCCGGACTGTCTGATGACCGGGATCTTGTCTTCGATCCAGAGACCGTCTATTACGTCAGCATGACTGATATCGTATATGCGGTTGTCCCACACCTTCCCGGTTCTTTCCGTAGTAGACAGATGAAATTCTCCGTCTTTTCCATTTTGACGGACTTCCTGGGCTAGTGCCCGGGCCGCATTCGTTGCGTCGCTGATATCCTTCTGGACTTTCTCTGTCCTGGGATCAGAAAAAGTAACCGACTCCTCTGCGCTGTAGACCTCCTTTGCAGGATCCAGGCCTGCCTGGATTCCCCCGCTGCCCTTGAGGTTCACATAGCCGTTAATGTGGGAAACGCTGTTATCCACCGTTTCATCAGTCCAGATATCTTTATCATCATATCCTGTCCTGTAGGGAGTAAAGGAAACGATGACTCTGCCATACTGATAGAAGATTCCGCCACTGATGTAATTTGAGACCAAAAGGAAATCAAACTTGGAACTGGCTCCTTTTACGGAAAGTCCTGTGGGATCCGAATCGTAATAATGCTCTCCGCCCTGCAGGAGCTTGTAACCGTCTTCCGGCTTCATATCGATCTCGGCGTAGTAGGTCTTTCCGGCTTCAAAGGTCCCGGTAAATTCCTTTGAAGGCGGATCAAAGAAACTAATGACGGGTTCCTGGTCATACCAGCTCGCTCCTGTGACAATACAATGGGAATCGGAAGAAAGCTCCGCTCTGGAAACTGCGCTTACTTCCGAAGCCTTGTCCCCTGCTTTCGGCCGGGCAAAGCGCATGGCCACGTTCTCTATTTCCGTCCATTTCGGACCTTCTTCGGCGGTAATGCCAAGCCATACGACCAGGGTCCCGGCATCCGAATACTGCGTTGCTACAGCTTTAAGAAATCTCGCGTTTTCTCCCGACAGACTGCAGGTCCCGTCAAACTCCCAGCCGTAGTCGACTCCGTTGTCAAATCCTCCCTTTTTGAAGGTAAAGCCGTCTTCGGCTTCTACGGAAATATGAATATAGTAGTCCTTTCCTTCTTCAAAGACAAAAGCAGGACTGCCGGTGGAATATCCCCGGTGTTTGTCATAATAGGCCGACCAGCTCTTTATTCCCTCTCCCGTAATGGTCAGATCCGGTTTCAGACTTTCATCCTGACCACCCTTGGGCAGACTGTTCACCTTAATGTCAAGGCTGGTGATCTCATTAAGGGCCGCCCTGAGGAGCATCTTTCTTGCAGGCGCTGCCGCCTCTTTGTCCGTTTCTTCCTCAGACAGAGGATTGACTGCTTCGGTCACCTCCGAAACCTCATCCTGGCCTTCACCGCCTTCCGCAGGTGTCTCTTCGGAAGGATCTTTCTGCTCTGCAGGTACTTCTTCCACGGGCTTTTCATGAATCTCCTGTGCAGGCTCCTCCTCAGCTTCTGCAGGAGCCTCCTTTACAGCTTCCTGTACCGGTTCCTCCTGAGACTCTGCTGCTGTCTCTTCTGCAGCTTTTTCCTTTTTGACTTCGGCTTCGGCTTTCTTTTCCGGAGCCGGCGCCTTTACGGTTTCTTCCTGTACTGCTTCCTGCCCTCCGGCACCTGCTTCCTCCTCCGCGAAGGCAGCTGTGCCCGGCAGTCCGGAGACCGCAAGTCCCAGAACCAGCAGCATGACCCACAGTTTCTTTTTCATGATCTGTCCACCCTTTCT
>CAMOGQ010000090.1 GCA_946614165.1 uncultured Lachnospiraceae bacterium
AGGGAAGTGGAAAACGGGGAAGATGCGAAGGCGCCTCCCCCGTTCTGCTCAGGGGCAGGGGAAGCAGGCAGGATTCGAATTGTGAAAAAAACCGCTTTCCTTTAGCACGCTGATGTGATAGTATGTTACTTGTTTAACGCAATTCAGCGAAAAATGGAGGAAACTACTATGAAAAAGAAACTTGCACTTCTTCTGACAGCTGTCCTTGCAGTATCCATGCTGGGCGGATGCGGCGGATCTTCCAGCTCCGGCAAGGCTGAAGAGCCTGCAGCAGAGAATACCGAAGAGACGGGAGCTCCTGCAGAAGAAGCCCCCGCAGAAGAGGCTGTGACCTATCAGTTCATCGATGAGACACTGGGCGTTGAGTCCTATGCCATCGGCTTCAGAATTGGCGACGAAGAGCTGGCCCAGACCGTCAGCGGCGCCGTGCAGGCCCTGGTCCTGAACGGAACCTATGCCGAGATCGGTGAAAGATATCCCGATATCAAGGATTACCTCTGCCTGAAGGCGGAAGATATCGACGAGGATTCTCTGCCCGCACAGGGTTCCGGAGACAGCTCCTATACCTTCAAGCACGGCTTTGACCTTGACTATCCGCCTTACTCCTACAGACAGGACGACGGCACTGTGGGCGGCTTTGACGTAGAGCTCTGCCAGGCTGTCTGCGAATACCTGGGATGGGGCTACGAGGCCGTTCCCTTCAACTGGGACGCCAAGGACATGGAACTGAACGCAGGAAGCTGCGACTGCATCTGGTCCGGCTTTACAAAGGAAGGTCGTGAGGACGCCTATACATGGGGCATCACCTATTCCAACAACACCCAGGGCATCCTGGTGGCTTCCGACTCCGGCATTACTTCTCTGGCTGACCTTGCCGGCAAGGTCGTCGGCGTCCAGACTGCTACCAGCGCCTATGACATGCTGGAGGATTCCCAGAAGGATCTGGCAGATACCTTTGCCGAACTCAGAGTCTATGAGACCTATACCATTGCCTACAATGATCTGAAGGCAGGCGCCATCGACGCCATCGCCATCGATATGACAGCAGGTTCCTTCCTGATTGCCAACGACGCAAAGTGATCATTTCGCAGGAAGCTTAAGGAAGCAGCGGGCCGCCAAAAACGGCCCGTGCTTTTTTGGATTTCAGTTGAGGAGTTGATTTTATGACCTTTTCCACCATGCTTGCCACTATGGGCGAAGGCATGCTCCGTACATGTCTGATCTTCTTTCTGACGCTGCTCTTTTCCCTGCCTCTGGGCATGGTCGTCATGTTCCTGCGCAGGTCCCGCTTTACCCTGGTCAGGGAGATCACAAAGATTTATATTGCCATTATGAGAGGCACGCCCCTGATGCTGCAGCTGCTCATGTGGTATTTCGGTCCCTACTATCTGTTCGGCATGTCCATCCGGGGCTACCGTTTCCCGGCCATCATCATCGGCTTTGCCGTGAATTACTCGGCCTACTTCGCCGAGATCTACCGGGGCGGCATCGAATCCATTCCCAGGGGCCAGTATGAAGCGGCGGAGATCCTGGGCTATTCCAAGGCCCAGACCTTCTTTAAGATCATCCTGCCCCAGGTCATCAAGGTGATCCTGCCCTCCGTGACCAACGAGATCATCACCCTGGTCAAGGATACCTCTCTGGCCTTTACCCTGGCCTATAACGAGATGTTCTCCCTGGCCAAGCAGATCGCGGCCTCTCAGACATCCTTCACCCCCTTTATCATTGCGGGTGTCTTCTACTTCGTCGCCAACTATGCGGTCGCCTTCGTCATGGAACGGATCGAAAAGGCGCTGGATTATTATCACTAAAGGGAGGTCTGCCATATGATTTTACAGATGAATTCCATTCAGAAATCCTTCGGCGGGCTGGAAGTCCTCAAGGATATCAGCTTCCACGTGGACGAGGGCGAGGTCGTCTCCATCATCGGCCCCTCCGGTTCGGGCAAGTCTACCCTGCTTCGCTGCGCCACCTTCCTGGAGAAGATCGACGCCGGCGAGATCCGCTACATGGATAAGGCGGCCGTGACCACCAACGAGGCCGGCCGTGCGGAATATGTCAGCCATTCGGAACTGGCCAAAGTAAAGAACTATTTCGGTCTGGTCTTCCAGAACTTCAACCTGTTCCCGCATTATTCCGTACTGAAGAACGTTATGGACGCCCCTGTGTCCGTACAGAAGCGTCCTAAAGAGGAGGTCCGCCAGGAGGCCATGGAACTCCTACGGAAGATGGATCTTGAGAACAGAGCCGACGCCTATCCCTGCCAGCTCTCCGGCGGCCAGCAGCAGCGAGTTGCCATCGCCAGAGCCCTGGCCCTCAAGCCCAATATTCTTTTCTTCGACGAGCCTACCAGCGCCCTGGATCCGGAACTGACCGGTGAAGTACTGAAGGTCATCCGCCAGCTGGCGGATGAAAAGATGACCATGGTGGTGGTCACCCACGAGATGCCCTTTGCCAGGGCGGTCAGCAGCCGCGTCATCTTCATGGATAAAGGCGTTATCGTAGAACAGGGCGATCCCGAATCCTTATTCGGAGATACCCAGGAGGAAAGGACCAGGCAGTTCCTGCGCAACTATCAGAGATGAGACTAGATTACTTTTTACTGGATCCTACAGGCAACATAACCATTCTTGTTACTTCTCCCGTTCCCGTGGAAAAGCAGGCCTATGCGGCCGCCAGGCTCATGGCCAGGGAACAGAATGCGGAACAGGTGGGCTTTCTTTCGAGCGCCCCTTCCTGCGATATTGCCCTCCGCATGGCGGGGGGAGAGTTCTGCGGGAACGCCGCCATGTGCAGCGCTGTGATCGCGGCGGACAGGGCCTCTCTTACAGAGGGAAAGATGCGGGTCCGGGTATCCGGAGCCGAAGAGCCTGTCATGGCCCGGGTATCCCGCTTAAGGGACGGCAGCTGGGAGGGGACGGTGGATATGCCAAAGCCCATCTCCTGCATGGATATGATGCTTCCCGAAGAGGGGATCTGTCCTGTGGTATCCTTTGAAGGTATATCCCATGTCATTGTTACCAGAGAAATATCGCCAAAGCGGGCAGAGATCCTGGCCCGCAGATGGTGCAGCTATCTGGGATGTGACGCCCTGGGCATCATGTTCCTGGACCAGGCTGCCATGCGCCTTAAGCCCCTGGTCTGCGTACCCGGAGCAGGGACACTGTGCTGGGAGAATTCCTGTGCCAGCGGGACAACCGCGGTAGGGGTCTACCTGGCCCGGGAAGGCGGCGGAAAAGCCAGGGCGGTGCTCCGGCAGCCTGCGGGCGATTTGACCATTCAAGCAGAGGAAGACGGGAGCCTGCGCCTTTCGGGGACCGTCAGGATCCTGTACAGAAAGGCCCTGGAGATCGTCCTCTGATACTCCCGGCAGAGCATGGAGAAACATAGAGAAAGTGCCCCGTGAGGGCCTGCAGAAAGAAGATCCGGCCGGATCTTCTTTCTGTTTTTTTGGGGGGACAGTCCATCCCAAGATGATCCGGCCAGGTGGCAATTCTTCTGTTTTTTCAGTATACTTGTTTTTGGAGGGCCGGGAGTCCGGCCTGTCAGAAGATAATAATACGGAGAACCATACAGCATATGATCAGACTGATTGCAACAGACATAGACGGGACCCTGCTCCCCCCTGCAGCGGGCCGGATCCCGGAGGAACTGGTACAGGTCATGCGGGATCTTTCAGGATACGGTGTCAGGATCATGATCGCCAGCGGAAGGCCTTACCGGGGCCTCTACAACGTATTCGGCTTTATCGGAGATGACCTGATCTACAACTGTTCCAACGGAGGCTGCCTTTACTGCAGAGAGGAGCTCATAGCCCTGCGGCCCCTGGGAACGAAAGAGGACATGGAGTACCTGGTCGGAAAGCTCCGGGCCATGGGGCGCATGTTTACCTGTGATACCCCCTCGGCCTGCTACGTGGAAAACCTGAGCGATGCCATCTTTGAAAGGTCCCTGAAGGCCGGCATCAACATGATCCGGACAAAGGACGTTCTTAAGATCCCGGATATCGTCAAGATCAGCGTGGCCTACCCTGACGGGGGACCGGACAGCCATAAGAACGATCCTGATATACAGGAGCTGCGGCGCCGCTTCCAGGCGGCTCCCGCGGGAGAAATGTATCTGGACATCAATCCCCTGGACGGCGGAAAGGGAACCGGCATCCGGCTGGTCCAGGAGAGGTTCGGGATCCTGCCCGAGGAGACAGCGGCCTTCGGAGATGCTTCCAACGATATATCCATGTTTGAGACCACGCCCCATTCCTATGCCGTGGAGGGGGCTGCGGAGGATGTGCTTCTGGCAGCGGCAGGGAGGATCCCCGGCCCCCTGGAGGGAGGCATGCTTTCCTGGATGAGAAACCTTCTTGCCGAATATGAGAGAGGAGAGAGGTCATGAAGATGCATGTAACGGCCCTGCAGAAAATGACCCTGGGGTCGCCTGCCGAAAACATGGAGAAGGTGACGGCCATGCTGGAGGGAAGGAAGGGTCCGGCTCCGGATTTCATCCTGCTACCGGAGATCTTTACCTGTCCTTATGACAATGCCTGCTTTCCCGTCTTTGCCCAGGAGGAGGGAGGAGAGGTCTGTGCATTTCTGTCGGACCTGGCCCGCAGGGAGGGAGCATACCTGATCGGAGGCTCCGTGCCGGAGAGGGACAGAGAAGGCCGGATCTACAACACCTCCTATATCTATGACAGAGAGGGCAGACAGATCGGAAAGCACCGCAAGGTCCACCTCTTCGACATCGACGTGGAGGGGGGACAGTACTTTAAGGAATCGGACGTTCTTTCCCCGGGAGAGAAGATCACGGTCTTTGACACAGAATTCGGAAAAATAGGCGTCTGCATCTGCTTTGATATCCGCTTTCCGGAGATGTTCCTCAGGATGCGCAGGGAGGGGATCAGGGCGGTCTTTGTACCGGCCGCCTTCAACATGACCACAGGTCCCGCCCACTGGGAGACCCTTTTCAGGGCCAGGGCCCTGGACCAGCAGATCTTCATGATCGGCTGCTCCCCCGCCCGGGATGAGGAAGCCTCCTACAGGGCCTACGGCCACAGCATCGTGACGGATCCCTGGGGAAGGGTGGTCTGTCAGCTGGACCATGAGGAAGGCATCCTGGAGGCAGATCTGGACCTGGACCTGACAGACCTGGTCAGGAGGCAGATCCCTCTGTCAGGTACTGAAATGTAAGGAGATAAGAATGTTCAGAAGATTTTTAGCGGTCCTGATCCTGGCCCTGCTTCTGGCGGGCTGCGGGGGAAAGGACAGCGGAAGCGCCACTGCTCCCCCAGCGGAAGCGGCTGCAGACTATACCATTAAAGTGACAGACCAGAAGGGAGATCCCGTTGCCGGGGCCGTAGTCAACATCTGTACGGACACCACCTGCCAGCCCCAGACGACGGATGAAAATGGCTGTATTTTCTACAGCGGGGAGATGACAGACTACCATCTGGAGGTCATCAAAGTCCCGGAAGGATATGAAGCCGGAGAAAACAGCGACCTGTATACCGGGGAAGAGACAGAGCTGATCCTTCAGGTGGTCAGGAAATAAAAGTGTTTTTGGTATGGAGGAAAAGATCATGAAAGGATCCCCGGGGAACCTGACATGGCCAAGGCTTCTCCTGCTTGCCCTTTCCGCCGGTCTGATCCTGCACGGGATCCTGAACGGCAGCATGCAGGATGTGTTCGTAAAAGCTGTCAACATCTGTACGGAGTGTATCGGTCTTGGCTGAAATAAAAAAAAGGCGTCCGGCCCTGCGGCCCACAAAGCGCCGCCTGGTACAGCTTTACTGTGCCCTCTTATACAACGCGAATATAAAAGGCCTGGCCCTGGGCAGGATCTATACAGGTCCCGCAAAGAACCTGTGCGTGCCCGGCCTCAACTGCTATTCCTGTCCGGGCGCCGTGGGGGCCTGTCCTCTGGGCGCTCTGCAGAACGCCATGGCCGCATCCGGCACCAGGGCCGGGACCTATGTCCTGGGGATCCTTATGCTCTACGGCCTTCTGCTGGGCCGGACCGTCTGCGGATGGCTCTGTCCCTTCGGCATGGTCCAGGAGCTGCTGCATAAGATCCCCACGCCCAAAATCAGGAAAAGCAGGGCCACCAGGATCCTTTCCGGCCTTAAATACCTTCTTCTGCTGGTCCTGGTCCTTCTGGTTCCCCTTCTGTACGGCCTGAAAAAGGGCCTGCCCCTGCCGGCCTTCTGCAAGTACATCTGCCCTGCGGGCACTCTGGAGGGAGCGGGAGGCCTTCTGATCCACCCCGCAAATAAAGGTCTTTTTTCCATGCTGGGATCTCTTTTTGCCCGCAAGGCCCTGATCCTGGCCCTGGTCCTTGTATCCTGCATCTTCTGCTACCGGTCCTTCTGCCGCTTCCTCTGTCCTCTGGGAGCCCTTTACGGCCTCTTTTCCAGGATCGCTCTGGCGGGAGTAAAAGTGGACGGGGCCGCCTGCACCGGCTGCGGGGCCTGCGTCAGGACCTGCCCCATGGACACACGGTATGTGGGAGACAGGGAATGCATCCACTGCGGCGGGTGCAGAAAGGTCTGCAGGAGCGGAGCCATCTCCTTCAGGGCAGGAAAGACAAGTCTGGAGCAGGGAGTTTTCAGAGAGCGGGCGGGAAAGATCCTGAAGGTCCTTCTTCCCCTTCTCCTTACTGCCGTGCTGACCCTTGCAAACCTGCGGCCGTCCGCGGAGGCTCCTCTTCCGGCCGGGGAGACGGGCTTTGAAGCAGGACAGTTCCCTGAGGACTTCAGCGTATCCCTGATGGACGGAGGCAGCTTTTCTCTTTATGAGGCCAGGGGCCATGTGACTTTTATCAATCTCTGGGCCACCTACTGCGCCCCCTGCGTGGAGGAGATCCCTTACTTTGAAAGGCTCAGGCAGGAGCATGAAGAGGTCAGGATCCTGGCTCTGCACGCCTCTCTGGTGACGGAGGACGTGGGCGCCTATCTGGAAGAAAAGGGCTGGGACCTGGACTTTGCCCTGGACGATGAGGACGGATCTGTTTTTGCCCTTCTGGGAGGGGACGCCCTTCTGCCAAGGACCATCGTTCTGGACAGAGAGGGCCGGGTCGTATACAACCAGGCCGGGTCTGTGACTTATGAAAAGCTGGAGAAACTATTAGTCAGGGCGGAACAGGGACAGCCATAAAAAAGAAGGAAAGGGTGAAGGAGAGGGACTGTCAACTTCTCTGCTGAAGGTTCATCACAAGCCGGGGACGGTTGTTTGTGGAGGAAAAAGGATGGAAAAAAACAAAAGAGGCAGGCTGCCGGATTTTTATGAAATACGATATCACAGTGAACTGCTGAAGGAAAAAATCGCGGATGACGGCATGTGGTCTATGATCCCTGCCGTAAGAGGGAGCATGCACAGCAGCGAAGGGATCCGCAGGCTGAAGGAAAATGATCTTCTTTTCCTGTTTATCGATCAGTTTTTTCCGGACGGGCCTTTTGACTTTGAACCGAACATGGAGGACGGAAGATTTGTTTTTCTGCCTGAAAATGTCTCTCATCAGGGCATTGGTATCTGCGCGTCAAAAAATCTGCCCGGCTTACTGGAGGTAAGCCATTTCTGGTATCCCTCTGAGTTTACGGAAAAGAGAATTTCCTTCGGACCGGGACAGGTATATGTGCCTGTATTCAGCGCGAGGCCGGAGCAGCTGGTGGAATTGGTCCGGAGAGTTTATATGGGATCCGAACCCCCCGGCCTTATGTGTTACTGCACGTTTCCCTTTAACCTGGATGTGATGGTGACGCTGGAAGACAATTTTCTGGACAGAATGAACTGGTCTGCCAGACAGATCCGGGCGGCTCTGAAGAACGAAACGCCCCAGATCCGCAGGAACGGAGAAGGACTGATCCAGGTTATGCAGGACCTTATGAAGGGCTGAAGGGTCTGCATAAAACAGCGCAGACCCTGCATTTTTTTCTTAAGACCATTTTTTGCGGAAGCCTTTCATTTTATGAATTGACCTTTGGGATCAAAGTATGTATATTGAAAAGGTTTAAAGACACCGACGCTTTAAAGCAAGAGTGACCAAGGAGAGTTAAACGAATGAAAGAGCGAAAGATTTACTGCCTTAACAACATCAGCACAGTGGGGACCTCCCGCTTCCGCGAGGGCTACAGCCTGGTAGATTCCATGGACGACGCGGCAGGCGTACTGGTCCGTTCCGCCGATATGAAGGAAATGACCTTCCCCGCCGGCCTCAGAGCCATCGCCCGTGCCGGCGCCGGCGTCAACAATATCCCCCTGGAGCGCTGCGCTGAGGAAGGCATTGTCGTATTCAATACACCCGGAGCCAACGCCAACGCCGTCAAGGAGCTGGTCATCGCCGGTCTGATCCTGTCTGCCCGTGACATCGTGGGCGGCGCAGAATGGGTCAGGGCCAATATCGCCGATCCCAACGTAGGCAAGACTGCGGAAAAGGCCAAGAAGGCTTTCGCGGGCAACGAGATCCAGGGCAAGGCTCTGGGCGTCATCGGCCTTGGCGCCATCGGCGTCAACGTGGCCAACGCCGCCAAGCAGCTGGGCATGGATGTCTACGGCTACGATCCCTATCTGTCCGTCGACGCTGCCTGGAAGCTGATCCGGGGGATCCGTCACGCCAGGACCATTGACGAGATCTATGAGAACTGCGACTTTATCACCATTCACGTGCCCTACATGGAAGCTACAAAGAAGATGGTGAACAGGGAAGGCATCGCTAAAATGAAGGACGGCGTCCATTTCCTCAACTTTGCCAGAGACGCTCTGGTGGACGAAGAGGCTATGGCGGAGGCTCTGGAGTCCGGCAAGGTCAGATCCTACGTCACCGATTTTGCCAACCCCATTTCCGTCAGAATGAAAAACGCCGTGGTCCTTCCCCACCTGGGGGCCTCCACGGAGGAAGCGGAAGAGAACTGCGCCGTCATGGCAGTGGATGAGCTCCAGGACTATCTGGACAACGGCAACATCACCCACTCCGTCAATTATCCCGACCTGTCCGCAGGCGTCTGTCAGACAGCCTGCCGCGTGGCCATCCTGCACCGCAATATCCCCAACATGCTGTCCCAGATCACTGCCTTCTTCGGCGGAAACGGCCTGAATATCGAGAACCTGGCTTCCAAGGCAAAGGGAAAGTACGAATATACCCTGATCGATCTGGCCGGTCCCATGCCCCACGATACGGTGGAGCGCCTGAAGGAGATCGACGGTGTCATCCGTGTCAGAAGACTGGGCGGAACCTCCGCGGATATCTACTGATCCCGGCGGATACAGACTATATTTTCAGACTCTTAAGGCAGGAGCCTCCGCACTTCGCGGAGACTCCTGCTTTCTTCCAAAGGGAAAAGCCCCCGGCAGACAGGCGGGTCGCTGCGACCCGGACCGGCTGCTCTGGAGACGGGCATACAGTGCGAGGAGAAATACTGTGAAAAAACTATTGTTCTTTGATATTGACGGGACCCTGGCCATGCCGGGGCATCCGCCGGCAGAAGATACGGTCCGTGCCATAAGGGCCGCCCGGGCAGCGGGCCACAGGGCCTTTCTCTGTACCGGCCGGGGAGAAAACATGATCAGCGAAGACATCGCTGCCATCGGCTTTGACGGGGGGATCTATCACGCCGGCGGAAGGGCTGTCCTGGACGGCAGGGTCATTTACGAGAATCATGCGGATCCCTCCATGCTGGAGGAGGTCCTTCCGGTCATAAGGGAAAACAGCATCTTTTACAGCATCGAGACCACGGAGGGAGATTTCGCTTCCTCCTTCGACAGGCAGGCTCTTTCGGAGGTCAACCTGGCAGAGGCAAATACCGAACTGGTCAGACTGATCGAAACGGTCTTTTTAAGCCGGGAAAATACCCTGCCGGACTACCGGGGACAGGGCATCTACAAGGTGTTTTTCTTTGTCAGAGATCTTTCCGAATTTGAAAGGATCCGGGACGCCCTGGGGGACAGGTATCTGGCGGTCAGCTTTGAAAACCTGGGAAGCGACATGATCTTTACGGCCTGCGAGGTCTCAAGGCGGGATATCAACAAGGGAAAGGCCATGGAGGGAGTCTGCGCCTTCCTGGGGGCCGATATGAAGGATACCATCGCTTTCGGCGACAGCATGAACGATATGGCCATGATCCGGGCGGCGGGTCTGTCCGTGGCTATGGGAAACGCCGAGCCCAGGATCCTGGAGGCGGCGGACGTCGTCTGCGAATCCTGTGCGGAGGCGGGCGTTGCCAGGCAGCTGGAGCGGCTGGGCTTTGTCTGAACCGGGCGTTCCCGGGCCATGTCTGTCAAATATCTGAAAAAAAGCAAAGGCAGCAGGCTTTTTGCTGAAAACAGCCTTCTCTTTCTTCCGCGGGCTTTCTTTCTGGGATATAATAAAAAAGAACAGAAGCGGAGGTCCGGCATCTGCCGGAGAATTCATAGGGCACAGAGAGGAGGAAACAGAGTATGGGACTGTTTGACAAGAAATACTGCGATATCTGCGGAGAAAAGATCGGACTTCTGGGCAACCGGAAACTGGAGGACGGAAATCTCTGCAAAAAATGCGCCGCAAAGCTTTCCCCCTGGTTCAGCGAGAGGCGGCAGAGCACAGTGGAGCAGATCCGGGAGCAGCTGGCCTACCGGGAAGATAATAAAAAAGAAGTGGAAGCCTTCCGGGTCACAAAGAGCCTGGGCGGCTATACAAAAGTCTATATTGATGAGGATGCCGGAAAGTTCATGGTGACCTCCGCGTCGGACCTTCGCAGCGCCAATCCGGATGTGCTTTCCCTGGACCAGGTCACTTCCTGCGCACTGGACGTGCCCGAGACCAGGACGGAGGAAAAGCAGAAGAACGCGGAAGGAAAGATGGTCAGCTACAATCCGCCCCGCTACAAATATGCCTATAACTTCAAATTTAAGATCTATGTGGACCATCCCTATTTCGACGACATGAGCCTTCAGCTCAACACCAGTCCCGTGGAAACTGGAAGAGTCCCCATCGGGGAGAACTACCGCTACAAACAGGACGCTGTCAGCGACTTTTTGGGAGTCCTGGCGGGCCAGCCCAATAAGGAACAGAGGATCCTGCCCTATGCCAGGGAATACCAGAGCTACGTGGATATGGCCGCCGAACTGCAGAGGCTCCTGATGAGAAAGACGGCTCCTTCCCAGGCGGCAGCAGAGGAAGCGGCTCCTTCTCCGGAAGCTCCCCACATGGAGCCCAAAGGCCCCGTGACCTGCCCTAACTGTACGGCAGTGACCACCCCGGATGAAAACGGCTGCTGCGAATACTGCGGCTCAAAAATCGTCTGACAGTCAAAAAACGAAAAGGGCTGCCCGGCCATAGGTCATAAGATGCAGGCACTTTCCGGAGACTGTCTTTCAGAGGAATATATAAAAAGAGGTTTCCTAAAGGTATAAGATCCTTAAAGGGTCCCCGGTCTGCGGCCTTCCGGCCGGCAGACCGGGGACTTCTTTCGCCGCATTCTGCCTGCCATGCACTTTTATAATGATTGACATTTGCGGGAAAGGAAGAGAAGATAAGCGGGAAAGATTCGGAAAAGAAGAGAGGTTTCTTTATGGTCAAGGCGGATCTGATCACTGGCTTTCTGGGAGCCGGAAAGACCACATTTATCAGAAAATACGTAACATATCTTCTGTCTCAGGGGGAGAAGGTATGCATCCTGGAGAACGATTACGGGGCCATCAACGTGGATATGATGCTGCTTTCGGACTTAAAGGGAGAGAACCTGGGCATAGAAATGGTGGCGGGAGGCTGTGACTATGACTGCCACAGACGGCGCTTCCGCACCAAGCTGATCACCATGGCCATGCTGGGCTACAGCCGGGTCATCATAGAGCCCTCGGGCATCTTCGACGTGGATGAATTCTTTGACATCCTCCACGAGGATCCCCTGGACAGGCGGTATGAGATCGGCAGTGTCCTGACCATCGTGAACGCGAACCTGGAGGAGGATTTTTCAAAAGGGACCGACTATATGCTGGCCTCCCAGTGCTCCCAGGCGGGGCGCCTTGTGCTGAGCCATGTCCAGGAGGTGGACGAAGAAAGGATCCGTCGGACCATAGACCACATCAACCGGGCCCTTGCTTCCATCCGGTGCGAAAGAACCTTTTCCCTTGAGGAAAACGTGACGGCCCTGGACTGGGACCTTCTGACAGATGAGGACCTGCGTCTCATCAGCGAGGCAGGCTTTGAGGAGACCGCCTTCGAAAAGACTTTTTCCATGGACGAAAACAGCTTTTCCTCCATGTTTTTCATGAACATATCCATTCCCACGGACCGGGTCCTTGTCAATATCGAAAGGCTCTGGAAGGATCCGGATGCCGGAAACGTGATCCGGGTCAAGGGCTTTCTTACAGGCGATCCCGGGAAAAACACCTGGATCGAAGTCAATTCCACCAGGAAGGAGACCAGGATCGAGAAGATCCGGGAGGGACAGGAGATCCTGATCGTCATAGGAGAGGGGCTTAAGGAGGATGTGATCGACGCCTATTTTCCGGCTAAATATTCCACGACCCATGTGCGCTGAAAGGCCTGGACGCAGAAAAGCTGCCTGTTTACGGGAACGGGCAGCTTTTGATTTGCGGATTTTTTTCTGTTGTTACTTCAGCAGGCAGGGATCGTCGATGTTGGACTCCACCGCTATGTAGTGGGGTCTTTTTTTGACCTCCAGGTAGGTCTTGGCGATATAGTGGCCCATGATGCCCAGGCAGAAGAGCTGGATACCGCCGATGAAGATGATGACGCAGATGGTGGAGGCCCAGCCGGCAACGGGGTCCCCGAAGAGCAGGCGTCTTAAAACGATAAGGATCAGCATGAGGAAGGAGAAACCCGTCATGAACATGCCGAACCAGGAGGCAATATCCAGGGGGACCTGGGAAAAGTTGGTGATGCCGTCGATGGCATAGGCCGTCAGCTTCCAGAAGTTCCACTTGGTCGTACCGGCGACTCTCTCCACGTTTTCGTAGGGAAGCCAGAAGGTCTTAAAACCGATCCAGCCGAAGATGCCCTTGGAAAAACGGTTGTACTCGCACATGGAGACGATGGCGTCCACCATGCTGCGCTTCATCAGACGGAAATCTCTGGCACCGCTTACGATATCGGCATCGGAGATCCGGTTGATCAGCTTGTAGAAGCATTCGGCGAAGAAGCTGCGGACGGGCGGCTCTCCCTTGCGGTCGGCCCGCCTGGTGGCCACGCTGTCGTATTCTCCCCCTTCCAGGATCTCCAGCATGCGGGGAAGGAGCGAGGGCGGATCCTGCAGGTCGCAGTCCATGACGGCCGCGTAGTCTCCCTTTACGTTGCAGAAGCCGGCGTACATGGCGGCCTCCTTGCCGAAGTTGCGGGAAAAGGAGAGATATTTGACATGGCCGTCTTCGGAGGCCAGCTTTTTAAGGAGGGGCAGGGTGCCGTCGGAGGAGCCGTCGTTTACAAAGAGAAGCTCGTAGTCCGTGTCCATGCCGGCGAAGACGGAGGTGGTTTCCTTATAAAAGAGGGGAAGTGCTTCCTGCTCGTTGAAGCAGGGGACGATTACTGAGATCATATATGAAAAAGCTCCCTTGCAGATTAGGATAATGAAAATGCCGTGCGGGTTTTCGTCTTCCTATCATTATATGCAATAAAGCCCTAAAAATCCACAGCTTTGACCAAGAAGAGAGGTGTCCGGCCCGGGGCCGTTACTATTCACGGCTTTTTCAAGGCACTGCATTATCTCTTTTTTCATACAGCT
>CAMOGQ010000091.1 GCA_946614165.1 uncultured Lachnospiraceae bacterium
GAAGACATCTAAGCAAATCATAGAATCTGCCTCACGGCCTATTGAAGATTTGGATCTATACAAGAAAGTGAAAACATATAGACTGGTGACAAATACAGCCGGCAGGTAGTAACCGGGGGCCGTTTCCCTCGTTTGCACCTGCCGGCTGTATTCCTGCCCAGCATATTTTTCTATGCCGTGATATCGAAGCACTCCGGATGCTCCTGCGGGGTGATGCGGAAGGATCATTGCTGCATGTAAAAAGAAAAAAATCAATGTTGTTAAAGTTCCCTTTATACAGAAAACTATATGCCGGTGAAGGCAGGGTATGTGACTGTAAGAAAAAGGCTGGATACGGTAAGTATATTGGGCGGACTTTTATCAGACAGTTTAGAAGCGAAACTGGAGGATGTTGAAGACTATAGACGGATGCATATATATGGTGCGTTTTTGAACAATCTGTCGGGAGTATACTATTCCCAGGGAAATTATGAAGAAGCACTAAAGTATTTCGGAAAGGCCCTGCAAATCTATAAAAAAGTGCTGGGAGAAGAGCACCCGGATATAGCAGCGATATATAATAATCTGGCGGTAGTATATTATTGCCAGGGGAATTATGAAGAAGCGCTGAAGAACTACGGAAAGGCCCTTGAGATCAAAGAAAAAGTGCTGGGAGAAGAGCATCTGGATACAGCAGCGACATATAACAACCTGGCAGGAGTGTACGGGGCCCAGAGGAAGTATGATGAAGCACTGAGGTATTACACAAAGGCCCTTGAAATCAGAAAAAAATATCTGGGAGAAGAGTGTCCGGATACGGCATCGATATATAATAATCTAGCAGGAGTGTATAGCTCCCAGGGAAATTATGAAGAAGCACTGAAGTATTATGAAAAGGCTCTGAAAATTAGAAAAAAAGTGCTTAGAAAAGAGCACCCGGATATAGCAGCGACATATAACAATCTAGCGTTAATTTACCAGCGTCAAAGGAAGTATGAAGACTCGCTAAAGTACTACGGAAAGGCCTTAGAAATCCAAAAAAAAGTGTTGGGAGAAGAGCATCCGGATACGGCAACGACATATTTCAATATGGGAGTTCTTTTTTGTTCCTTGGGAGATCCTGGAAAGGCAGTAGGATATATCAGAAAGGCCTTGCCGATATTTGAGAAGGTACTGGGAGATGCCCATCCATACACAAAGCAAGCAAGAGATCTCCTGGAAATCGTGAGGAGGAATATGAAGCCCTAAAACTGTCCCCCATCCCAGACTTCACCAACTTAAATAATCCGATGGTGTTATCAACATTAACATCATCGGATTTTTCTGTTATTTCCATCCAACGGTTTTCGTGCTATGATTAGGGTTGCGGTAATCGTTAAATGATGTGTAACCCTCTCTGCCAGGTAATCGTTAAATCATGTAACCTGGTTACATGTTTCAACGATAGCCCTGAAACCGGCAGTAGTCCGGAAGGCGAAAACGTACTACGATTTGACTACGTTTGAGGGAACAGATTTGCCCCGATTTGCGCTATTCTGTAGTTTTGCCGGATTTACGGACGTGAAATGTGCTTTTGGAAAACAGCGCAGAAACGGCCAAAACACGGCATTTCGCGGCAGTTGATTGGAGAAATACTTATTGATTAGAATACTTTTTGTTTGCCACGGCAATATCTGCAGAAGCCCCATGGCCGAGTTCGTTATGAAGGATCTGGTGAAAAAAGCCCATATGGAGGATGCATTCTATATCGAGTCCGCGGCCACCAGTACCGAGGAGATCTGGGGTTCTGTGGGGAATCCTGTTTATCCTCCGGCCAGGGCCAAACTTAAGGAGCACGGCATCTCCTGCGAGGGCAAAAGAGCCAGGCAGACCACCAGGAGCGACTATCAGAAATTTGACTATATCATCGGCATGGATACCTACAACATCCGGAACATGATGCGGATCTACGGGTCCGACCCTGAAAAGAAGATCTCCATGCTGCTGGACTATACAGACCATCCCCGCAGCGTTTCCGATCCCTGGTATACGGATGATTTCGATACCACATGGGACGATGTCCTAGAGGGCTGCACCTGTCTTCTGGACCATATCCGCAGGCAGGGAAATTTATAAAGAAACTTATAATTTCAGAAACTGCTGTAAGCATCTGCTTATAAGAAACTATTGATTTATCAAGGAAGCTGTTTCAGATGAATACCATCGAACAAGTCAGAGAATACCTGGCTTCCTACGGCCTGGCCGACAGGATCATCGAGACCGAAAGATCCAGCGAGACCGTGGAAGCGGCTGCCGCGGCCCTGGGCTGCGAGCCCGGCAGGATCGCCAAGAGCCTGGCTTTTATGGCAGGAGAGAAGCCTGTCATCGTCCTGGCCAAGGGGGATGCCCGGGTAGACAACAAAAAGTACAAGGCCGTATTTCAGACCAAGGCCAGGATGATCCCTTTTGACAGGGTGGAGGAAGTGATTGGACACGCCCCCGGCGGCGTGTGCCCTTTCGCCATTCGTGACGGCATCGATGTATATATGGATGAATCTCTGCGCTTATACGATATTGTATATCCCGCGGCAGGCAATGACCACAGCGCCGTCAGACTGACCCTGGAGGAACTGGAAAAGGCTTCCCGTGCCATAGGCTGGGTGGACGTCTGCAAAGAGTGACCCGGCCGGGAAAGGTTATAAATGCAAAAACGGTTCTTACTTCTCTTATTTACAATACTCATATGCCTGGGGCTGACTGCCTGCAGCAGGGAGCCTGTCTATTATACGGAAGAGGAGATCATGCAGTACGTACAGGACTGCTATGGAAAAAACTACCGTATGACAGATTCGGTCCGCCATGAAATGACCTACGGAGAACAGATCCGGGAATATATTTTTACCGATGAGGACGGTTTTTCCTTCTCCGTATCCACGGGGTCGGAAAAGCATTCTTCATGGGGAGGCATCATTACCGAGTGGACCCCCACCCTGATGGACAGCTACATAGAATCCAGGATCGCCTTCTGCAGCGAGGATATCAATAAACTCTTTGAAGAATCTGACATACGGGGTTCCCTGACCACTACGGGAGATAACGAAACGGTCCCCGGGACCATGCATATGCTCTCCCTTTACCTGAACAAGTCCGATCAGATGAAGGAAGCTTCCCAGCTGATCGCCAAGCTGGACAGGATCGTCAAGCTTGTATGCGACAGGACGGAAGCAAAGATCGGCACCCAGAAGACTGACACCAAGAAGGTGCATATTTATCTGCGGCCCGACAAATTCCTGGCGGGAGATACCAAGAAGAACTGGAGAAAGAGCGCAAACCTTCATCTCTATGAGATATCCTCCGTTGCTCTGTCCACGGCCACAAGGCAGCGTCTGGATGAAGAGGATGTGCTGGAGCAGATGCGCCACGACTATTCGGATACCGCCAAATGGACCCATCAGGAGATCTATACCCTGTCCGGAAAGATGGCTTCCAGATATCCTTCTCCCTGCCTGGAGGTGGTAAGAATCGGGATCCATGACATGACAGAGTCCGAAGAAAAATTCTACCTTCTCTATGACCGCAGGACCCAGGGCTACTGGATGACGGACCTGGATCTGTGTCAGGACTATGACGGTTTCCCCTACGATTATGAAGGAAGGGGACGGTTCGCTGCCCTGGTCTCTTACCTGGGCGGCATCTACAGCTGCGACGATCTGACTGCCCAGTGGAAGATGAACGGCAGGACCTGGGATGCGAAGCTGGAGCTGGAAAAGACCGACCGGTCTCCCTATACCTATTCCTCCATCAATGTCAGATGCAACGGCATGTGGCAGAAGCTGAGCACCCCTCCTTCCGGCACCGATAACGGGACCGTTTCGGGCAGGTGGTACAGTATTGAAGATCTGATCAGAATGCTGGATATAGAAGTGACCATCAGCCAGGAAAACCAGACGGCGATCTTTTCCCTTCAGGGGATCCTGGATCAGAAGTAAATCAGAAAGGCTGTATATGGACAACTATTTACTCATTCACAGCGATCCGGAGCAGACAGAGGAACTCTATCCCTTCGGACAGGCCGGAACCCTTCCGGTGGACCGCCGTCCCATGGCGCCTCCCAGACAGCGCATCCATTTTAATTTCGCGTATTTCTTCCTGATCCTGCTGATCGCGGCCCTGGCAGGTTTTTATGCCTACGGAATCTCTCAGTGGGAGGGCAGATTCCTGAACAGGACGAAGGTCAACGGCATGGATGTCAGCGGAAAGACCCCTGAAGAAGTGGAGGAGATGGTCCGCCAGACGGTGGACGACTATTCCATTAACATTACCTTCCGGGGCGGCCAGACCGAGACTCTGACAGGGGACGACATCGGCTACGCCTATGTTCCCGGAGACTCCATCAAAGAGCTGGCGGCAAAGCAGAACTATAAGGAATGGCCCCTGGCCTTTTTCCGGGATACGGAATATCAGGTGGATAAGGTCACGGAGTACGATAAAAAGAAAGCCGGTGAGGCCATCCGGGCCCTTCCCGAATTCCAGGAGGAAAACCAGGCACAGCCTGTGGACGCCTATCTTGTCATGCGGGAAAAAGGCCTCCGGGTGGTGCCGGAAGAGGAAGGCAACGCCCTTCGTCCCAAGACCGTGGTCAAGGGGATCCGGGCTGCTATCGACGAGCGCAGGACAGAGATCGACGTGGAGAAGGATATCGAAAAATCCTACAAGGTGCCTGCCGTACGCTCCGACAACGAGGAACTTTTGGCCGAGAAGAAAAGGGTCAATGACCTGATCTCCGCCAACATCACCTACATTCTTCCCGAGGGCGACGAGCCCATGAGCCTGGGTGCAGAGACCCTGAAGACCTGGCTCTCCATGGATGAAAACGGCAGATATTATAAGGATGACGCTGTGTGGGCAGACAAGATCATGCGGTTCGTGGACCAGATTGCCATCAACGTCAACACCGTATGGGACAGCAGGAAGTTCAAGGCTACCGGCATCGGAACCATCACCGTTCCCGGCGGAGAATACGGCTGGTCCGTCAACAAGGAGGCGGAAAAGGCTCTGCTGGCCGAGGAACTGGCAAATCACGAGGAAGTGACCAGGGAACCCAAATACTATACCAGGGAGTACAGTACGGAAAACGGCGGCATCGGCGACACCTACATCGAAGCGGATCTGACCCGGCAGCATGTCTGGATCTACCGTGACGGAAAGCTGGTCCTGGATACCGACTGCGTTTCCGGTCTGCCTACCCCCGAAAGACATACCCCTACCGGCGTCTACATGATCATGTACAAGGATACCGATACCGATCTCAGGGGCAGAATGATGCCGGACGGCAACTATGCATATGTATCCCATGTAGATTACTGGATGCCCTTCTATGACGGCTGCGGCTTCCATGACGCTTCCTGGCAGGCCAAGTTCGGCGGGGACTGGTACAAGTCCCACGGATCCAGAGGCTGCATCAACCTGCCACCCTCCATTGCGGGCAGGTTCTATCAGAACGTGGACGAAGACATGGTAGTGGTTGTCTATTCCTCATGACGGGAAGGAGAGACTATGGCCAGCATCAATAAGATCAATAAACAGACCGAAAACCGTTTCCTCAACATGTATGAGATCGAGGGGACCAATAAGGTGGGACATCCCACCCGGTATTTTGTCGCGTCCAGAGCCGAAAGGATCGAAGACCTGAAGATCTCCACAGGTCAGAATAAGCCGGACGGAGTGGTCATCTATTCCCTTTACGGCGAAAAGCATGACAGAGTGGTCCTGATCCGTCAGTACCGCTATCCCATCGACGGCTTTGTATATGAATTCCCCGCCGGTCTGGTGGATGAAGGCGAGACCTACTCTCAGGCAGCGGTCCGGGAGATGCACGAGGAGACGGGACTTGACTTTTCCCCTCTTACTGTGGAGGGCATGTTCGAGGAGCCCCGCTTTACCACCGTTGGCCTGACGGACGAATCCTGCGCCACGGTCTACGGCTATGCCTCCGGAAACATGAGCAGAAAATACCAGGAGGAGCTGGAGGAGATCGAAGTGGTCCTGGCAGACCGGGACGAGGTCAGAAGGATCCTGAAGGAGGAGCGGGTGGCCATCATGTGCGCATACCAGCTCATGCATTTCCTGCACGATGAGGACCCCTTTGCCTTCCTGAAGGGCGGCGGATGCACCTGTGAATAATGGATA
Source organism: uncultured Lachnospiraceae bacterium (assembly GCA_946614165.1). GTDB lineage: Bacteria > Bacillota > Clostridia > Lachnospirales > Lachnospiraceae > CAG-791. The sequence goes on from CAMOGQ010000091.1 coordinate 6,148, forward strand.
AAAATTATTAGAAGTATCTAACATAAATTAGAGGAATCTAACAAAAAATTAGCGCTGTCTTCAGCCTGCGCCCTGCTATAATGATCCTGAAGGATATCTTCCCCGTATTTACGGAATGCAGTATCACAGCAGGGAGGCATATATGAAGAGTCTTACCCAGGTGGCAGCCGGACATTTCTGCAGGGTCGCATGGATCATCGGCAGCTTTGAACACATCATCAGGTCCTACGATCTGGCAGAAGAGCAGACCCTCTTTATCCTGCAGAACGCAGGGAGTTCTCTTCTCCTTCGTACCGGAGGAAAACGTTTGGCCATGAGCGGAGATATCGCGCGTCAGATCAAGGTATATGAGATCGAATGAGCCTTTCTTTAACAACAGCATAGAACTTGGAGATTTTCTGGGCAGAAAGGGCCTTGGGGAGGAGGAGCAGTATCCTCCCGGCTCTTCGGCTGTCCTGATCCCCATACTGGAAGAAGCGGATACTCTGCAGATATTGCTGGAGGTCCGCTCTTTTCGTCTCCGCAGCCAGCCGGGAGAGATCTGTTTTCCCGGGGGCAGGATCGAAAGGGGGGAAACGCCCCTGGAAGCGGCCCTCAGAGAGACCCGTGAGGAACTGCTGGTAGGAGAGGACCAGATCCGTATCCTGGGACAGCTCCCCCGGACCACGGGTCCCTCCCTGGCCCCTCTCTATGTTTTTGCCGGCCTTCTTACGAATTACAGGGAAAGCTTCTCAGAAGAGGAGGTAGCATATATAATGAAAGTACCCCTCCGGTATTTCCTGGAGCATGAGCCGGAGCACCACACAGTCCGGCTGAAAAGCCTTCCGGAGGAAGATTTTCCCTATGATCTCATCCCAGGAGGACGGGATTACATCTGGAGGGAAAAAAGCTATGACGTCCCCTTTTACAGAGACATCCGGGCCGGACAGGAAGAGGGGCCCCCGGGGCCTGTTCTCTGGGGCATGACGGCCAGGGTGCTGGATCAATTCGCCAAACTGCTGAAATCGACAGAAAGGACGTGACATGAAAGAAGATTATATCAATGCAAGGAAACTGGGAGAGAAGGCCCGTACCAGAGCTTTTCTGACGGGACGCTACCCCTATCTGCCCGCGCTGGATGAAATGATCGGAGGGACTTCCGCGGCATCGGAGATTCCCCTGGGCGTTCACGAGATCCCCCTGCACCTGATCGTCGGCACCAAGACCAGCGGCAGGAAGAATGCTTTTGCCTACAACTTCATGCCCCTTCTGGATCCTTCCAGCGAGTTCGCCCTCAAATGGGCCAGCCTCTATGACTATCAGAAGAACGAGGGCCTGCGGGACCCCATCAAAGTGTATGAATACATGGGCCGCTTCTATGTGGAGGAGGGAAACAAAAGAGTTTCCGTTATGAACTATTTCAAGTCCTACTCCATATCCGCGGACGTGATCCGGATCATGCCCCCCAGGACCGACGCTCCGGAGAACGTGGTCTATTACGAATTCCTGGACTTTTTCAAGGTGACCCGTTTCTTTGAGATCCAGTTCTCCCAGAAGGGCTCCTACCAGAAGCTGGCAGACCAGATGGGAGAGAGCCTGGAGAAACCCTGGCCCGAGGAAAAGATGGAGATCCTCCGGGACGGCTTCCGCCGCTTCGCGGAGATCTATGAACAGAAGGGCGGCCGCCCCGAGGGCATTACGGACGGAGACGCCTATCTGACCTACATTACCGTATTTCCGCCTGAGAGCCTGGTCTATGACGGAAAAGACCTGATCAGCAAAAGGATCAGTCAGATCCGGGAGGAGGTAAAGACCCAGACCAGAAAGGCCATCGACCTGGTGGAAAGCCCCTCCGCTCCCAAAAAGCCTTCCGTGATCGCGGAAGCCGGGGCCGTAGTGGCCAATGTGCTGACCCTGGGGGCCCTCTCGGAGGGATACTCTGCGGCCAACCCGCTCAAGGCGGCTTTCATTTATGAAAAAGAACCCGGCAATTCCTCCTGGGCCTACGCCCATGAGCTGGGCCGCCAGGCCCTGATGGACCAGTTCGACGGGGCGGTGGATACCGTCTTTTTCACCGGCTGCGACAGCGAGGAGAAGGTCCTTGCCGCCATTGAATCCGCCAGGGTGGACGAAGATACTCTGATCTTTACCACGACTCCCTCCATGATGCCGGCAGCCCTCAAGGCGGCCTACATGCATCCCAAAATGAAGATCCTGAACTGCTCGGTCAATCTGTCCCGCAAAGCCGTCAGGACCTATTACGCAAAGATGTACGAGGCCAAGTTCATTCTGGGCGCCATCGCCGCATCTCTGTGCGAGAACCATAAGATCGGCTACCGGTCCGACTATCCCCTTTTCGGAAACATCGCCCAGATCAATGCCTTTGCCCTGGGCGCCGCCCTGGTGGACCCTTCCTGCAGGGTCTGTCTGAAATGGGCTTCCCTCAAGGAAGGAGACTGGGAGAAGGAGCTGATCGATGAAGACATCAGTATCATTTCCGGCTCCGACATGGTCCGCCTGGACGATCCTTCCCGCAAATACGGCCTTTACAGGGTCAAGAGCGGGAACGCCTGGGAGGGCATCGCCGCTCCTGTCTGGGACTGGGGCAGATACTACGGCCTGATCTGTCAGTCGATCATGGACGGGACCTGGGACGCAGAGGATGCATCCAGCAAAGACAAAGCGGTCAATTACTGGTACGGCCTTAAGGCCGGCGTGGTGGACGTTCTGCCTTCGGACCGGGTGCCCTATGAGACCAGGCGCCTGGCATCTATCCTGAAAGAGGGCATCATTAAAGAGGCCTACGTGCCTTTCGAGGGTCAGATCCTGGCCCAGAAGGCCATGGTCCGCAGGGACGGGGACGCCCCCCTTACCCCCGAAGAGATCATAACCATGGACTGGCTCCTTTCCAACATTGAGGGGGAAATGCCCCGCTTCGACCAGCTCAGGGAGGACGTGGCAAGGAACGTTTCCGTCAACGGGATTCTTGAGAAAGGAACCGCCAAATGAAGATCCTGATCGTTGCCGACGTGGAATCCAAGGCCCTGTGGGATTTTTACGATCCCGAGAGAGTGGAGGGGGTGGACCTGATCCTGTCGGCGGGAGATCTGAATCCCAGATATCTGGAATTTCTGGTGACCATGATCAACAAGCCCCTTCTGTATATCCACGGCAATCATGATTCGGAATATGACCAGAGGCCCCCGGAGGGCTGCGTATGCATCGAAGAGAAGATCGTGGATTTCCATGGTCTGCGGATCCTGGGGGAGGGCGGGTCCCTCAAATACAGGCCCTCTTCCCATATGTTTACGGAAAGACAGATGCAATTTCGCCTGATGAAGGCCGACGTAAAGGCGGCCCTGTCCGGAGGCTTCGACATCTTCCTGACCCACTCTCCCTGCAGGGGATACCGGGATATGGAGGACATGCCTCACAGGGGATATGAATGCTTCAACCGTTTTCTGAAAAGGTGGAAACCGGCATATATGATCCACGGCCACGTGCACAGACAGTACCAGCACGATTTCAAAAGAGCCGTGGACCATCCCTCCGGCACCCGGATCATCAACGGCTGCGACTGGTATATCCTGGAGATCGGAGAGGATGAGCTCAGACGCCGCAGGAACCTGCTGCCCGTCAGCCGCATCTGCTGACAGGGACCGGAGACGGGAGGAGGAAAGAGAGTGAAAAAACAGTCAGAGCACAGACACCCGCCTCTCTATAAAAGCTTCGCATATGCTTTCGCAGGGATTTTTACCTGCCTGAAAAAGGAGAGGAACATAAAGATCCATCTGTTTATGGCCCTTATGGTCACCGTCTTCGGATTTATTCTGAAGATCTCCGTCACGGAATGGTGCATCTGCCTGGTCCTTTTCGGCCTGATCATAAGCCTTGAGCTGGTCAATACCGCCGTGGAAGCCGTGGTGGATCTGGTGACAGAGGAAAAGCACCCTCTGGCCGGATATGCCAAGGACACGGCGGCAGGGGCAGTCCTTGCGGCATCCATCTTTGCAGCCGTGGTCGGCTTCATCATTTTTGTCCCCAAGCTCTTTGCCTTCCTTCTGAATCTGCTCTCCTGATGAAACAGATCCGGGAATCTGATACCGAAAGGTCTGCGGTCTGCGGCCTGTATTTTGAGAAAAACTGCTTCAAGCAGAGAGATTTACGTTGTATACTTAATGGCATGGAGCCGTTACCATTTTTTTGATCCGCGAAAGGCGCGGAAGAAAGGAAGAGCCATATGGATGATAGAATCGGCGGGACACTGAAAAAACTTCTTCTGGCCGGAATCGGAGCGGTGGCTACCACAGCCGAGAAATCCCAGGAGATCCTGGACGATCTGGTCAAAAAAGGCGAGATCACCGTGGAACAGGGCAAAGAACTGAATAAGGAACTGAAGCACAACATCAAAAAAACCGTCAAGGAAAAATTCGGACCCGAGGATGTGGACGATAAGCTCTCCAGGATGACAGTCGAGGAACTGGCCGCCCTCAAAGAAAAGGTCGCCGCAGCCGAGGCAAAGGCAGCCGAGGAAGCGGCCGCTGTGGAAGCGGAGATCCTGGAGGAGTTCGAAGACGACGAAGTGGAAGAAGTAAAAGATACAGCCGAGGAATAAAACAGCAGGCGGCAGGATCCCGGCGGGATGCGTGAAAGTGCATCCGCGCCGGGATTTTTGATCTGACCTGGACACAGGAGCTGAGCGGTGGCGGAGAAAAAACAGGACAAGTCAAAAATGGATAACAGGTCCAGGCTGGCGGAGATGCGCTCTGTCCTTGCCAAGTACAGGGTGACCAGGGGCATTACTCCGGAAAAACTCCGGGGCATCCTGGAGGAGCTGGGGCCTACCTATATCAAGCTGGGACAGATCATGTCCCTGCATTCGGACATTCTGCCGGCAAGATACTGTGAAGCCCTCATGGATCTGAATTCCAACGTGACCCCCATGCCTTTCGAGACGGTGGAGGAGGTCATCAACCGGTCCTACAGAAGCGACTGGAGGGAGATCTTTTCCTCTATCGAACCGGAGCCACTGGGATCGGCCTCCATAGCCCAGGTCCACAGGGCCGTCCTCAAAAACGGTGAGCAGGTGGTGGTCAAGGTAGAGCGCAAGGGCGTCTATGACATGATGGCCAGGGACATAGGCCTGCTCAAGCGGGCCGTGCGGCTGGTGCCCTCCGTGGGCAGCATCAAGAACATGGTGGACTTCGAGATGGTCCTGGACGAGATGTGGACCGTGGCCCAGGAGGAAATGGATTTCCTTAAGGAAGCCGCCAATCTGGAGGAATTTGCCCGCTGCAACAAGGATATCCGTTACGTGGAGGTCCCCAGGCTCTACAGGGAATATACCACCTCCCGGGTCCTGGTCATGGAGTATATAGACGGATACGGCATTGATGACAGGGAGGCCCTGGAAGCGGACGGCTACAATCTGGACGAGATCGGATCCAAGCTGGTCAATAACTATATCAAGCAGGTCATGGACGACGGCTTCTTCCATGCGGACCCCCATCCCGGCAACGTCAAGATCCGGGACGGAAAGATCGTCTGGATCGACATGGGCATGATGGGAAGGCTGACGGAAAAGGACCGGAAGATCATGTGGGAGGCGGTCGAAGGGATCGCCCTGAACGATATCGGCAGAGTGGAGAACGCCATCCTCAAGCTGGGCGAGTTCTGGGGACAGCCCGAAGAGGGAAAGCTCTACGAGGACCTGAGACGGCTTCTGAAACGCTACGGAGGCGCTTCCATGGGAGGCATAGACGTGGCGGAGTTTCTCCAGGAGGTCCTGGAGATTATGAAGGAGAATAAAATAGGCCTCCCCCACGGCATGACCATGCTGGCCAGGGGCATGTCCCATATGGAGGGAGTCCTGGCCAGGATCAGTCCCGACATCAACATGGTCCAGATCGCCTCGGCCAGGATCAGGGAGGACTATCTGGAGCATTTCGACCTGAAGACCCAGCTCATGCGGGGCGGCAGACGCATTTACCGGGCTGCCGACAAGACAGTGGAGATACCTTCCCTGGCGGTGGATATCATGCAGGAATACCTGCGGGGCAATGCCAGGGTGAAAATGAAGCTGGAGGCAGATAAGGATTTTTCCCGCCTTCTGCGCCATCTGGTCAGGAACGTTGTCATGGGCCTCTGGGTCATGGCCATCCTGATCGGCTCCAGCATTATCTGTACGACGGACATGCAGCCCAGGATCCTGGGCATACCGGCCCTGGGGGCCTTCGGCTTTATGCTGGCCCTGGCCATCTGTCTCTATATCTTTATCAGGCACTGGATGACAAGAAACAAGTAAGGAAAGACGGGAAAGGAGGACGGGATGACATCTCTGCAGGCGCATCTGGAAACATACAGCAAAGAAGAACTGCGGCATTATGCCAGGAGCCTGGGGCTCAGTCTGTCCCGGTCTCTGAAAAAGGCCGATCTGGCCATGGCCATAGCCGGGGAACTCCTGCGGGAGGATACCCTGCGGCGGAGAATGGGAATCCTGACGGATGAACAGATCCGTCTCTTTGAAAGGGCCATGGCAGAGCCCTGCCGGGTTGAAGAAACGGAGATGGGGGATGCTCTGCGCCTTCACGACCTGGACTACGGGATCTACTCCGAAAGGGACGGCCTTCTCCGGATCCCCGGGGACGTGGCCCTTTGCTATAAGAAGCTTTCCTGCAGGGCCTTCCACCATTACCGCAGGAGAGTCGCCTGGCTGATGAAATGCCTTTACTTTGCCGAGACCCTCTTCGGTGTGACCCCCATAGATCATCTTTACGGCATGTATATGGATCATCCCTGCTTTAAGGTCAGCAGGGAGCGCTTCATGTACTATCTGGTGCAGATCCCGTCGGATCTGAGAGACTGCTTTATCTCCGACCAGTACGTGGTATCGGGAGCCTGGCACGAGATCGAGGACTGCCGGCGCCTTCTGACAGCGCAGGCGGGGCGGGACTATTATTCTCCTGCCTGGGAAGAGGTGGACGAACTCTGGCGGGAGAACTGCCTGACCGGAGGAGATGCCTGGAAGGCGCTGGAAGAGTGGCTTGGGACTTCGGAAAGGATGGGAGAAAGACTGTCCGGGGATGTGACCTGCGAGATGTGGAACCGTCTTGCCGGAGGCACGCCGTTTGACGAGGCGGCCCTGTGGCTGGCAGGGCAGCTTTCCCCTATGGATGATGAAAAAATACAGACCATGATGAAGCTTCTCAGAGAAGCGGCGGGGGAGACCCGCATGCTCTTTAACAGGGGCTTCAGCTGGAATGAGATCGCGGAAAAAGAGGATGCCTCGGCCCTGGCCTGTCAGGTCCTGATCATGCCCGGCTCCCTTTCGGCAGCGAGACGTACCGAAAGGCTGGAAAAGAGCCTTCGGGACAAGGGCTTCACCCCTGAATACAATATACGGGCCGAGTATCTGAGGGACAGGGGCCGGACTCTGTATCCGGCGGATCCCTGCCCCTGCGGAAGCGGCAGGACCTATATACGCTGCTGCGGCAGGGA
>CAMOGQ010000092.1 GCA_946614165.1 uncultured Lachnospiraceae bacterium
CTGAGCTGGCGCAGGAGCTCTCTGTAGAGAACATCCATGTCCAGGGGCTTGGTCAGGTAGCCGGACATGCCGGAGGCAGCCGCCTTATTTACGGACTGCTCGAAAATATCCGCCGACATGGCGATGATGGGAACGGTCTTCGCGTCTTCCCTGTCAAGGGCCCGGACGGCTTCGGCAGCCTGAAAGCCGGTCATGCGGGGCATCTGGATGTCCATGAGGACGGCGTCATAGAAGGAAGGAGGAGAATCCGCGAACATTTCCAGGGCGGCAGCACCGTCTCCGGCCAGGTCCACGTGGATGCCCACCCGGGCCAGGATGCCCAGGGCCACTTCCTGGTTGATCAGATTGTCCTCGGCAAGGAGGATCTTTTTCCCTTCCAGGGCGTCGTAGCAGACAGAGGCTCCGGTCTCGGCGGCCCCCTCGTCCTCAGCGCATACTTCCAGACGGACCAGGACCCGGAAGACGGAGCCTTCTCCGTCGTGGCTCTCTACGGTAATGTCCCCGTCCATCATTCTGGCAAAGGTGCGGGAGATGGTCAGGCCCAGGCCGGTGCCGGTTCCGTACTTGGAAGGATTCTTGTTTTCCTGGGCAAAGGGCCGGAACAGCTTGGGCAGGAACTGGGGGCTGATGCCGCAGCCGTTGTCCTCCACCGTAAAGAAGGTGTCGGCTATGCCCTTCTGCACGTGCTGATAGCATTTGAGGGAGACGCGGCCTCCCCGCTCCGTGAACTTAACGGCGTTCTGGAGAAGGTTGACCAGGATCTGTTCCACCCGCATCTTGTCGCAGCGGACCCGGTCATAGTCGATTCCCTCCGGATCCAGGGTCAGGGAGATGCCCTTTTCGGCTGCCAGGGGATCGATGATGGTATGTATGTCTTTGAAGATGCCGCTCAGGGAAGCGGATTCAACATTCAGCTGGATGTCTCCTGCCTCCACCTTGTTCATTTCCAGGACTTCGTTGATGATCTGCAGAAGATAGTGGCCGGAGGTACGGATCTTGTCCAGGTAGTTCAGGGCTCCTTCCAGGGAGTCCTGCTCCATGCCCAAGGTGGAAAGGCCGATGACGGCGTTCATGGGGGTGCGCAGCTCATGGCTGAGCCTGGACAGGAAATGGTTCATTTCCACGTTGAGCTGGCGCTCCTTGTCCAGAGAGGCCTCCAGTTCTTTGGAGAGGTCCTGGATCTTCTGCTGCTGGCGGAAGCTGTCGGTGACGTCCATGAAGCTTCCCACGAAGCCGATGATCTCGTCTCCGTCCCAGGCAGGGGTCTTGGAGGCCAGGATGTCCCGGTTCTCCCCGTGGACCAGGCAATGGCCGTGGACCATGTAGGTGCTCTCGCCCTGCAGGACCCGGAGTTCGTCCTGCTTAAAGGGCTCGGGATCCAGATGCCAGCCCATGTCTTCGTCGGTCTTTCCTACCAGGACGTCCTCCGAAGGGAAGCCGTAGAAGTCCAGGAAGGCCTGGTTGACCCCCACGAAGCGGCGCTCCGTATCCTTCCAGAACATGCAGTTCTGGGTGGTATCCAGGACCCTGGACATAAGGATGTCCTTGACCTTGTCCTTCCTGTGGCGGTTGTGGTCGTCGGTGATGTCAATGGTGCTGGCATAGATCAGAGTGCCGCCGTCCTCCAGGGCGACCCCCTTCATGTTTCCGTTGAACCACTTGTAGCCGCCGGCGCAGGACAGCCTGATCCGGAAAGGATAGATCACGCCGGGGTTGCGGACCAGTTCCACCAGCTTGCTGCGCATGGCGGGAACGTCGTCCGGATAAAAGAATTCATCTGAATGCGCATAAAAATATTCTTCAGCCGCTTCCCGGTTCAGATCCAGGACCTGACAGAAATGATCGGTGCAGAGGAGGAACTGATATTCTCCGTCCCTGTAATAAAAAACGGCCATGCACTGGGGGAGACGCTGAAGCTCGGCCCGGACCTGGTCCGGCATATGATAGTTGTGCCCCATAATAAACTCCTGGCTTGAAAACACTCAAATAATCTGACTATTCTATTTTACCATGAATAATAGTCGCAAAAAATACAGGAAGATGTAAAAAAACGGCTTTCCGGTGCAGATATCGGAAAGCCGTCTGGGCCTTATCTTTTTTTTCGGAAAGCCGTGTCATGGAAGGAGAAATAATCCGGCCGGTGGCGGGACTGGGTGTATTCGAACATGATGCCGTCGGCGTTGTAGACCTGGCCGGTGATGACGGCCATGCAGTTGTAGGAGCCCAGGTCCAGCCATTTTTCGTCCAGTTCCGTGATCCTTTCTACGGTATAGGAGCGCTTGGCGGTGACGATGGTCATGCCCAGAACGTTTTCGATATAGTCATAGACGGAATGTTCGGCGATCTCCGGGGTCAGGCCGGGGACCAGCCTCGTCAGGAACATGTTCAGATCCAGGATCAGGGGCCTGTCGTCCAGATAACGGACACGCTGCAGGAACCATACCTCTTCGCCTTCGGGAAAGCCTGTCCTTTTGCTCATGCGCGCATCCACGGTCAGCGTGGTCAGCTGCAGGACTCTGGTACCGGGCTTTCTGTTGTTGCGTTCGGCGGATTCCGAGAAGGATTCGATGCCGCCCATGATAAAGGAGGTCTGGGCCGAGGGCTGGTAGATCACACGGACGCCGATCCCGTGCATGGACTGGACATAGCCGTCTTCTGCCAGGGAGGCTATGGCCCGCCTGACGGTGTTGCGGGAGCAGTCGTACTGGGTGATCAGAACGTTCTCGGAAGGGAGCAGTTCTCCCGACTCATAGGTGCTGTCTTCAATTTTTGCTTTCAGATCCTGATAGATACTCTGATATTTGGCCCTGGGCATCATGTCCTCCAAGCTGTCGGTGGTGCATATTTCAGTAAGGGGCATTCAGCGGCACCGACCGGCCTCTGGCGCTGCCGGCGAAATGTTACGATATCATTATATTATCTGTTAATTCCTCTGTGTGCAAGCACTTGTCCCTAAAAAAGCCAAAACTTGTTTAAACAAATTATCCCGGCTTGTATTGACAATGATGTTTAAACAACGTATGATAAAAATATACGCAACTTGTTTAAACAAATTTCAAAAAGTGTAAGTCTGGCTTCGGGGCAGGAAGGGCCCTCTGCGCCGGGACAGGAAGACACGGCAACCCGTTCAGGAAACAACAAGGAAAGAGGGAGAGATTCTCCGTAAGCCGCCTTGGGCGGCGGAAAGGAAAAAAGATGGGCAAATATGTAGAGGATTCCAAAGAGCTGCTGAATCTGGTCGGCGGCAAGGAAAACATCGGCGCAGTATCCCACTGCATGACAAGAATGCGTTTCGTATTAAATGACCCCGGCAAGGCAGACGTTCCCGGCATCGAGGCCATGAAGGTGGTAAAAGGCACTTTCACCCAGTCCGGCCAGTTCCAGGTCATCATCGGCAATACCGTTTCTGAATTTTACAATGACTTCACAGAAGTGTCCGGCATCTCCGGCGTCTCCAAGGAGGCCGTCAAGCAGGCCGCCAAGCAGAACCAGAACCCTCTGCAGAGGGTCGCTACCGTTCTGGCCGAGATCTTCGCACCTCTTCTTCCCGCCATCATCACCGGAGGTCTGATCCTGGGCTTCCGCAACTGTATCGACTCTCTGTACATCTTCCAGGGCGGCCATACACTGACCGAGCTGTCCCAGTTCTGGGCAGGTCTGGACCACTTCCTCTGGCTGATCGGTGAAGCTGTATTCCACGTTGGTATCCCGGTAGGCATCTGCTGGTCCATCGCCAAGAAGATGGGCACCACGGAAATGCTGGGCATCATCCTGGGTCTTACTCTGGTCTCCGGCCAGCTGCTCAACGCCTACGGCGTGGCAGGCACCGCAGCCGCCGACATCCCCAAGTGGAACTTCGGCTTTATCCAGGTCAACATGATCGGTTATCAGGCACAGGTCATCCCCGCCATGCTGGCAGGCTTCACCCTGGTCTACCTGGAGAAATTCTTCCGTAAGATCATTCCTGCCGTGGTATCCATGATCTTCGTTCCTTTCTTCTCCATTACCCTGGCCGTTATGGCAGCCCACTTTATCCTGGGACCCATCGGCTGGAAGATCGGCTCCGCCATCTCCGCAGTGGTCTACGCCGGCATCACAGGCCCCGCCAAGGTCATCTTCGGCGCCATCTTCGGTTTCGTCTATGCTCCGCTGGTCATCACAGGTCTCCATCACATGACCAACGCCATCGACCTGCAGCTGGTGGCCGAGTTCGGCGGTACCATGCTCTGGCCCATGATCGCTCTTTCCAACATCGCACAGGGCTCCGCAGTCCTTGGCATGATCTTCCTTCAGAAGAAGAACGAAGACGCACAGGAAGTCAACGTTCCTTCCTGCATCTCCTGCTACCTGGGCGTTACAGAGCCTGCTATCTTCGGTGTCAACCTGAAGTATATGTTCCCCTTCGTCTGCGCAATGAGCGGTTCCGCCATGGCAGCCATCTTCTCCGTCCTGACAGGCGTTGAAGCTCTTTCCATCGGCGTCGGCGGACTTCCCGGCATCCTGTCCATCAAGCCCGAGAAGATTCCTTTCTTCGCCATCTCCATGCTGATCGCCATCGTGGTTCCCTTCCTTCTGGTGACCATCATCGGCAAGCGCAAAGGCGTTAAATAAGAGGCAGGCCAGAATCATTTCGGAAGGGAACGGTGTACTATGAGCGATTTCAGAAATTCTACGGTTTATCAGATATATGTAAAATCCTTCTGTGATTCCAACGGCGACGGGATCGGGGATATCAACGGAATCCGCAGCAAGCTGGGCTATCTTAAGTCACTGGGCGTCGACTATCTCTGGATCACTCCCTTCTTCAAGTCGCCCATGAACGACAACGGTTATGACGTGGCGGATTACTACGCCATCAATCCCATGTTCGGCACCATGGAAGACGTGGACGCCCTGATCGCCGAAGCCAGGGAGCGGGGGATCGGCCTGATGTTTGATATGGTCTTCAACCATACCTCCACAGACCACGAATGGTTCCGGAAAGCCCTGACCGGGGATCCGGAATATATGGACTACTACATCTTCAAGGATCCGGTGGACGGACACGCTCCCACCAACTGGGTGTCCAAGTTCGGCGGCAACGCCTGGGAGTATGTGCCTTCCCTGGGTAAATACTATCTGCATCTTTTCGACGTCAGCCAGGCGGACCTGAACTGGGAGAATCCCAAAGTCCGCGAGGAACTCAAGAACGTCATCCGCTTCTGGAAGAAGAAGGGCGTGGACGGCTTCCGCTATGACGTGGTCAACCTGATCTCCAAGCCCGCTGTCTTCGAAGACGACTTTGAGGGTGACGGCAGACGCTTCTATACGGACGGCCGCCACATCCACAGCTTCCTGAAGGAGCTGGTGGGAGACACCGGCATTGCCGGCTGCATGACGGTGGGCGAAATGTCCTCCACGTCCCTGGACAACTGCACCAGGTACGCAAATCCTGCAGAAAAAGAGCTGAAGATGGTCTTCTCCTTCCATCATCTCAAGGTGGACTATCTCAACGGCCAGAAATGGGCCCTGAAGGCACCGGATTTCGGCGAACTGAGAGACCTCTTCCGCAAATGGCAGGAGGGCATGCAGGATGCGGGCGCCTGGAACGCGGTCTTCTGGTGCAACCATGACCAGCCCAGGGCTGTCAGCCGCTTCGGCGACGACAAAAAGTACTGGAAAGAGTCCGCAAAGATGCTGGCCATGATGATCCACATGATGCGGGGCACCCCCTACATTTACGAAGGAGAGGAGCTGGGCATGACCAATGCGGATTATACCGACATTTCCCAGTACCAGGACGTGGAAAGCACCAACTACTATCAGATCCTTCTGGATGAGGGAAAGAGCCCCGAAGAGGCCCTGGAGATCATTGCGGCCAGGTCCAGAGACAACGGCAGGACCCCCATGCAGTGGACGCCGGAGGAAGGCGCCGGCTTTACCACCGGAACTCCCTGGCTGGGCATTCCCGCCAACCACAGCTACATCAACGTGGAGATGGAGGAAAAGGATCCCGATTCCATCCTGGCTTTCTACAAGAAGCTGGTGGCCCTCAGAAAAGAGTACGAGATCATTGCCGACGGTACCATTAAGATCACGGATGCCGGGAATGAGGACATCATCAGCTATGAGAGAGAACTGGACGGAGCAAAGCTCAGCGTCTTCTGCAATCTCAAGGGACAGGAGACTCCCCTCGGGGAAGCCTTCTGCCTGGAAGGCAAAAAGGTCCTGGCCTGCAACTATCCGGAGCCGGAAGGCTGCGTAAAGGCCCTGCGTCCTTTCGAGGCCGTGGCGGTCCTGGAATAGGCAGGGACGTTTTAAAGAAACTGATTCATACAGGGGACAGCCGCCATCTGGCGGCTGTCCTTTTTATATCTGCGCTTCCTACCTTTTTCCCTTTTTTTTTCGGTTTTTCCGTAAGGGCCTCTAATTTGCCGCAGATATGTCTTGACTTACGTTTAAAAGAATGTTATATAACAAGTAGAACAATAAATACCCGCGCTGAAAGGCTGCACATCCCCGAAGGCGGGAGATGCAGCTTTTGTTATGAAAGCCCTCTGAGAGAAGGAAGAAGGGGGCGCGGTGAAAGGAGGCAGCGGAAATGAGCGGAAAGAAAGATTACTATGCCGTACTTGGGCTGACAAAGACCGCGGATCCGGCTGCGATCAAGAAGGCATACAGAAAGCTGGCCAAGAAATACCATCCGGATACCAATGCCGGAAATACAGAGGCGGAGAACCGCTTCAAAGAGGTCCAGGAAGCATACAATGTACTGAGCGACGAGGAAAAGAAGAAGCTTTATGACAAATACGGCTTCGATGCCTATGACGAGGGCACCGGCACCTGGAGGGAGCCTTTCAGGGGCTTTGGCGGAGACTTCGGAAACAGGGGTTTTGGCGGCTACCAGAATGTTCATTTTTCTTCCGGCGGCGGAGCCGGCTTTGAGGATATACTGAAGAACTTCGGCTTCGGAGGCGGGGGCTTCGGAGGAGGCTTCGGAGGAGGCTTCGGAGGCCGCACCGGGTCCTACGGATACGGAGCAGACATGCCCCGGGACGGAGCCAACACCACGGCTTCCGTCAATGTCACTTTTGAGGAAGCGGCAAAAGGGTGCGAGAAGACCTTCAGCTTCCGGGACGGCCAGGGCGCTGCAAAGAACGTCCGGGTGAAGATCCCGGCCGGCATCGATACGGGCAAGAAGATCCGGATCGCAGGCAAAGGCCAGCCGGGCAGCAGCGGAGGCAGAGCCGGAGATCTGATGCTGGAAGTCAATGTCCTTCCAAAGCCCGGCTGGGAAAGAAAGGGGCAGGATGTCTATACTACAGTCCATGTGCCTTTTTCCACGGCGGCCCTGGGAGGCGAAGCAATGGTGGAGACCCTGGACGGGAGAGTGGTCTGCAAAGTCAGGCCCGGGTCCCAGTCGGGGTCCAGGATCCGCCTGAAGGGCAAGGGCATTCCCTATATGAACAGCCCTTCCGTCAGAGGCGATCAGTACGTGACCGTGGAAGTGGAAGTGCCCAGAAACCTGAGCGAAGAAGCAAAGCAGAAGCTGAGGGAATTCGAAGCCCTGCTGTAAAAGAAAAAAGATCCCCTCCGGGAGAGACCCGCCGCCGCGGCCGCGGGAAACATCCCTGAGGGGATCTTTTTTGCGCTTTTTGAAAAAGAAGTCAGACCCGTTCCCGGATGTGGACATCCATCTGAGGGAAGGGAATCTCCACGCCCGCAGCGTCATAGGCGAGCTTGACGTTTTCCAGAAGCCAGTGCTTTGTGGCCAGG
This sequence comes from uncultured Lachnospiraceae bacterium, assembly GCA_946614165.1. GTDB lineage: Bacteria > Bacillota > Clostridia > Lachnospirales > Lachnospiraceae > CAG-791. Next base: position 7,756 of record CAMOGQ010000092.1, read on the forward strand.
TAATCGGATCCCTTGCACCAGCACCAGGAGGCGATGGTCACGGAGGAGTCGCCCAGGGCGTCCACAAATACGGTGACGGGCTCCTCCTGCAGGACCGTTTCGCAGCTGCGGATGACCTTTTCCATAATAGCCTTGGCCTTCTGGATATCCGCGCTGTAGCTGATGCTGCAGGAAATGTCCATGCGGCGGATGGGCAGGGCCGAGTTGTTGGTGGTGGTAATACTGGCCAGCTTGCCGTTGGGAATGGTGATCACCCTGTTGTCCGGGGTCCGGAGCTTTGTATAGACAAGGCCGATCTCCAGGACCGTGCCGTCGCCTTCGGAAGTGGTGATATAATTTCCTACCTGGAAGGGACGCATGAGAAGGATGAAAACGCCGCCCGCAAAGTGGGACAGGTCATCCTGCAGGGCCAGGCCTATGGCCACGGCGCCCGAGCCCAGAAGGGCCGCCAGGGTGCCCATATTGATGCCGATCTCGCCCGCCATGATAAAGACCAGGACGGCGTAAAGGCCGATATGGATAAAGGACCGCATGAACTTCCGGAGGGTCTCGTTGGAACCGATCCTGCTGAAGGTGTGATCCAGCAGAGTAATGAAGAAACGGATCAGGCGGGATCCCACGAAGTAGATGACCGCCAGCTCCAGGAGCTTGAGTCCCAGGGAAAGCGCGTAGGGCTGAAGGGTCTTTAACAGTTCCGTCAGAGAGTCCGCGCCGGAGACCTCTTCGGCCACGGTCTCCAGGGTATCGGCGGCGGCCAGAGAGAGTCTGTAAGGGATATTTGCCAACATATGCTTAATGTTTCCTTTCTTCCGCCGGAGGGGGCGGTTTCTTCACGCATAAAAAGAATGCGCTGTACAGACAAGTATACAGCGCATTCATTTGGAGAACAAACTAAATTTTGTTAATGGCTTTTCCTGATCAGAAAACGAAGTCGTCTTTTACGGAAGGCTTCAGGCTGTAGATGGTGACGCATGCGCCTTCTGTGACGGTGTAGTTGTGCTCATCCTTTGTGGGATAGACGTGGGCCGTGAAGGTGGCTTCGCCGCCGTTGATGAACATTTCCACGGAGCAGCGGTCGATGAGGACGCGGATGTCGGAAAGGGTTCTGCCCAGCGGGACCTCCAGGACCTCGCCCACGTTCTGGTTGAAGCGCTTTTCCATGCCCCTCTTGTCCACGGTCAGGGTCTTTGCGGCGTCGTCATAGTGGATCTTCAGGCCGCCCGTGCCGTCTGCCTTTGTGAAGAGGTTCAGATCCATGTCGCCGGCACCGGCCTTCAGGAGGAATTCTCCGAAAGCGGGAAGGGTGCCGTCTGCGGGAAGCTCTTTGTCGCGGAGCTGTTCAAAGCCTTCTACGGGAGATGCGATCAGCTGTCCGTCTCCCAGGCGCAGCTCTCTGACTACGGACATGGAGCCTTCCCAGTCCTCTTCCTCGGTGGGATAGTGGTTGTCGGGCAGGCCGATCCAGCCGATCAGGATGGCCTTGTCGGGATCGGAGACGTTTGCCGCGAACTGGGCCGCATAGAAGTCGAAGCCGAAGTCCAGGAAACGATAGTCGCCTTCGGGAGTGAAGGTCAGGGTATCATAGTCCATCTTTCCGATCAGATAGATGTTGTGGTTGGTGCTTTCCGCACGGCCGGGCAGCTTTGTGTACTGAGGAGAAAAGATCAGGACATCCTTGCCGGAGATGTTGACGATGCAGGGGCATTCCCACATGCCGCCGAAGTCCTCGAAGCCGGGGACCTTGAGCTCGCCCGCGAACTTCCAGCCCTCCAGAAGAGAGTCGGATTCGTAGATCAGGGCTCTGCCCTTGAGATCCAGGTTCTGGGCGCCGATAAAGATAAAGTATTTATCCTTGGAGGGCACATAGACGATCTTGGGGTCTCTCTGGTGTTCGCTGTAATCCGGACGGGGGCCGAAGAGGGGCTCGGGAAGCTTGACGGGCTTGCCGTCCTCGCCCAGCTTGGCGGCGCAGGTGTAGGGAGTGCGGGTCCAGTCTTCGTCTCTGTGGTTGCCTGTATAGAAGAGATACAGGTCGTCGCCCTTGGAGAAGGCGGAACCGGAGTGGGTCCCTCTGTTGTCATAGACGGTGTCGGGCCAGAGGCCGACGCCTGCGTTGGTCCAGTGGATCAGGTCCGTGCTGGTGGCGTGATACCAGTATTTCAGGCCGTGGACGGCTCCCCAGGGGCACCACTGATAATAGAGATGCCAGATCCCGTTGTGATATCCGAAGCCGTTGGGATCACTGGACAGACCGGTGATGGGCTGTACATGGAATTTCTGACGGTAGTCAGAGGAAACGATCTTGTCGTGCAGGTCAATAATTTCGTCTGCGCTGTGCAGTACGCGGTAGCGTTCTTCACGAGTCCATTCTCTCAAAATGATACCTCCGATTATTTAAAAAGTGCTGGCTGATATGGTACGGAACTTAACACTATTATTGTATGAGATTCACAAAATAAAAGCAAGAATAATGAAAAATATGGGCGAATTCATGGTATGATTGAGAGTAGGGACGGCACTTCATGAGAAGTGCACAAATAAATAAAACAGAAAGGATGACAGGCATGAAGAAAGTATTCGCCAGTGATTTTGACGGAACACTCTATTTCTATAAGGCGGAAGTCAAGCTTCCTCCGGAAAATGTCGAGAAGATCAAGGAGTACCAGGCGGCAGGCGGTCTTTTCGGTCTCTGCACCGGCAGACAGGTAGGAGGTCTGACTCCCTTTATCGGCGGGATCATCAAGCCCGACTTCTATATCACCTCCACGGGCGCCAACATCGTCGACGGGGATTTCAATGACATCTTCCGCAGAGGCATCGACAGGGACGTGGTAGACGCCATCTGCAAGTTCGTCAACCCCACAGACCCCAATGAGCACAGGATCTCCATCGACATCAACGGCGTGATCAACGTCTTTGCCGAGATGGATTATCCCGGTGAGTATCATGTCATTACAGGCATGAAGGACGCCATGCCCGGACTGGTCCATCAGCTGGGCGTCCACAACGAGACTTTCGAGGAGGCCGCGGCCCTGGCCAAGGCCATCAACGAAAAGTTCGGCGACTATATCAATGCTTTCCAGAACGTGGTCGAAGTCGACATCGCTCCCAAGGGCTGCACCAAGGGCAAGGGCGTGGAGAGACTGCGCAAGTTCTACGCCGACAAGTACGACGGCATCAAGCTCTACGGCATCGGCGATTCCATCAACGACATGCCTCTGCTGATCGAGTCCGATATTTCCTACACCTTCCCCTATGCTCCCAAGGAAGTCCAGGAGGCTGCCACCTACGTGGTGCCCACCATCGTGGACGCTCTCGAGCATTCCATGAAAGATCCGGTCTGATTAGGGCTGCGGAATAAAAGACCGCCGGCTCCAGAGCCGGGAGAGCAGAAAAGCTCCGGTCCACGCGGTGGACCGGAGCTTTTGACGTGCCGTGCAGCCGGCTGATAATTCTCTCAGGCAGTCTTTCAGGCGGATTTCCTGAAACGTTCGCGGCTCTGCTTTTCCTTGGGCTTTTCGGTGATCTCGCCTGCCTTCTGCAGAGCGTCCCTGGTCATGAGAGGACCTGCCAGCTCATAGATCAGAACGCCGAAAAGGGTAACGTTGCGGATGACGGAGCCCTCGAATTCACCCAGGGCCATGGCCTGGACGCACATGCCCAGAGCGACGCCGGCCTGGGGCAGCAGAGTGATGCCCAGATACCTGCGGACATTCCCGTCGCATCCCATGGCCGTGGAGCTGACCATGGCGCCCAGATATTTGCCCAGGGAACGGGCCAGTATGTAGACGATGCCCACCAGGACGTACTGCAGGTGGGAGAAGACACCCAGGTCCAGGGCCGCGCCGCTCAGGACGAAGAAGGCGGCGTTCAGAGGGGCCGTCCACTTTTCTGACCGGTTCATGACATCCTCCGAGAATTCGGACATGTTGCAGAAGACCGTGCCCAGCATCATGCAGACCAGAAGGGAGGAGAAGGAGATGGTGGCGGGCCCCACGGGGATCTCCAGGTCGGAAAGGGCGATGGTCAGAAAGACGAAGGTAATGGTCATGGACAGACGGTTGGTATTGGAGAAGAAGAGCTTTTCCACCTGGGAAAGGACAAAGCCCAGAAGGCTGCCCAGGATCAGGGAAAAGACGATCTCCAGCATGGGGTTGATCACGATGGAGATCACGTCCAGGCTTCCGCCCAGCATGGCTCTGGCAATGCCGAAGGAGACGGAGAAGACCACAAGGCCCACCGCATCGTCCAGAGCGACGATGGGCAGCAGAAGACTGGTCAGAGGGCCGTGGGCCTTATACTGACGGACCACCATCAGGGTGGCGGCCGGCGCCGTTGCGGATGCGATGGCGCCCAGGGTCAGGACAACGGGCATGGGAAGGATCTCTTCCCCCATAATAAAGTGGAGGACCAGGAGTGCTCCGTCCACTAAAAGAGTGGCGGCCAGGGCCTGGAAGATGCCGATCACCACGGCGGCCCTGCCGGTATTCTTTAAACTGGAGAGCCGGAATTCGCTGCCGATGGAGAAGGCGATAAAGCCCAGGGCGGCGGTGTTGATCATGGAGACCGCCTCCACGCTTTCGGCAGAAACAAAGCCCAGTCCTTCCACGCCCAGTCTTCCCAGACCGTAGGGGCCGATGATCAGGCCTGCGATCAGGTAGGCGGTGACGTCGGGGAAGTTAAAGCCCAGCTTTTTAAACACACGTGTCAGCATCAGGCCGGCGAACAGGGCGACGGCCACAGAAAGAAATACAGTCATGATTCATATCCTCTTTTGCGCACATATACGAAAAATCTGTTAAATCGATTTCCAACAGTGCGCATTATATGACTTGAAGCTTAATAAGTAAAATTGTATTATCAAATATGTTTCATGCCCAAAAGGGCATGAAATAAGGAGGATAAAAATGACCATCAGACATCTCAGGATCTTCATAGCGGTCTGCCGGAATCAGGGCGTGACCGGGGCGGCCAGGAGCCTTCACATGACCCAGCCCACGGTCACCAGGGCCGTGCAGGAGCTGGAGGATTATTACGGCATCGCACTTTTCGAGCGGATCCACAGACGGCTCTATATTACGGAAGCGGGGAAACGGCTTTACGATCAGGCCATCCACGTGGTCACCACCATGGACCGCATGGAGGCCTCCATGGAGGAGTGGGAGCAGAAGGGAACGATCCGGATCGGAGCCGGCACCACCCTGGGCAGCGTTGTCCTTCCCCGGGTCCTGACGGCCTTTGTGAAGAAATACCCGGATCTCCAGATCTATTCCTATGTTTCGGACCGGCACGTGGTCCTGGACCGGCTCATGCGCAACGAACTGGATCTGGCCCTGGTGGAAGGGGCCGGGCTGGAAAAGTCCCTGGAGGCAGAGACCATAGGATATGACCGGATGGCCCTTCTGCTGGCGCCGGACCACCCCCTGTTAAAAAAGAAGCATCTGAAGGTGGAGGACCTTTCGGGAGAGCGCATCGTCGTCTACGGCAAGGAATCCGCATCCAGGACCTTTATGGAGAATCTTTATTCCCTTCACGGCATGCCCTTTGAGCCGGTCATGGAGAGCGAGAGCATCCCGGCGGTGATCGAGGCGGTCCACGCCGGGATCGGCCTGTCCATGCTGCCCAGGAACCTGGTCAGGCAGCAGATCTTGTCCGGCTATGTTTCGGCCCATGCGCCGGAGTCGGAAAAGCTTGTGCGGAAAAACTATGTAGTCTGGCACAGCAGCAAATATCTTTCCGGGACCATGAAGGATCTGATCGGGATCTGCCGGGAAACGGGCGGGGAAGTTCTGACGGCGGAATCCGGCGTCTGAAAAGAGATATTTT